>NZ_JBITFF010000017.1:0-158948 GCF_044455885.1 Streptomyces sp. NPDC051109
TACTAGTGCGTGTCGTATGTGACGTGGGTCCTGTGGGGCGGGTCACCGGGAAACGCCCCGAATGTCACTTTCCGTACCGGTTCGCTACGCGAAATAGTGTGTGGTCGGGGCCACTTTCAACGCGAACCGAAGGAAACCGGCACCTCGAACGCCGCTTTCCGCACTACCCGCTCCACCCCCAGCGCACGCCCCGCCGCCCAGCCCGCGTCAGGTCGCACGGGTGGGACCGGGCCGGCGGCGCCGGCGCGGAGGTGGCCCTGCCGTTCCGACCTGACACCGCGATTGCCTTCGGTCCGTGACGGCGCTGACACTCATGGTGCACCGCGACGCTCCTTCGGATGCCCCGCGCACACCGTCTTCGCGGCTCCGCAATCCCCGGAAACGAGAGGAAATCCGCATGTCCGAAAACTCCGCCACCACCGGGTACAACGACCTCGATCTCGACCTGGACCTCGACCTCAGCGAGCTGACCGTCACCGCGCTGAGCGACACCGCCGCCCTGCCCGAGAACGGCGCCTCATGGGGCTCCTGCTCCTGTCAGGGCTCGTCCTCCTGCGCCCAGCCGCAGGTGGAGACGCCCGTCGTCTGACGGCTGTGACGAGGCCGCTCCCGTGGCGGCCGGCCCACCCGGGCCGGCCGCCACGGCCGGCGGCCCGAGCCGGAGGACAGCTCACAGGCCCACACCGCACGACGGGAGCCCGCCTTGCCGCACCCCGCCCAGCCAGCCGCAGCGCAACACGTCGCGCCCGTGCCGGGGACCGCCCCGTACGCGCTGGTCCGCACCACGGTGACGGCGTACCCCGCGCAGCCGGAGGCGGCCGCGCCGGTACGGATCCTGCTCGACCGGCTCACCGCCCTCACGGCACAGGAGGACGCACTGCGTCCGGCCCTGTGCGACGACCTCTTCTCCTCCCGGCCCGGGCACGACGAGGAGTTCCACCGCCAGGTGGTGCTCCCGCTGCGCCGGGCGCTGCACAACGGCCGCGTCCCCCGCCCCGCCCTGCTGGCCCGCCTCGGTGACCTGCCCGTACGGGTGCCCCGGCTCGGCACCTGGCTGGGTCTGCGCGAGCTGCGCGACGTACTCCTGACGGATCTGGCCGCGGCCGCCCCCGAGGCCCTGACCGCCGAGCGCTCCGCCCTCGCGCAGCTGTGCCGCTCCCCCGGCTTCGCCCGGGCCGTCGCGCTCGGCAGTGCCGACCTGTTGCGCGCGGTGGCCCGGGCCGCCAGGGACGAGGGCGGCCGCAGGGCCCGCAAGGAGGAGGCCTCGGTACTGCGGCATGCCCTGCGCGCCAGCACGAAGACCAGTCCGCTGTCCTGGTTCACCGCCGTGGGGTGGTCCGGAGGCCCGGACCCCTCGGCCGGGCCGGTACCGGCTCCGTCGGCGCTGCCTCCGCTGCCTCCGCTGCGGTCCGTGGTGCGGGAGCACCGGACACTCGTCGAGGCGCTCGTCGCCGCGCTGCTGGACGAACCGCGCCGTCGCCGGGGCCTCGCCCACCGCATGACCAGCGGTGCGCGGCACAGCGCCGACGGGCGGGCCCTGTACATGCGGGACCACGCGGTCTTCGCGGGCGGCCGGTACCTCGTCACGCACGAGGAGACGGTCGAGCTCGCCGCCCGCCCCGCCCTGACCGCGCTGGACGTGCTCGCGGCCGCGCCCGCCTCCCTCGACGAGCTGGCGGACCGACTCGGTCCGGCCCTCGGCCGCCCCCGCACCGACCCCGCCGTCGGCCGCTTTCTCGGTCAGCTCACCGACGGCGGGCTGCTGGTGCCCGTGCAGCCCGTCGATCCCCAGCACCCGCACCCGCTGCGTGCGCTGGCCGAATGGCTGCGCCGGTGGCCCGAGGACGCGGCCCTGGCCGACCGGATGGACCGGCTCGCCGCCGACACCGCCGGGTTCGCGGACACCCGGGCCGAGGAGCGGCCCGCCCTGCTCGCCGACCTGGCGGACCGCTGGCGCCGGCTGCTGGCCGACGCCGGCCGGCCCGTGCCGGCCGACGCCGCCCCGCTGAACGTGCTCTCCGAGGACGTGATCGCCGCGGGACATGCGACCGCCACCGGCCGGCTGACCGGCGCGGACCGGGCCGTGCTCGGCGAACTCACCGCCCTGGCCGAGCTGTTCGACCTCGGACACCTGATGCGGCGGGCCGCGCTGGAACGCTTCGTCGCACGCTACGGGCGCGGCGGGACCTGCCCGGCCCCCTGGGAGTTCGGCGCCGACACCGCCGCCGCGTGGGAGGAGGCCGCGCGCCTCGCCGTCCGGCCGTCCGGCGACCCGGGACTCTCCTCCGAGCTGGCCGAACTGGCCGCACTGCGTGAGGAGTTCACCGATCTGGCACGAAGCGCGGTGGCGGCCGCACCCGGAGGCTGGGCCGAGGAGGTCGTCCTGCCCGCCGAGGAGGTACGGGGGCTCGCGGCCCGGCTGCCCGGCTGGACCGCCGCCCGCCCGCTCAGCTACTCGTGGTTCGTCCAGAGCGCCGAGCCGACCGCCGCCGGCCCCGGGGGCGCGGTCCCCGGCGGCCTGCTCTGCGTCAACCACGTCTACGGCGGCTGGGGCCGCTTCACCAGCCGCTTCCTGGACGACCTCCCCAGCGGCGCCGCCGAGCAGGTGGCCCGCGAGATCCGCCGCGGGCTCGGCAACGGCGCCCGGGCCGCCCAGATCCGGCCGGTGGGCGGCTTCAACGCCAATCTCCATCCGCTGCTCGTCGGCGCGGAGATCGGCCCCGACCGCTGTCGGAGCACGCTCGCCGAGGCCGATGTGGAGCTGGTCCACGACCTGGACTCCGACCAGCTCCGTCTCCGGCTGCGGGCCACCGGCGAACCCCTCGACGTCCTCTACCTCGGCTTCCTCGCCCCGGTCATGCTGCCGCAGCGCCTCGCGCCGCTCCTGTGCGACCACCCGGGCGGCGTCGTGGACTTCCGGCGGCTCCTCCCCCGCCGCACCCTCGCCGTCCCCGGCGGCGAGGTGCGGCTGACCCCCCGGCTGCGCCACGGACGTGCGGTGCTCGCCCGGCGCCGCTGGCACCTGCCCGCCGGGGTGCTGGCCGAGCTCCGCGCCGACCTCGCGGCCGACCCCGGCGCGATCCCGGCCGCCGCGGCGGCCCGGTGGCGGGCTCTGCTGGGACTGCCGGAGCAGTTGTTCCTGCACCCGGTGCCCGAGCCTCCCGCCGGGCGGCCCGCCGAGGACTTCGTACGGAGTCTGCGCGCGCCCAAGCCGCAGGCCCTCGACCTGGGCAGCGCCCTGCACCTGCGCTGCCTCCCCGGCTGGCTGGCGCGCCATCCGCGGGGAGTGGTGCTGGAGGAGTCGCTGCCCGTCTTCGGCGGCCGCAGCCGGCCCGGGCGTGCCGTGGAGCTCATCGCCGAGACCTACCGGCCCGCACGCCCCGCCCGGCCGGACTGAGCCCGGTGCGACCCGTGCCGCCCGTGTCCCCCGTGTCCCCCATGTCCCCCGCGCCGCTGCGGCCGCCCGGCCCGCCGGGCCCCGCCGCCACCCCGCCCGTCATCCGCCGAGGAGAACCCATGACCGCCCCGGCCACCGGCCCGGACACCGCCGCCCCGCCCGCCCCGGGTGCCGCCACCGCCCTCGACGTGGTCGTCCACCACTACGAGCCGGTCAAGGCGCCCCTGTTGCGCGAAGCCGTGCTGCCCCTCGCCCGCCGGGCCGCCGCGGAAGGGCTCACCGCCCACGTCGAACGCCACTGGCTGCACGGCCCGCACCTGCGGCTGCGCCTGCGCGGCCGCCCGGGGGCGGTGGCCGCCGCCGCCGAGCGCACCGCCGCCGAGCTGCGCGCCCGCGCGGCCTCGCACCCCTCGCGGGCCGCCGCCGACGGGGAGCGCCTGCTGGCGCAGGCCGCGGCGGCGGGCCGGGCGGAGCTGATACCGCCCCCGTACGGTCCGCTCGTACCCGACAACACCGTGCGAGTGGAGCCGGTGGACCTCTCCTCCCTGAACGCGCTGATCGGCCCGGACGGGGTGCGGCTGCGCGAGGAGCTGCTGGCCTTGGGCCTGCCCGCCCTCCAGGCGGGCACCGCGTTCCTCGGCGAGCGCTCGGACACCTCCGCCGCCCGGATCGAACTCGTGGTGTCGGCCCTCGCGGCCCATGCGGCCGCGCACCCGGAAGGGCTGGTCGGCGGCCACTACTCGTACGTCTCCCACCTGGAGGACTTCCTCGTCCAAGAGGACCGCGACGGGCGGATGCGGGCGGCCTTCGACCGCCGCTGGGACGCGGCGGGCGAGCGGATCTCGGCGCTGGTGGGCCGGATCGCGAGCGGGGGTGCGACCGGCTGGGAGCGGGCATGGGCCGACTGGTCCGCAGGGGCCTGGCGGATCACGGAGGAACGGCTGCGCGCGGGCGCGGACTTCACCGGGGTGCGTGCGGAGTACCTGGACCGGGCCGCGGCGCTCGGCGACCGGGCCACCGTCGAGCGCTGGGACCGGCGGGTGCGGACCCGGTACAGCGACTTCCACCGGCGGCTGCACCGCTCGGACCCGCAGGGCACGATGTGGACCCGCCCCGACTACATGGTCTACCGGGCGTGTACGAACGGGCTGTACCGGCTCCTCACCATCTGCGACGTCCGGCCCGTGGAGCGCTACCTCGCCGCCCACCTCGTGGTGCGCAGCGTGCCGGAACTCACCGGGCACCGGTGGCAGGCGCGCGTCGACGAGGTCATCGCCGCCGTCGAGGGGACGCCGTGAGCGCCGCCGGACGGCCGCGCCTGCGGCTGCGGCCCGGGGTGGCGGTCACTCCGCTGCGGGAGGGTCTGCACCTGCGCGGCCGGGACGGGAGCGTGACGCTCGAAGGGAGCAGGGCGCTGCCCGCCCTGTGGGAGCTGCTGTCCGAGCGGTTCGGCCAGGGGTCCGAGGACGTTTCGGGCACGGAGGTCGGGGAGGACGGGGAGTTCGCGGAGGGCGCGGAGGGGTACGTCGACCCGGCGACCGGCCGGGCGCGCCTCGATCCGGCCGATCCACGGGTCGAGGCCGCGCTGACCGCGCTGACCGCGCAGCTGCACGCGCACGATCTGCTGCTCGCCGAGCATCCGACCGGAGCGGCCGGGCCCGCCGCCTGGCTGGCGGCCTCCGCGCACCGGCCGGCCAGCGCGGCCGCGGCCCTGGCCGCCGCACGGCCCGTGGTCGCGGCGGCCGATCCCGGCGGGCCGCTCGCGACGGCGCTGATCGGCGTCCTGGAGCGCGCGGGTACCCCGCCGCGGGTGTACCGGGACACGGGACTGCCGTCCGAGCGCGTGGTGGCGGTCGCGGGCACTCCGCCGGTGGCCGTGGCCGTGGCCCGTACCGCCGAGGGCGGGTTCGTCACGGCCCCGGCCGAGCCGCAACGGACGCGTACGGACGCCGAGTCGATCGCCGTACGCCTGGGCGTCGGCACCGACTCCGGCAGCGACTCCGGCAGCAGCACCGGCACCGCGGACACCGGGTCGCTCCCCGTACCCGTACCCCTGCCCGGCGGGGCTGAGGCCGGGGCAGCGGCGGCGCTGACGGCGCTGCTGGCCGGCGCGGCGGCGCAGCGGCTGCTGTGTTCCGCCGCCGGTCTGCCCGATCCGGCGGGGCGGGAGGAGGACCCGCACCTGCTCCCGGACCTTCCCGCCGTACTGGTCGCCGAGGCCCGCCCGCCGCACGCCTCCTACCGCCCTTGGGTCACCGGGCCGGCCGACCCCGGGTCCCCTTCCCCCGCCCCCGTCGGCGACCTGGCCGAGGCGCTGCGCCGTGTCGGGGCGCTGGGCGACCCGTACTTGGGAGTGCTCGACGCACCGCGGGCGGGGGACCTGCCCCAGTTGCCCGCCGCGCTCGCGGTCTGCGGCTCGGTGGCCGGGCCCCTGATGGCCGGGGCTCCGCGGACGGACCTGGCCCGGCTCTCCGCGGCGTGCCGTGCGGCGGAACTGCACCTGGGCGAAGGGCTGCCGGGTCCGGTGGCGGTCGGCGCCGGCCCCGGACACGCCCTGGGGCGGGCCCTGCGCCGGGCCGCCCTCGCCGCCGCGGGTCCCGCCGGCCCCGGCTACGTCCTGGGCGAGGAGGAATGGCGCGAGCATCCGCAAGCCCGCCACTGGTGGACCGTGCTGACCCGGCATCTGGAACTTCCGGTGGAGATGACGGTTCGCCGGTTCACCGCGGAGCGGGCCTATCTGGCGGTGGTACGGGACCCCGAGGGCCGGGTCGGGACCGCGGGGGTGGCCGCCCGTGCCGTGGAGGCGACGGCCGCCGACGCCGCGGCGCTGGCCGCGCTCGGCGCGGTGACCCGGGCCATGGCCGCCCGGCACGGTCCGGCCGGGGCCGTGCACGCCGCGTTCAGCGGGGCCGAGGCGCCGCTCGCCGTTGCGGGAGTCGAGCCGGCGGCCTGGACGGACGAGGGATGGACCGACCGCTGGCTGGCCGGGATCACCCGGCGGGAGCCGGAGCTGTGCGCGGCGCTGGCCCGGCTGACCGGAGTGCGCCCCGAGCCCTGGCAGCCGCCGGGTGGGGCGGACCCGGTCGGCGGCGGAGCGGCCGGATCCGGCGGGCCGGTCCTGGCTGCCCTGCGGGCTTGCGGATTCACCGTTCTGGCCGGGTGGGAAGGAGCGCGATGAACGCGATGGGTGCGACGGGTGCGATGGGCGCGATCACGACGAACGGGGCGGACGGGGGGACGGCGGCTGCCGGCGGTGCGATGGGGGCCGCGGTCGCCGGCTCCGTACCCGTCCTGGATCCGGCGGCGGCGCTGAAAACCACCGGCGGGGCCGCCATCGTCCACCTCACCTCCTGGACCCTGGAGCTGGCGGAGCAGCTCAGCCGCCACGCGACGGCCCATCCCGTACGCCTGGTGCCGGTGCGCGAGGACGGTGCGCTGACGGTGATCGGCCCCGTGCTGGAGCCCGCGATGCGGGCGTGCCTGGCGTGCGTCGAGTACCGGCGCCTGGCCACCGCGGGTGGCAGGGTGCCCTGGCAGAGCCCCCGGCTGGCACTCGGCGGCACGGGCACGCCGGCCATGGCGGAGGCGGCCCTGCTGCTCGCCGCCGCCCTTCTGGAGCCCGGGCCCGCCCCGGAGGCGGGGACGGAGGCGCGGGCGGGGACGGAGGCGGAGGCAGGGGCGGAGGCGCAGGCAGGGGCGGAAGCCGGGGCAAGGGCGGAAGCCGGGGCAAGGGCGGAAGCCGGGGCAAGGGCGGAAGCCGGGGCAAGGGCGGAAGCCGGGGCAAGGGCGGAAGCCGGGGCAAGGGCGGAAGCCGGGGCAGGGGCGGAAGCCGGGGCGACGCCCTCCACCGTCCACATCGTCCAGGGCCACCGCGCCACCTGGTCCACCCATCACATCCGCCCGGTGGGCGGCTGCCCGGTGTGCCGTCCGCTGCCGGCCGACTCCCCCGCGGCGGGCGGCTTCACGGACGCGCCGCGGCCGCTGCCCGACCCGTCGGTGCTGCGCGGCCCCAACGACCGTACGGGAGCGGAGCGGTTGCGGGCCGAGCTGTACGACGAACGGTTCGGCCCGGTGCGCCGCCTGTTCCGCACCGAGGACTCCGCCTTCGCCCTCACCACCGCCTGGGTGACGGACGGCCGCCTGGTCGACGACGGAGGATACGGGCGCTCCGCCGACTTCCGCTCCAGCGAGCGGGTGGCGCTGTTCGAGGGCGTGGAACGGCTGGCCGGCATGCGCCCGCTGGGCCGGCGCACCGTCCTGCGCGCGTCCTTCGCCGAACTGGGCCCGGAGGCCGCCGTGGACCCCGCCCGGCTCGGTCTGCCCGATCCGGCCCACCGGGGGCACCCCGCCACCCGGACCGTCCCGTACCACGCCGACCTGGAGCTGGACTGGGTGTACGGCTGGTCGCTCACCGAAGGCCGGGCACGGGCGGTGCCCGAGCACGTGGCCTACTGGGACCTCGCCCCGGGCCCCGGCCGGGCACGGGTGCTCTACGAGTCCTCGAACGGCTGCGGGCTCGGCAACAGCCCCCAGGAGGCCGCGCTCTACGGGCTGTTCGAGGTGGCGGAACGCGACGCCTTCCTGATGGCGTGGTACGCGCGCACGCCGCTGCCCGGCATCGCCCTGCCCGCCGAAGACCCGCTGGTGACCGCCCTGGCCTCGCGGGCCGAACTGATGGGGTACCGGCTGAGCCTGCTGGACGCCACCAACGACCTCGGCATTCCGGCGGTGGTCTCGCTCTGCCGCTACGAGGGGGGCCACCCCGACGCCCCCCGCGCCTTCCTGGCCGCCGGAGCCCACCACGATCCGCGCGCCGCGATCCGCTCGGCGGTGGCGGAGGTCGTCACCAACGTCCAGGACGCCGTGCACCGGCCGGCCGGTCCGGGCGGGGCGCGCGACCCGGAGCGGCTCCGCCCCATGCTGTGGCGGCCCGAGCTGGTGGTCGGCCTCGACGACCACGTGGGCCTGAACACCCTGCCGGAGGCGCAGCACCGGCTGGAGTTCCTGTTCGACGGCGTACGGGAGGTCCCCTGGCAGGAACGGTGGCCGGGCGCTCCCGCGCCGGTGGCCGACCTCACCCGGCTGCTGGCGGGGACGGTCGCGCGACTGGCCGCCGAGGGGCTGGAGGTGGTCGTCGTCGCGCAGGACGAGCCCGGGATCCGGGACCGGCTGGGGCTGCACTGCGCCAAGGTGATCGTGCCCGGCACCCTCCCGATGACCTTCGGCCACGTCAACCGCCGCACGCTCGGGCTGCCCCGGCTGCTGGAGGTGCCCCACCGGCTGGGGCGCGCCGCCCGTCCGCTGCGCCACGACGAACTCCCCCTGTACCCGCACCCGTTCCCGTGAGGACCTTCCGATGACCCAAGACCTGTACGCGCCCCCGCCCCCGCCCCCGTCCGCGTCCGCGTCCGCGTCCCCCGCGGGGGCGGGAGCGCCCGCCTCCACGACGGCGGCCCCCGCACCGGGTGACGGTCCGGCCGCGGCCCCGGCGGGGGGCTGGCAGAGCCTGCACCTGACCCTGCACACCGACGGCGCGGACACCGACGCCTTCGTCACGCAGGCGCTCGCCCCCCTGATGGACGGCCGGTACGGGCCGAACGGCGGCGCCTGGTTCTTCATCCGCTACCACGAGGGCGGACCCCATCTGCGGATCAGGTTCGGGGGCTCGGCTGCGGAGCGGGACGAACTCGCCGCGGAACTGGCCCTGTCGGCTGCCGCGGCGACCCCCGCGGCCGGCCCCTTCCCCGGCCGGCACGGGGAGGTGCGCGCGGCACGCTACGAGCCGGAGACCGAGCGGTACGGCGGGCCGGCCGCGCTCCCGGTGGCCGAGGAGGTGTTCGTGCACTCGACGCGCGCCGCCGTCGCCGCCCTGCGCGCCGTGCCCGGGCGGGCCGACCGGTTGCGGCTCGCCCTGGACCTCGCCCACGCCACGGCGTACGCCCTGGGCCTGGACGAACTGGACTCGGCGGGCTGGCTGCGCCGGCACGCCGCCTCCTGGCGCTGGGCGGCCGAGGTGCGGCCGCTGCCCGGAGCCGCCGTCCACACCCGGGTCAACACGGTGTTCGCGGCCCAGCGTACGAACCTGGCGCGGCGCGCCCGGGCCGTCCGCGCCGGGCTGGAGGACGGCTCCGCCGATCCCTGGCTCGCGCAGTGGTCCCGGCAGGTGCGGGCGGCCGACGCCCGGCTGCGTACCGCCGTACCGGGCGCGGACCGGGCGGACGCGCCGGGACGGGCGGACCGCAGGCTGTGGGTGTGGGCCTCACAGCTCCACATGCTGTTCAACCGGCTGGGGGTCACCCCCGACGAGGAGCGGGCCGTGTGCCGGCTCGCGGGGCGCGCCCTGCTGGAGACGGGCGACGGGGGCGGCTTCTTCGGGGCCGGGCCGCGCGCGGCCGACTACCAGTACCTGGAGCAGAGCAAGTTCCAGATCGGTCGGGCACAGGACACCGCCGTACGGAGCATCGCGCGGCCGGGCCTGCCGTCCGAGTACCGGCCCGAGGCGGAACGGGCGCTCCCCGCGGCCCCGTTGCCGGAGCTTTCCCTCGCGGACGCGCTGCGCCGCCGCAGCTCGGCGCGCGGAGCGCTGCGGGGCCCGCTCACCGCCGAGGAGCTGGGCGGGGTGCTGTGGCACGCCCACGCGCCGAGCCACGTGTCCCGGCGGCCGCTGGCCGACGGCACGGAGCGCACCCTGCACCACCGCCCTTACCCGAGCGCGGGCGCCCTCTACAGCGTCCGGGTACGCCTCCTGGCGCTCTCCGTGGCCGGACTGGCCCCCGGTACGTACCACTGCATGCCGGAGCGGCGGTCGCTGGTGGCCCTCGGACCCGCGCCGGACCTCGACGGCCTCAAGGCGCTGTCCTCGTACCTCTCGCGCCCGGCGCAGGACCCGGACTCCGTCGGGATCGACGAGGCGCCGGCGGTGCTGGCGGTCCACCTGGACCTCGGGCTGCTCCGGCGGCGCTACGGGCTGCGGGCGCTGCGGCTCGGCCTGCTGGAGGCCGGGCACCTGGCCCAGACCCTCCAGCTCACGGCCGGGGCGTTCGGGCTGGCCACCATTCCGCTCGGCGGCCTGCAGGACGACCTGGCGCACGAGCTGCTGGGCCTGGACGACCTCGACGAGCCGATCCAGTACCTGCTGCCGCTCGGGCGCACGGACCCGGGGATGTAGGCGCCGCGGCTCAGGGCGCGGGGTGCGGGGCGCGGGGTGCGGGGTGCGGCCTCTGGTGTTGGCCGACGGTGCCGGACATGAGGGTCCGGACGTGCTCGGGGAGGTGTTCCGCGGGCCAGTCCCGCCAGGCGAGGGAGGGCGGGCGGGCGACGCCGCCCGAGCCCTCTCCGGTCGGCGTCAGGTGGCGGGAGGGGTCCAGTCGGCCGGCAGGCCGGACTGGGTGAGAACGGTGGCCAGGCTGTAGTGGTCCTGGTCGGAGGCGATGCGGCAGTGGTTCTCGTCGAGGTCGAGCAGGGTGGTCATCGGCACGGCGAAGGGCTTGGGCGCGCCCTTGAGGTGGCCGGAGTAGACGGAGCGGACGGTGATGCGGTCGCCGTCGAGGCGGGTGGCGCGGACGGTGACGCGGACGTCGTCGATCAGCGCGTCGGCTCGGGCCTTCCACCCCGCGATCTCCTCCCGGCCGCGGAAGGTGACGCCCACGGCTTCGTCGGTGTAGGTGCCGTCGGCTGTGAACAGGGCGCCGAGCGCCCGGGGTTCGGTGCCGTTCCAGGCGCGGGCCCAGTCGGCGACGAGCCTGCCCTGCGCGGCGTGGGCGTGGGCGTGGGCGTGGGAGGCGGTGGCGCAGAGGGCTGCGGTGGCGGTCAGGACGGTCAGGGTGCGGAGCGCGCGGGACGTCATGGCTGGTGTTCCTCCGGGTACGAGTACGGGTGGGCCCCCAGGCTCGTACCGGGCGGTGTCCACTCTCCAGGCCCTGCGGGGTCGGCGCCTGTCCGGCACTGCCCGCCCTTGTCCACCGGGGGCGGCCCCGGCGGGCGCCAGCCGCGACGGAACCGGGCTCCGACGACGGAGGCTTGACCGACCTGCGCGGGAACCCCGCCCGGCCTGCTGTACCGGCCCAGGTGAACGACCACGACGGCTTCGCGGATTGTCCTCGGCGGAGAACGAGGACGATCCGGTGAACGCGTACTACGAGCGGCCCGCGATGCCGGCCCTGGCCCTTTCGCAGCTCACACCATCCCCTTCACCGCCGCCCGGTACGGCATGTCCGTACCGGGCACCGGCGTTGCCTGATCCGCCGGACACCGGCTAGCGCAGGCGGGTGACCCGGGTGGTGAAGGAGGGCTCGGCCAGTGCGGTCCCGACCGCCACGGGGACGCTCTTCGCGCCCTCCCCGGCGCCGACCGTGAGGACGCCGACCTCGGTTCCCGCCTTCGCGGTGTGCGGGGTCGCAGCGGCACCCGGCCGCAGGGTGAGCTTCAGCTGCTGGCCCGGTACGCCGATCACGTTCAGGTCCTTCGTGGCCACCAGCGGGGTCTGGCCGCCGAGGCCGTCGTCCACGTGGCCGACCGTCTGGCCCTTACGGACCACCGGCGCCGAGTCGAGCGCCTGCCGCACCGCCTCGATGATCTTCTTGCTGTTGGCCAGCACGAGCTTCAGGCTGTTCTCGCCGTTGAGGTCCGGGCCGTCCACGTGCTGGTCCATGAGCGTGCCGAGGATCAACGGGGTCTCGTCGCCGACCGACTTGTACGCCGCCCACATCAGCGTGCCGCCCGCGGGGGTGCTGGACCCGGTCTTGATGCCGCGGATGCTCAGACCGTTGGCCGAGAGCAGGATGTTGTTGTTGATGAGCGTCGTGGACAGCCGCTTGATATCGGCGCTCGGCAGCGCCACCACCGCGCGGAACGCCTCCTCCTTCATCACGGCCTCGGCCAGCTTCAGCTGATCGGCGGCCGTGCTGACCGTTCCGGCGTCCAGGCCGCTGGCATCCGTGTACGTGGTGTTCGTCATGCCGAGTTCCCTGGCGGCGGCGTTCATCTTCTCGACGAAGGCCGCCTCGGAGTCGGTACCGCTGTCCCAGCGCGCCAGCAGCCGGGCCACGTTGTTGGCCGACGGGATCATGAGCATCTTCAGCATGTCCTGCTGGCTGAACTTCGTACCGGCGACGAGGCCCTCGACCCGGGACTCGTGCGTCGAGGCGCCGTCCGCCACGGCCTTCGCGTCGACCTCGATCTGGGGGCCGGGGTCGCCCTTGCGCAGCGGGTGGCCCTTGAGGACCACGTAGGCCGTCATCACCTTGGCGACGCTCGCCGTGGGGACGGGCTTCTGCTCGCCGAAGGTGCCGATGTCGCCCGAGCCGGGGACGCGCACGGCGCCTTGGCCCTTGGCGGGCCACGGTACGGAGAACTGCCCGTCGAGGGCGTGCACCTGCTCGGCCGCGACGAGCTGCGGGGCGGGCAGCGGGCGCAGCAGCTGCGCGCCGGTGACCGCGCCGGCCAGGAGCAGCAGGATCGGGGTCCAGATCTTCACGCGGCGGACCGCGGTGCGGCGCGGGGTCTCCGGCGCCGGAGCCGTGTTGGTGAGCTCGGCCAGCAGATCCAGCGGGGGCTGCGGGGGCAGCGGGACCTCGCGGGTGGGCTCGACGACCACCGGCGGCGCCGCGGCCCGACCCGGGGCGGGAGCGGGGGTCGCGGCCCTGGCCGGGGCGGGGGCGGGGGTTGCGGCCGGGGCCGCAGCGGGAGCGGGGGTTGCGGCCCCGGCCGCGGGCCGGTTCTGCGGTACGGCTCCCGGCCAAGGGGCCTTCCGCGCCGGGGCGTCCAGCTCCTTCAGGGCCACGAACTGGCTGGTCCGCTCCGCGTCGGCCTCGCCGTCCCGGGCCCAGGACGGCACCGGCCGGGATTCCCGGCCCCCGCCGTCGTCCGGCTCGGGGTCTGCGGACTCCTCGGCCTCGTCGGCCTCGTCGGCCGCATCGGCCTCGGCCACGTCGGCCTCGTCGTCAGGCGTGCCCCCGTCCGGACCTGCGCCGTCGGCTTCCGCCTCGGTCTCGGATACGTCCCCGGCGTCGGCCGCCGCTTCGGGCTCCGCCTCCGTGTCGTCGGGGTCGTCGGGCCGTGCTTCGGCCCCGGCCCCGGCCCCGGGAGCGGTCTCGGCGGCCGCCGAACCAGATGCGTCGTCGGCCTCAGGCCCGGGCTCGGCCTCGGGCTCGGCTTCTGCCTCCGACTCGGGCACGTCCCCGCCGTCAGCCTTCGCCTCGGACCCGGCCACGTCCCCGCCGTGGGGCGCTGCCTCAGGCTCGGGCACGTCCCCGCCATCGGCCTCCGCCTCGGGCCCCGCCTCCGTGTCGGGCTGTGCTTCGGCCTCCGCCCCGGGAGCGGTCTCGGCGGCCGCCGGATCAGATGCGTCGTCGGCCCCGGCCCCGGCTTCCGCCTCGGTCTCGGGCTCGGGCACGTCCCCGCCGTCGGCCTCCGCCTCGGGTCCCGCCTCCGTGTCGGGCTGTGATTCGACGTCGGCCCCGGGAGCGGTCTCGGCGGCCGCCGAATCAGATGCGTTGTCGGCCTCAGGCCCGGGCTCGGCCTCGGGCTCGGCTTCTGCCTCCGCCTCGGGCACGTCCCCGCCGTCAGCCTTCGCCTCGGACCCGGCCACGTCCCCGCCGTGGGGCTCTGCCTCAGGCTCGGGCACGTCCCCGCCATCGGCCTCCGCCTCCGCGTCGGGCCGTGCTTCGGCCTCCGCCCCGGGAGCGGTCTCGGCGGCCGCCGAATCAGATGCGTCGTCGGCTCCGGCCCCGGCTTCCGCCTCGGTCTCGGGCTCGGGCACGTCCCCGCCGTCGGCCTCCGCCTCGGGTCCCGCCTCCGTGTCGGGCTGTGATTCGACGTCGGCCCCGGGAGCGGTCTCGGCGGCCGCCGAATCTGATGCGTGGTCGGCCCCGGCCCCGGCTTCCGGCTCCGGCTCGGCTTCTGCCTTCGCCTCGGGCTCGCCCGGCGCGTCCTCCTCGGATCCGGTTTCCGTGTCGCCGTCGGGCTCGGGCTCGGGCTTCTGCGGAGTCGCGGCCTCTGCCTGCTCGGGGGCCGTGTCCTGCGTACCGGGATCCGCTTCGGGGACCTCGGTCCCTTCCGTCTCCGGAGTCTCCGGGGTGTCCGGGGAACCGCCCGCCACCGCTACCGCCTTCATTCCTGCCCCGCCTTGCCGCTCACCCCAGGCCGGCAGCCGCCACACGCTCACGCGGTGGGTCGGCTGCCGGCCGGATCTTGCCGATACCGTCGAACGAGGCCCCCGCAGGAGCCTCGCTGACCGGCTAGATGTACGCCGCGCGCCCTCCGTTCCCGCAACCCGATCCTGTGACCGTCCGGTCATACTCCGGCGACAGGTGCGACGCGCGACGCCCCGTCAAGCCGGGAAACGTGCGGCGTAGGCTGAGGTTCCGTGCCCCGGCACGTCAAAAGCGAATAGAGGAAGGCTGATCGTGCGAACTCCCCTCTCATGGCTTGCCGGCAGGTACTCGCTCGGAGCGAGGAGCGTCAGACTGGCCGCACTGGGTTCGGTCGTGGCAAGCATCGCGATCATCGTGACCGGGGGAATCGTCCGCGTCACCGGCTCCGGTCTCGGCTGCACCGATTGGCCCATGTGTACGGGAGAGACGCTGGCCCCCACCGCGGAAATGGGGGTGCACGGCGCCATCGAATTCGGGAACCGGCTCCTGACCGGAGCGCTGTGTGCGGTGGTGGGCTGGGTCGTCATTGCCGCGCGCCTCCAGGAAAGGCCGATGCCCGCGGTACTGCGCGGAGGCTGGGCGCAGTTCTGGATCGTCGTGCTGAACGCGGTCGTCGGCGGGGTGACCGTGTGGATGCAGCTGAGCCCGTACATCGTCGCCGCGCATTTCCTCGCCGCCACGCTGCTGCTCACCGCCGCGGTGTACACCTGGCACGCGGCGTACGCCGATGCCGGCGCCGACGGCGCGCCGGCCCCGCTCGCTCCGGGGTCCGCCGCGCGGCTCCGGTCGCTGTCGGCGGCCCTGGTCGCGGTGACGGCGCTGCTCGTCGTCGTGGGCACGCTCGCCACCGGTTCCGGACCGCACGCGGGTGACTCCTCCGACGTGGCGCGCATGCCGTTCGACTGGACGGCCGTGACCGTGGTCCACGGCGTACTGGCCGGGGCGGTCCTGGTGCTGGCCGGATCCCTGCGCGCCGCACTGCCCGGGGACGGCTTCGACGCCGCGCGCCGCAAGGTCGCCGTCTTCCTCGCCGTGCTCCTGGGGCAGGGCGTCGTGGGGCTGGTCCAGTCGCTGACGTCCCTGCCCTCGCTCGTCGTGATGCTCCACCTGCTGGGCTCGGCCCTCGTGTGGACCGGAGCGCTCCAGGTGCACTTCACGCTCAAGAAGGCCTGTTCCGGGCATGCGGATCCGCTGCGCGGTGCACCGCTGCCGCCTGCGCGGGGCACCGCCGCCACGCACGCGTGACCCACCCGGAGACCTAGGGCGTGTCCGCCGGGAGGTGGTCGGCGAGGGCCTCGTGGGTGAGGTGGAGGCCGGCCCGGAGAACGGCGTCGTGCCGGCCGGGGTGGGCCTCGCGGTGGGCCGTGTCGAGCGCGCGGGCCCGGTCGAGGTCCGCCGTGAAGTCCCGGCCGAGCAGGGCGGCGTCCAAGGCGGCGGCGGTCGCCCTGACGAGCGGCGCGAGGGCGAGCAGGGCGGGATCGGGGGCGCCGGGGGCATCGGGTGCGCCCGGCGCGGGCCGGACCGGGCTGTCGGTCCGGGACCGTTCGCGCAGTTCCTGGCCGAAGTATTGGAGGGTCAGGGCGGTCCGGACCGCGAGGGCCAGTCGCCCGTCGAGCCCGTCCGGCGGAGGCCGGCCCGCCCGACGGCC
Source organism: Streptomyces sp. NPDC051109 (assembly GCF_044455885.1). Classification (NCBI taxonomy): domain Bacteria; kingdom Bacillati; phylum Actinomycetota; class Actinomycetes; order Kitasatosporales; family Streptomycetaceae; genus Streptomyces; species Streptomyces sp. NPDC051109. The sequence goes on from NZ_JBITFF010000017.1 coordinate 16,199, forward strand.
CGGCGCCACCCGGCCGGCCGCCGCCCGCTGGAACGCGTCCTGCGCGGCCTGTGGCCGCAGCCACATCCGCGCCCGCTCGGGCAGCGCCGCGGGCCCCGGCGCAGCCAGGCCCCGCTCCAGCCGGCCGGCGGTCGCGCCGAGCAGCTCCCGTACGTCGGCCCGGTAGCCGTCCAGTCCCGCCGCGGCCGAGCGGTAGGGGTCCGGCGGCCACAGCAGCGGCCCGAGCAGCACGACCACGGCGATGCCGACCAGGGTCTCCTCCACGCGCGCCAGCGGGTATCCGGGAACGGCGGTCGCGTAGACCATGAGGGCCGTGATGAGGACCTGCTGGTTGGGCGCTCCCGGCCGTCCCAGCAGGTACATGCCCGCGCAGCCGCTGATCAGCACGGCGGGGAAAGACCACGCCGGGTCCGGCAGCCAGTGCAGCACGACCGAGCTCAGCACCACGCCCACGAGCACCCCGGCCAGGCGTTCCCACCCCAGGCGCGGCCAGGCGTACACGTCCTCGCGCAGGATCAGCACCGCCGGGAGTACGGCGGGCACCGGCGCCGTGCTCGTGCCCCACCACAGGCACAGGTACCAGGACACCGAGGCGCACAGGACCAGTCGCGCGGCGGACCGCAGCCGCGCGCCGGGCAAGGCGGCGTACGCGACGGCGACCGGTCCGGACATGACGGCATCGTATGCCGTCCACCCGACGCCTTCGGCGATATGGAACGCGGCGGAGGCGCGTCTCGTGCGGGAATTGGCGGAACGACGATCCGATATGCCCATCAAGGTGTTGCCCGTTGCCCGGGATATTGGCAACGGGGGAAATCGGCGGCGCCGCCGAGGCCCTCGAACGGAAGGAAAATCCGGCCGACTTGGCGGAATTCCGCGCGCCACAGCCTTGGTGCCGGGTGCGGAAGGTCCTGGCAACGGCCTTGACATCGATCGGCCGTCGAGATTTGACTGCGGCTCGTCATCCCGCCGGAAATGGAATCCGTACGGAATTCCACCCCTGCCGGGCGTTCGAAAACAAGGACGTTGCCATGTCGTTAGGACCTTCCGGGTTCTCCCTGATCGACCTGCCAGAAGCTCCGGCCGAGCTGCTGGCGAGCTACGACGACCTGCCGGTCGACGCGTACATGGGCCACGGGACCCGGCACAAGAAGTTCTCCCAGTACCGGCTGTCGCCGGCCGAGGACGGGGGCTGGGACTTCGCGCTGCTGCCGCACCGGGACTACACCGCGTTCAAGAAGTTCAACGCGGTCGGCGGCGGTGTGCGCCGCTCCTATCCGCCGGTGGCCGTCGACTTCACCGCGCTGATCGGCATCGGCGTCGAGGCGTTCGGCCTCGACCGCGGTGAGGACTGGCAGATCAACCTGCACCAGAACCGCACCCGCGCCGAGCCCGGCCGGCCCGGCCCGCTCACCCCCGAGGGCGTCCATCACGACGGGCACGAGTTCGTCATGATCGGCGTGCTGCGCCGCGAGCGGGTGGGCGGCGGCGAGACCCGGCTGTGGCGACCGGACGCGGAGCGGCCCTTCTGGACCGGCACCCTGCGGGCCGGCCAGGCCGTCCTGCTCGACGACAGGCGGCTCGCGCACGACGTCACGGACGTCGTGGCCGCCTCCGCCGAGCCCGGCCACCGCGACATCTTCATCGTCGCCTTCTCCCGCTGGAGCGAGAAGTGGTACGGCGCCGAACACGATGCGGCGGCCCTCGCCGACGCCGACGTCCGATAGCCGACGTCCGATAGCCGACGTCCGATAGAAGAGAGGAAACGGTAAACCGCCGCATGTGTACGAACTGGAACCACCTGCTCTCCACCGGCCCGCTCGCCCTGCTGAGGGGGCTGGACGGGAGCACCGCCGACGAGCTGACCCGGCTGTCCGAGGACTACCCGTTCCGGGGCCGGCTCGCCGAGGCCTGCCGGGCCCTGGCCGTCCGGGCGTACGAGGACGGCGAGCCGTCCGCACAGGAGGAGCTCCACGCGGCGCTCGCCCTGGTCTACGAACGGGACTTCTCCGGCGCCGAGGTCACGGACGCCGACCACGAACGGCAGCCGATCCTGCGGGACGTGGCCGCCCTGCTGGAGCGGGCCGTACTGGGCCGTGAGCTGGGGCGGATATCCGAGGCGAGCGTCACCGGGCACCCCGTCTCGGGAGGCGCGTACGTCCGCTGGCTCAAGAAGACGGTGAGCGAGCACCCGGCCGGTTGGCACCCGTTCTACCACCGGCACCTCGCCGAGCACGGCAGCCCCGAGGACCTGCGCCTGCTGCTCGCCCAGGAGACCAACCTCGATCCGCGTTTCGACGACATCCTCGCCCTCATGCAGGTGGGCCGGCACGGCGGCGAGAAGCTGGAGATCGCAGCCAACTACTGGGACGAGATGGGCAACGGCGACCCGGCGCAGGTGCACACGAGGCTGTTCGGTGAGGCACTGGCTTCGATCGGTGCCGATCCGGACTACGTACGGGACACCTTCCTGCCGGCGGCCGGGGTGTCCGGCAACATCTCGGCCTGCCTCGCGCTCTCCCGCCGCCACTACTACAAGGCCGTCGGCTACTTCGGCGTCACCGAGTACCTCGCCCCGCGCCGCTTCCGCTGCGTGGTCGACGCCTGGCGGCGGCACGGCCTGGACGAGGTCGGCATCGTCTACCACGACCTGCACATCGGGGTGGACGCCGGGCATGCCGCGGGGTGGTTCAAGAACGTCGTCGCCCCCCTGGTGGACGCCGATCCGCGGATCGGGCGGGAGATCGCCCTGGGCGCCATGATCCGGTTGAACACCTCCCAGGACTACCTCGACGCCCTCCTGGAGCGCTGCTCGGCGATGCACGCGGAGCCCGCGGCAGGCGCGCGGGCCGCGGTGCCCACGGTGCCATCGGCGTCCTCGACGACCTCCGCCGCGGCCTGAGGGGCCGCCGCCGTGTTGCCGAACACCGCCCCCGCCCCCGCCGCCGACTTCGTGAAGTACGAGGCCCTGGGCAACGACTACGTCGTCGTCGATCCGCGGCACACCGCCTTCGAGCCCACCCCGGACAACGTGCGCCTCGCCTGCGACCGGCACTTCGGGCTCGGCGCGGACGGGCTGCTGTACGGGCCGCTGCCCGCCGAGGACGGCTTCCGCGTGCAGATCTTCAATCCGGACGGCACCGAGTGCGCGAAGAGCGGCAACGGCCTGCGCATCTTCGCCCGGTACCTGCGCGAGTCCGGCCGGGCCGGCACCGACGCGTTCACCCTGCACTCGCCGGCCGGGCCCTCCCCCGTGCACGTCCTCCACGGGAGTCCGGGGACGGTGCGCATCGGTCTCGGAGCCGCCACGACGGACAGCCGGGCCGTCGGGGCGGCCGGCCCCGCCCGCCCGCTGCTGCGCGAGCCGCTGCACGCCGCCGGTCTCGACCTGCGCGTGACCGGCGTACGGCTCGCGAACCCGCACTGCGTCGTCCTGCTCGACGACGATCGGGCCGACGAGGAACTCGCCCGCCGGATCTGTCCCGCCGTACGCGACCACGCCCTGTTCACCCAGCGGGTCAACGTCGAACTGCTGAACGTCATCGACCGGGAGAACATCCGGATCGAGATCTTCGAACGCGGGGCCGGTTACACGCTCTCCTCCGGCAGCAGTGCCTGCACCGCCGCCTTCGCGGCCCGCGCGCTCGGACTCACCGGGAGCCGGACCACGGTCCACATGCCCGGCGGCCGGGTCACCGTGGACGTCGACGGGGACGACCGCATCACGCTCAGCGGTGAGGTCCGCCCCGTGCTGTGCGGCCGTTGGGCGCCGCGGCTCGGGCAGCGGTTCGCCCGCCGGGAGCCCGTATGACGCTCACCGAAGCACACTCCGGGTACCCGATGCGCCACTGGGTCTTCCGGGACGCGCCGGGCCGGTACGACATCGACCTCGGCGACAGCAACGTGGACTGCGGCACCGTCGCCGAACTGCCCTTCCCCTCCCGGCTCGTACTGGACTACGGCACCGACCGGGGCGGCGACCGGCTCCGCGCCCTCGTGGCGGGGCTCTACGGGCGCACCGCGGACGAGGTCGGCATCACGCACGGCGCTCAGGAAGCGCTCTACCTCCTGTACAGCGTGCTGCTGCGCCCCGGCGACCGCGTGGTGGCCTTCGCCCCCGGCTGGCAGCAGGCCTGGGAGGTGCCGACCCGCATGGGGTGCCGTACCGACCTCGTCGGCACCACCCGCGAGGGCCGGCCCGACGTGGCCCGGGCCGCCGCGCTGATCGGCCCGGACTGCAGGGTCGTGGTGCTCAACTCCCCGTGCAATCCGACGGGGGCGCGCGTCACCGACGCCGAGGCCGACGTCCTGGTACGGGCCGCACGCAGGTACGGCAGCCATCTGCTGATCGACGAGGAGTACGTCGCCGACCTGCCCGCCGACTCCCTGCTCGGCCGCTACGAGCGGGCGGTCTCGGTCTCCGGCGTCTCGAAGGTGTACGGGTTCCCCGGGCTGCGGACGGGGTGGATGTGCGGACCGCCCGAGGTGGTGCGTGCCGCCATGGACCACAAGCACTACACCACCGTCTCCAACTCCGTGCTGACCGAATGGCTGGCGGCCGAGGTGCTGGAGCGGCGCGATCACTACCTGGAGCGCTACCGGCGGTTGACCTCGGCCGGGGGCCGGCTGCTGGGCGCCTGGGCGGCCCGGCACGCGGACGCGGTGGCCCTGCGGGCACCGCAGGGCACTCCCTTCGCCTGGCTGGCGCTGTCGGGCTCGGAGCCCTCCCTCTCCTTCTGCCGAAGGGTGCTGGACGAGGCCCGGGTCCTGCTGATGCCCGCCGAGGTGTTCGGCGCGCGGCGCGGAGTGCGGATCACTTTCGCCCGCGAGGAGGACGTACTGACGGAAGGACTGGCCCGGATCGGCGCCGTACTGGAGGGCCGCCGCTCCGCAGCGGCGGCCGAACGACCCCTCTCCCCCCAGCACAAGGAACGGTGATGACGCAGCAGCTCAAGGAAATGCCGACGGACTGGACGCGGGCCCTGGCCATCGTCGCCCACCCCGACGACGTGGAGTACGCCGCGGCGTCGGCGGTCGCCACCTGGGTGGACCAGGGCAAGGAAGTCGTGTACCTGATGGCCAGCCGGGGCGAGGCCGGCATCGACGGCATGGACCCCGAGCGGGCCAGGGAGGTAAGGGAGCGGGAGCAGCGGGCGAGCGCGGCGGTGGTCGGCGTGACGGAGGTGGAGTTCCTCGACCACCCGGACGGGTTGATCGAATACGGTCCGGCACTGCGCCGGGACCTGGCCCACGCGGTCCGCCGGCACCGCCCGGAGCTCATCGTGACGCTGAACCACCACGATCACTGGCGCGGTGTCTCGTGGAACACCCCGGACCACCGCAACGTCGGCCGTGCGGCCCTGGACTCCGCCGCGGACGCGGCGAACCGCTTCCTGTTCGCGCAGGAGGGCCTGGCGCCGTGGGAGGGCGTGCGCTGGCAGGCGGTGGCCAACTCGCCGTATCCGACCCATGCCGTCGACGTCACCTGGGCGACGGACCGCGGGGTGCGGGCCGTCCTCGCCCATGCCGCGTACCTGGAGGCGCTGACCGACGAGGATCCGAAGGCGTACGTCCAGGGCTTTCTGGAACGGAATCTGGCGGCGGCCGGCGAGCGGTTCGGCGGCCGTCCCGCGGTGGCGTTCGAGCTGTTCCACCGCGACCGGTACCGCAGGCGGAACAACGAACTGCACTACCGATGAGCCGATGGAGGACGGCATTTCCCTGGTCAGAGCCGTGGCGTGGCATGCATCGGGATCCGGCCGACCGGGAACGGCCGGGCCGGGAGGGGCGGTCGGGGCCGCATAGTATGCGGGTCGGGCCGCGCACTCGGCGGCCCGTCACTGGAGGCGGCATGTTAATCGGGGAACAGATACGTGCTCTGCGCATGGAGCACGGCTGGTCCTTGTCTCAGCTGTCCCAGCTCGTGCACTACAGCAAGAGCTACCTGAGCCGGGTCGAGAACGGCACCCGGGCCGTCACCCCGGAACTCGCGCAGGTCTGCGATCAGGTGATGGACACGGACGGCACGTTCGCGCGGCTGGTCGCGGCCGAGGCGCAGGTACAGGTGCAGGTGCAGGATGGGGGGCCGGCAACGGCGCGGGCTGCGGAACCGGAGGTGCGCAGGCGTCCCGTCCCGGCCCAGCTGCCCGCGGCCGGGGAGATGTGGGGCCGGGACGGGGAGCTGGAGCGCGTCCGCGCGCACCTCGCGCGGCACCGGGCACCGGCCGTGATCGCGGTCGACGGGATGGGCGGAGTCGGCAAGACCACCTTCGCCGTCTCCATGGCCCGTCGGCTGAGCCCCTCCTACCCGGGCGGGGTGCTCTTCGCCGACCTGCACGCGCACGGACCGGCCGGCGTCCCGGCCGCTGCGGGTGACGTGGCCGCGGGTCTTCTGCGCGGCCTCGGGACACCGCCGGAGGACATGCCCGGCGGGCCGGCCGAGCAGGCGGCGCTGCTGCGCAGCGCCCTGACGGAGCACCGGGCGATCGTGGTGCTCGACGACGCGGAGTCGGCGGCGCAGGTGGCGCCGCTGCTGCCGGGCACGGGCGGCAGCCTGGTGCTGGTCACGAGCAGGCGGCGGCTGGCGGGGCTGAGCGTCAGGCACGGCGCCCTGCGGCTGCCCCTGGGACCGCTGGCTCCCGACGACGCCGTCTCCCTCCTGCACCGGGCGCTCGGCCGGGGCGCTGCGGCGGCCGGTCCGGCGGGGACGGAGGCCGCGGCTGACCCGTCCGCGGACCCGGACCCGCACGCCGCCGCCCGGCCCGATGGCGCCGATGCGGTCCTGGCCGCGATCGCGCGGCACTGCGCGTACCTTCCGCTGGCGCTGCGGATCGCGGCCGAGCGCATGGCGGAGCTGGGGCCCGTGTTCGCCGCGCCGCTGGCCGAGCAACTGGGCCGGGCGGGCGAGCGATTGGACGCGCTGGCCGTTCCGGGCGAGGCCGAGACGGCGGTGCGTCCGGTGCTCGCATGGTCGTACCGCGGGCTCCCGGAGGCACAGGCCAGGGCCTTCCGGCTGCTGGCGCTGCACCCGGGCGCCGTGGCGGGGGTGGACGCCGTGGCGGCGCTGCTGGGCGAGCCGCCCGCCGTGGCCGCACGGCTGGTCGGCGAGCTGCAGGCCGGGCATCTGGTGGCGGAGGTGGCGCCGGGCCGGTACCGGATGCACGATCTCCTGCGGGACTACGCGAGGGAACGCGCCGAGGCGGAGGAGTCCGGGGCGGAGCTGGCGGCCGCTACGGAACGGGTGCTCGCCTGGTACCTGCACACGAAGGAGGCCGCGGCCGATCTGCTCGTGGGGCGCGGACGGCACCGGGTGCCGATCGGCGCGCCGCCCCGCGGGTACGAGCCCCCGCACTTCGCGTCCGTCGCGGAGGCGCTGCGGTGGTGCGAGACCGAGCGGGTGAACCTGCTGGCCTGCCTGCGGACCGCGCAGGAGGCGGGCAGCCCGGTGGCCTGGCACCTGTCCTACGCGCTGTGGGGTTTCCTCTTCCTGCGCCACGAGCACCACGACCAGCTGGAGTCCGGGCGCATCGCCCGCAGGGCCGCCGCACGCGACGGCGGGCTGGTGCCCGAGGCGTGCGCCGAGCTGGTCCTGGCGAGCGCGTACGCCGGGCTGCGCCGGCACGCGGCCGCGGACGGCCACTACCGCCGGTCGGTCGACCTGTTCACCGCCGCCGGGGACCAGGTCGGCGCGGGAGCCCTGATGGTGGGGTACGCCATGTCCTGCATGCGCCAGGGCCGTGCGGCCGAAGCCGCCGGGCACATGGACCGGGCCTTGGCGCTGTTCACCGCCGCGGGCAGCAGCTGGGGCCAGACGCTGGCCCTGAGCGGGATCGGCGAGGGGCTGCTCGCGCAGGGCCGGCCGCAGGAGGCGCTGGCGACGCTGGCCCGGGCGCGCGAACTCCAGCGCGCGGAGGGTGTGCTGTGGCTGGAGGCTGCGAACTGCACGCTGCGCGGGACCGCGCACCGGGAGCTGGGCGCACATGCGCAGGCCGAGGCCTGCTACCGCGAGGCCCTCGACCTGCACCGGCGTACCGGGATGCGCGCGGGCACCGCTCACGCCCTGCACCAGCTCGGCATCTGCTGGGGCCTCCAGGGCCGCACGCGACAGGCCCGGCAGGCCTGGCTGCAGGCGTGGGCCGTGTACGAGTCCCTGGGGGACCCCCGCGAACAGGAGGTCCGCGACCGGCTCGCCGGGCTCCCGCCGTGCCGGGCACCCGGCGGTGTCAGCCCTGCTCGCGGTGGCGCCGGAACAGGGCGAGGGCGGCCAGCGACGGCGCGTCCTTGAAACTGCCCCGGGCGATCAGGTCCCAGACCTCGGCCTCCGGGAACCACCGGGAGACCAGCCCCTCCTCCGCGTCCTCGGGCCGCGGTTCACCGGCCTTGAGGTCTTCGGCGAGGAAGACGTGGAACCCCTGGTCGCAGTAGCCGTACGCCTCGAAGAGGTGGCCGAGGCGGACCATGCGGGCGGCGTACAGTCCGGTCTCCTCGGCCAGTTCGCCGCGGGCCAGGGCCACCGGGTCGGCAGCCGGGTCCTCCTCCCAGGAGCCCTGCGGGAACTCCCAGTACCGCCCGCGCACCGGGTAGCGGTACTGCTCCACGAGGTGGAAGCCGCCGTCCTCGTACGGGACGACGAGCGCGAAGTCCGGCTTCTCCACCACTCCGAACACGCCCTCGCGCCCGTCGTGGCGCAGTGTCCGGTCCTCCCGTACGGTCATCCAGCGGTTGCGGTACACGACGGCCGAACTCGTCGCGGTGATCTCGTGTCCGGGCTCGGGGGCGGTCATCGGACGCCGCCCGGGTGTCCGCACGCCGCCCGGACTCCGTCCAGGAGCGTCGTGCCGATGTGCCCATTGCTCGTCAGCAGCGCTCCCGACATGAGGTCGTGACCTCCCTCCAGATCGCACCAGGAACCGCCGGCCTCCTCGACGATCAGCGAGGGCGCCGCGACGTCCCACACCGACGTGCCCACGGACAGGGCCCCGTCGGCGGCGCCTTCCGCGACCAGCATGTGGGCGTAGAAGTTCCCGATGCCCCACGCGGTGCGGAAACCCGAGGCGAAGGCGCCCAGGGCGGCCATCCCCTCCGGTGTGTACTCGTGGGCGCCGCCGTAGCAGAAGGACGCCTCGGACCGCCGGGCCACCGCGGAGACCCGCAGCCGCCTGCCCTCGCCGTCGTGGGCTCCGCGTCCGCGGCTCGCCGACCAGCTGCGCCCCAGTGCCGGGGCGCAGACGGCGGCGTCCGTCACCCGGCCGCCCGACCGCCAGGCGACGAGGACGCCCCAGACGGGGACCCCGCGGCGGAAGTTCTCCGTCCCGTCGACGGGGTCGACGATCCAGTGGCCGGAGTCCGACGCGGTTCCGCCGTACTCTTCGCCCATCACCTCCTCGCCCGGCGCGAGTTCGGCGAGCAGGCGGCGGACGTGTTCCTCGGTCGCGAGGTCGGCCTCCGTCACCAGGGATCCGTCGTCCTTCGCCCAGTGGCGCACCTGGGGCCGGGAGAAGTAGGCGAGGGCAGTCGCGGACGCCCGCCGCGCCACCTCACGGGCCAGGTGGAGTCGCTCAGAGGTCATGGTAGGAAGACCCGTCGATCTCAAGGCGCCCGATCAGTTCCTTGCAGAAGTCGTCGTTGGGCCCCATGAGCGAGGCGGCGAGCGCGTCGCGCAGATGCCGTTCGATGGGCAGGAAGCCGCGGGAGTACGCCACTCCGCCGCTCGCCATCATCGCCTCCTGCGCGATCTCGGCCGCCGCTTCCGCCGCGGCCACCTTGGTGGCGGTCATCAGCACGGCCATCTCGTCCAGGCCCTGCTCCTCGTCGATGGCCCGGGCCAGCCCCTCCACGAGGCCGCGGGTCGCCTCCAGGCGGATCGCCATGGTGCCGATGTGACGGCGCGCGATGGGGTACTGGCTGAGGTCGGAGCCGAAGCCGCTGGGGTTCCCGCTGTACCGGCGGGTGCGGATCCGGTCCAGGCAGGCCCGGTAGGCGGCGGTGGCGATGCCCAGGTAGGCGGCCGAGACGCCCAGGTGGTAGAGCGGCTGGTTCGCCTCGTTGTACGTGCGCAGCCCGGCGCCCCCGGAACCCGAGTAGAGCAGCGCGTCCTCCCCCACGTCGGCCCGGAAGGTGATCCAGGTGCTGCTGTTGCCCGCCAGGCCGAGTCCCTTCCACTCCCCGCTCTCGATCCGGCCCTCGCCGGCCCGGACGGCGAAGACCGCGTGGTCGCGGTCGTTGTCGGATCCCGGGGTGCGGGTGGAGACGACGTACAGGTCGGCGTGGCCGGCCGAGGTGGAGAAGCTCTTGTCCGCCTCGATGCGGTAACCGCCTTCGATGCGTTCGGCGGTGCTCTCGACCGACCACCACTGGGAGCCGGAGCCGGGTTCGCTGATGGCCTCGGTCACCAGCAGCCGCTCCTCGCGGATCCGCGACAGGTAGCCGCTGCGCAGCGTTCCCCGGGGAAGCGCGAGGAACGAGTTCAGCGCGGTCACGTGCATCACGTAGACCATGGCGGTGGAGGCGCAGGCCGTCGCCAGGCGCAGTACGACGTCCCCCAGTTCGGCCGCGCTCGCCCCGGCTCCGCCGTCCTCCACGGGGATGGTGAGGGCCAGCAGGCCGATGTCGCCGAGGGCGCGGACGGCCTCCTCGGGGAAGAGGCCCTTCTCGTCGACCTCGCGGGCCCGGGGGGCCACGACGTCCCGGATGACCTCGTCCAGCAAGGCCGACCGGGCGGCGCGGCCCGTGGAGTCACCGATCATCACCATCTCCAGTTCCGTGTGTCATGAGTGTTCCGGGCATGAGTGCCGGGGCCAGGGCCGCGCCGACCACTCCGGCGCGGCGGCCCAGGGACGCCGGTACGATCCGGCACGCCGCGGCGGTGGCCGGCATCGTGAGTCGGTCCGCCGTGCGTGTCAGGCGCAGACCGAAGAGGTCCCATGCAGCGGCCATGCCACCGCCCACCACGACGATTTGGGTGTTGAGCAGGTTGAGGGCGGCGGCGACGGCCACGCCCAGCCATTCGCCGGCCCGTGCGAAGGCCTCCTGGGCGAGGCGGTCTCCGGCTCGGGCAGCCTCGGCGACGGCGGCGGCGCCCGACACCGTCGTCCCGGTGCGCTCGCCGTACCAGCGGGCCACGGCGGTTCCCGAGGCCAGTTGCTGGAGGCAGCCGCGGCCGCCGCACGGACAGCGGGGGCCGTCCGGCAGGATCGGCATGTGGCCGATCTCGCCGGCCGTTCCCTTGCTGCCCGTGAACAAGGCGCCCCCGGCGACGAGGCCGCCGCCGACGCCGGTGCCCGCGAAGACGCCCAGCGCGCTGTGGGCGCCGCGCGCCGCGCCGTGCAGCCATTCGCCGGTCAGGGCGGCGTTCGCGTCGTTGACCACGTGGGTGACGTGCACCGGGCCGAGGTCGATGTCCCGCGGGTCCAGGCCGAGGAGGTCCTCCGCGCCGGGCGCGCAGGACACCAGGCCCGTACGGGGGTCGAGGTGGCCGGGAACGGCGATGCCCGCGCCCGTCACGCGCATGCCCGCCGCGGCCGCCGGGCCGATCAGGCCGTCGGCGATCTCCGCCAGCTGACCCCGCAGGTCGGAGCCGCGCGGAACGTCCACGAGCGCGACCGGCGAGGAGCCGTCGGCCCGTACCAGGCCGGCCCGCAAGGCAGTCCCCCCGATGTCGACGCCCAGCATGAGGCCGGGCGTCATCCGAGACCCACGGGGAGCCCGCCCTGGCGCGCCGACCGGTAGGCCGCCTCGGTGATCCGTACGGTGGACAGCGCCTCGTCCAGGGGGCGGTCCCACTGCGCGCGGTCGCCGACGGCCTCGGTGAAGTCGGCGAACATCGCGGCGAACCACTCCTCGTGCGTGGAACTCGCCGTGGGCGGGGTCAGGCCGCGTTCGGCCCGTCCGCCGGGGCCGTCCGTGACGACCAGGTCGTCACGGACCTCCACGGTCCTGCGCCCGGCGGCGAGGCGGTACCTGTTGCTCCGCACCTCGCTGGTCCAGCTGAGGGTGATCTCGCAGATGCCGCTCGGGAACTCCAGCCGCAGGTCTGCCCGTACGTCCACGGCGCGGTCCCCGGCTCCCTGCTCGTCGCGGACCATCAGGCAGGCGACCTTGTCGGGGACGGCCCCGAACAGGCGGGTGGCCATGTAGACGCAGTGCGTTCCGTGGTCGAGGAGGATGCCGCCGCCGGCCACGGCGGCGTCGGTGCGCCAGTCCGCCTGCCACGCCTGTACGCCGACGGCGTGCCGGGGGCGCAGGATCTCGATCGCCAGCTCCATGGGGACGTCGCCCGCCGCCCGGGGAACGGCTTCGGCCAGCGCCTCCATCATCGGCGAGAAGGCGTAGTTGTGGACGGGGTAGAACAGCCTGTCCCGCTGCCGTGAGAGCGTGACCAGCCCGCGTGCCTCTTCGCTGGTGAAGGCCACGGGCTTCTCGCAGACCACGTGGTGCCCGGAGGTCAGCGCGGCGCGTGCGTGGGGAACGTGGAAGACCGGGGGTGCGCAGATGTCGACGACGTCGGCGACGCGGTCGGCGAGCAGGGCGTCGATGTCGGCGTAGACCGACACCCCGGGCGAGAGGGCGGTGGCGCGCGCCCGCCGCTGGGGCGAGGGGTCGACCACGGCGACGACCGAGGCGTCGGGGACGGGCCGGTAGGCGGTGATGCGCGCCTCGCCCGCGGTGCCGAAGCCCACGAGGGCGACCTTCATCGGGCACCTCCGGAGCGCGGAGCCGGCGAGGGGAGGGCCCGCAGGGTGCGGCAGATGATGTCGATGGCCTCGGCGGCCTGGTCCTCGTCCACGGTGAGCGGCGGGTACAGCCGCAGGGTGTTGCCGCCCGTCATCACCAGCACGCCGGCTTCGAGCAGCGCGAGGTAGACCTGGCGGATCGTCGCCGCGTCGGCGGGCTCCTTCGTCCGCTTGTCCACGACCAGTTCGATGCCCAGGGCCAGGCCGAGGCCGCGTACGTCGCCAACGAGCGGGGCGCTGTCCACCAGGGGCCGCAGCGCGTCCAGGAACAGCTTGCCGAGCCGTGTCGCCCGGTCGGCCAGGTCCTCTTCCCGGATGATCTCGACCGTCGTGGCGACGGCCCGGCAGGCCATGGGAAACGCGCCGAAGCTCGACGAGCTGGCGCTGGGCTCGCTGAACGGAGCCGCCGACATGGTCTGCGCCGAGGCGATGACGCCGGAGACCGGGTAGCCGGCCCCCATGCCCTTGCCCACCGTGACGATGTCGGGGACGACATGTTCGTGCTGGAAGGCGAACGACTCGCCGGTCCTGCCGAATCCGGTCATCATCTCGTCGTCGATCAGCACCGCGTCGAACTCCCGGGCCACGGAGGCGAGCGCCGGGAGGTATCCCGGCGGGGGTACGACGTTGCCCGAGCGGCCCTGGACCGGCTCCACGACGATCGCCGCCAGGGCGCCGGTCGACTGCTGCTTGATCACTTCCCGGGCGCTGTCCACGCAGGCCAGCCCGCAGCCGGGGTAGCTGAGTTTGAGCGGGCAGCGGTAGCAGTTCGCGTACGGGGCGCTGAAGTTGCCGGTGGGCAGCGGGCCCAGCTTCGACCGGGCGCTGCCCGTGGTCAGGGCGAGGCTCCCCATGGTCTTGCCGTGGAAGCCGCCCCAGAAGGAGAGGAACTCGTGCTTTCCGGTGACCGACTTGGCGAGGCGCAGCGCGGCCTCCACGGCCTCCGTGCCGCCGCTGTAGAGCTGGATCCGGTCGAGGGGGGCGGGCAGGTACTCCTGGAGGGCCCGGACCATGTCCAGCCGCGCCGTCGAGCCGAAGGCGCCCGCGGTCCACGTGGTCAGCTGCCGGGTCATCTCCTCGACGAGGCGGGGGTTGGCGTGGCCGATCGAGTTGACTCCGCCGGCGCCCTGGAAGTCGAGGACCCGGTTCCCGTCCTGGTCGGTGATGACCGCGCCGTCGGCCGACTCGACGCAGAGGCGGGCCCACAGCATGACTGCCTGCAGTCCGGGGCCGATGGTCTCCTGTTCCGCTGCCCAGTGCGCCCGGGAACGCACGGCCGGCGCCCGCATCCCCCAGGCGACGGGCTCGATGCTGCCTTCGCGAGTCATTCCTGCTCCGATCGGGACGTGTCGTTCGTGGTGCGGAGGGGCCGGGGCCGACCCCCGTGGGTACGGCCCCGGCCCGGTGCGAGCGGGATCAGATCCGGCTCTCCCAGAGACGCATCTCCTGGATCTTCTTGATCGCGTCGAGCTTGGTCATGGCGGACACCTCCCTTCGGCTTCCGGGAATGGATGGACCGGCTCCCCGAGGGGTCGGGGCCGGCGCGTGGCGCGGAAATCCGTGGATTTCCGCAAGCTTTCAGCGGGCGGGGCGCAGGTCGAGGTAGTCGACGGTCTTGCGCCTGCCGTCCGGGAGGAATTCATCGGGTCCGACGACGCTGACGGCGACGGACCGGTCCGCCAGCTCCCGCGTCAGGAGGGCGCGCATTCCGGAGAGCATCTCCTCCTCGAAGTCCGAGGAGGGCTGGATCCGGACCGTGAACGCCGATTCGGTTTCCCGGGCGATCTGGAACCGCAGGAGCGGGTAGCGGCGCAGGATGCGCGTCACTCCGCTGAGCCTGACCTGTGTTCCGTCCCCGAAGGAGACCACTCCGGACCCTCGGCCGACCAGGCCGGTGATCACCTGGCTCCGCTTTCCGCAGGGGCATTCGGAAAAAGCGACGGCTCCAAGATCACCCGTACGGTACCTTATCAGCGGCATGACGTCATTGTTGAGACCGGTCACGACGATTTCCCCGGAAATTCCCGGAGCCACCGGAGCGCCTTCCAAATCGACGACTTCAACATACACTTTTTCCTCGACATGGTAGGCGCCATGGAGGCATTGCACGGCAATGTTGCCGAATTCATACATGGCGTAGAAGTCGACGACTCTCGCCTCCCCGAAGGTCGATTCGAGGTATTCCCGAACGGGGGTGGAAACGTATTCCCCGAAAGTGGCCACCAGTGTCGGCGACACGGCGACGCCGGCCGCCCTGAGGGCCTGCGCCAGGGCCATGCAGTCGGAGGGGTGCCCGTACACCACGTCCGGATCGAACGTCCGGACGTGTTCGAGGAGTTCGGCCGGGTCCTCGTAGGCCCCGGTGCCGAATTCGGCGACGACGGAGTACCCCTTCGCAGGTGACTCGTACTCGGTCCACGGCAGGGGGACCGTCTTCATCGGCATGAGGATGCGGCGCCTGCCGGGCAGACCGGACTCCCGGTTCCTGCGCAGCGCGGCCGCGTACTCGGACGCGATGAAGTCCAGGCTGTGGATGACCTTCAGCGGCATGCCGGTGGTTCCCGAGGTGGTGCCGAACCGGCATTCGTCGGGGTCGATGTCGTCGCTGCAGAAGTCCGCCAGCCGGTCCCTGAGGTCGCTCTTGTCCACCAGCGGGAACCGGGCCAACGCCGACAGCGGGTCCTCGAAGTCCTCGACGTCCTCACCGGACAGTCCGACCGCGCGGTACGCCGGGACGTCCCGCACCGCCCGTACGAGGGTCGCCGCAAGGCGTTCCGCGAGCTCCCGCGGCTGCTCCTCGGAGAGGGTCAGTGCTCTGATCCGGTCGACCAGCAGCGCTTCCTGCGCGGCGGTCGACGCGAGGGTGGCCCGGTAACTCGCCCGTATGTCGTCGTCAGTTGTCGCAATCATGGAACTTCCCCACGGCTTGTGCACGGTCGGTGCGGATGGACGGGGTTCGGGGTTCGGGGGCCGCCGGTCGCCGGTCGCCGGTCGCCGGTCGCCGGTCGTTAGAAGAGGTTCGCGACCATGGCCGGCCAGACGGCTGCCGGATCGCCGTAGACGGTGTTCTCGACGAGCGCGCCGTCGGGTACGGCACAACCCGGCAGGAGCACGCTGTCGACGACCCTGGCCCCGGCGCCGATGACAGCGCGGTGGCCCACGACGAGCGGGCCGGACAGTTCGCAGCCGTCCCCGAGCACGACCTCCCGGCCCAGCAGCACGGGCCCCGTGACGACGGCGGCGGGACCCAGGTCGGTGTCGCCCTGGTCGTACACGCCCGGCGCGGCCTCCCGGGCCCTGTGGTCGGTCCGGAACACGCCCTCGATCCCCTTGGTGTTCGCGAGGTGGAGGAGCTCGTACTGCCCGACGTCGCACAGCCGGACCCGGTCGTCCTCGAAGACGTCCATGGTCCTGGCGCCGGACGGCAGCGCGGTGAGGACGTCCCGTGACACGTCGAAGGCGTCGGCCGCCACCCCGTCCAGGAGGCCCGGTTCGGCGATCCACGTTCCGAAACAGCCGGTGACCGAATCACCGACGGGTTTCCCCGGTTTGTAGGAGAAGGAGCGGACGGAGATCCCGTCGGAGGTCTCGACGTAGTCGCCGCTCCAGTCGGCGGTGACCGGGACCCCCGCCATGGTCACCGCGGGCCGGCGCCGCATGTGCTGCGCGATCAGGCCCGCGAAGTCGGTGGTGCTGATGATGTCCGCGCAGGTGACCAGTACGGGCCCGTCCGCGAAGAACTCCCGGCAGCGCCGGATCGTGCCGACCGAACCCAGCAGTTCTTCCTCGTGGAAGACCGACAACCGGCCCGCGTCGGCCCTGTGCTCCGTCAGGTAGGCCGTCATCTTGTCGGGGAAGGCGTGGACGTTGACGCCGATCTCGGTACAGCCGGCGGCGAAGAGCGCGTCGATCACGTGGCCGATGACCGGCCGGTTGAACACCGGGACCAGCGGCTTGGGTAGCGCTCCGGTCAGCGGGCGCAGGCGTTCGCCGAGCCCCGCCGCGAGGATGAATGCCTTCACTGCACGTCCTGTCTCACGTGGTGGGGAAGTGGTGCCGCGGCCGCGGCCGTACGCCGCTGCGCCCACGCGGCGGCGGGGCCGACGGCCGCCCCCGCGCCCAGCACGACGACGGCGATGCCGAGCCAGGCTGCCCATCCGCAGGCCAGGGTCAGGCCGGTCAGCGCGACCGGGCCGACGACGTCCATGAGCTGGGGACCCAGACCGAACACCGCCAGGTACTCGCCGCGGCGGTCGTCCGGTGCCAGCCCGTACGAGATCCCCCAGGCGGCCGCGGCCTCCAGGAGCTCCCCGGCCGTCAGGAGCACCGTTCCGGCGGCCAGCAGGCCGAGCGTCTGCCCTCCGGAGGTACCGCCGGTGGATGCGAAGACGACGCACGCGCCGGCGATCGCGCAGGCGGCTCGGCGCTGGGCGCGGGCAGCGCCCGGAATCGTCTCGGCGCTGCGGCCGACCCGTGTCTGGCAGAGCACCACGAGCGCGGTGTTCAGGAGGAACAGGGCCGCGATGGTGGCGTGCGGCGCGTCCGTCCGCCGCAGCACCCACAGCGGCAGCACGATGCCGAACAGCGTGTCGTTCACCATCATGATGCCGTTGACCACGGTCAGCGTGAGGAACGGGCCGTCCCGCAGGGCCGCCTTCCCCGTCCGCGTGCGGTCCCGTGGCAGGGGCTCCGTCCGCGGCATGAAGAAGCCGATGAGGACCAGATCGACGACGTAGCTGGCCGCGTTGACGATGGGAAGCGCGATGTAGGCCTCCCGCGTACCGATGGCGAGACAGGCCGCCGCCAGCAGCATGCCGAGGGCCGTACCGATGTTGGCGTTCACCCGGATGCGGGCGCTGGCCCTGAGCCTCGACTGCTTGTCCAGGACGTCACCTATGTAACGGCCCCGGCTCAGGCCGCCGAGTGTCGAACACAGCGTGCACGCCACGACGACCACGAGGAAGGAAGCGAAGCCCGTGACCGCCGGATAGCAGGCGAAGAGCAACGCGAGGAGCAGCACCGCGGCGAGCCAGCAGCGCCAGGAGCCCATCCTGTCCACCAGCATCCCCAGGGGCACCTGCGCGGCGAAGGCGATCAGCGCGGCCGCCGAGAGCCCGAGGCCCACCTGCGCGCCGCTGCACCCCACGTACCCGGTGAAGAAGACGGCGCTGCCGGCGGCGAACACCCCTGACCCGATGGCGGTGGTGACGGACCCCAGGGCGAGCGCGGGCGGCATCCCGGAATCGGCGCCGAGTAAGCGCTTCGTCCATCCGACGGCCATGCCGCACCTCCTCTCCCTGTTTCGCGATCTCGCGTGTCGCGGCTTCGCGGTCCCGCGGTCCCGCGGTCCCGCGGTCCCGCCGTTCGCCGTTTCCCGGCTGCTGCCGGACCGGCGTTCCGGTTTCTGTGAACAGCCTGTTCGACGCGGAATGGGTGATCAAGGTGTTGCCCGTTGCCCCTGCCGCCAGGCAACGGCTGACAACGCCCGCTCCGCGGCCACCAGCAGGAGGACCATCGCGGCCGCGCAGCCCGCGCTCGCGAAGTAGGCGTACCGCAGGCCCGCGGCGACCCGGTCACCGCAGGCGGCCGCGCAGTCGGCGGCGACCGCGATGCCCTGGTTTCCGGCGGCGTTGAACAGGGCCCCGAACAGGGCCGCCCCCAGGCTCTGGCCCAGCTCCCGGCAGAACATCAGGTTCGCCGTCGCGGCGCCCCGGCCGTCCCGCGCGACGGCCGCCTGGACACCGACGAGCAGCGCCGGCTGGAGCAGTCCGCAGCCGATGCCGAGCAGCGTCGAAGCCGCGGCGAACGGCGCGGCGGGCGCGCCGACGAGGGTGAGGGAGGCCGTGGCCAGGAGGGCGGCGGTCACCGTCGCCGCGCCGGCCAGCGCGGCCCCGCGGAACCCGATGCGCAGGTACACGGCGCTGCTGAAGGCGGCCGCCGTCGGCCAGCCGAAGGTCATCCCGGCCAGCACGGCCGCGCCGGCCGCAGGGCCCACTCCGAGCACCGCCTGGGCGTAGGCCGGCAGCAGGAGCAGCGGCGCCACCATGACCACGCCCAGAAGGCCCAGGACAAGGCTCGGGACCGCCAGTTCGCGCCGCTTCCACACCCAGCCCGGTACGAGGGGCCGGGCGGCGCGCCGTTCGATCCGCACGGTGGTCAGCGCCAGGGCCACGACGGTGGCGAGCAGTGCTCCGCTCGGTACGGAGAACCAGGGCCACGCGGTGCCGCCCCGGCCCAGCAGGGCCATGAGCGCACCGCAGGTCAGCAGAAGGCCCAGGGCGCCGCGCCAGTCCGCCGGTCCGCTCGGCACTCCCGGGCCGCGCCGCGCCGCCTCCTCCGCGGGGAACCGGTGTGCCAGCAGCCACACCGCGACCAGGCCGAGGGGGAGGTTGAGCAGGAAGATCCCCCGCCACTGGCCGTACTGCGCGAGCGCGCCGCCCACGGCGGGGCCCGCCAGGGCGGCGACGCTCCACACCGAGGCGAGCGCCGCCTGGACGCGGCCGCGCTCGTGCGGTTCGTACAGATCGCCGGCGACCGTCTGCACGGTCCCCTGGATCGCGCCGGCTCCCAGGCCCTGGACGAAGCGGAAGGCGATGAGGCTCGGCATGCTCCAGCCGGCCGCGCACAACACGGAGCCCGAGAGGAACAGGAGGGTCCCGCCGATGAGCACGGGCCGCCGTCCGCGGGAGTCGGCCAGAGTCCCGTACAGCGGCAAGGACACGGTCGCGGCCAGGACGTACGCGGAAAGGAGCCAGCCGAAGGCCGTTCCGCCACCGAGATCGGCCACGATCTGCGGGGCGGCCGCGGCCGTCACCGCGCTGTCCATGGCGGCGAGGAACATCACCAGCAGCAGCGCCGCCACGAGCCCTCGCCGCCGCCCTGCAGGAGCCCTGGTCACCCCCCGGCCAGCTCGACGAAGCGCTCCGCGGGGCCGACGCCCACGGCGTTCGCGGCGATGAGCTCGTAGAACGTGCCGAACAGGTGGTGGCTGAGGCGCTGGTCCTCGAAGAAGGCGATCCGGTCGGCCACCTGGGCGGGGGCGGCCTCACCGCTCGCCAGGCCCACCATCGCGCGCAGGACGTCCTGCGGGGTGACGGAGCTCCCCGCGTGGGCGTTGTCGAACACCTCCTCGACGTAGGTCTCGTCGGCCACGACAGGGTTGCGGCGCCGCTGCACCCGGATCCGGTAGTCCTCGCCGACGACGTCGTTCTTGAAGACGCCGATGTGCTGGATGCTGCCCTGATTGATGTCCAGGGTGAACTGGGACATCCGTCCCTTTTCACGGAACGGCTGCCGGTTGGCGCGGTCGAACTCCTGGAGGCCGACCGAGCGGTGGGAGTAGGTGTTCGAGTGGCAGGCGTAGGAGACCAGTCCCGCCTTGTGGCCGTCCCGCCCGAGGAGTTCGAGGTTGAAGACGAAGTCGGCCTCGGCCGCGAGTACCTGCGGCGGCAGTTCGGGGATCCGCACTCCCGTGCGGCCGTCGACCAGCTCCGCGAGCACGGTGGCCTGACGGGTGCGCAGGAACTCGCCGACCCTGCGTACGTACGGGTTGGTCACCCGTACGGCCGTCGCTTCGCCGGGAGCCAGCTCCAAGTACCAGGCCAGCAGGTCGATGTAGTGGTAGCTGGAGAAGGAGAGGGCGCCGACACCGCTGCGGTACCCGTGCGCGTCGCCGAACAGGTACTCCTCCGGGTGCCGGAAGAGGCCTCCGTTCTTGATCAGCTGCATCGAGGTGATGCCCTGCGCCTGCGTCCGCTGGATCTCGGAGATGTCGGCGGCGATCGACCGGTAGACGTCGTTGGCCCGTCGGCGCAGCGGCATGGCGAGGTGGACCGGCCCGGGTCCGCAGGCGCGGGCCCGGGTGAGCGCGCGGTCGAGTTCCGCGTAGCCGCCGATGATCGCCTCGGCGGCCGCCGGCTCGTACGCGGCGCCCTCGGCGACCAGCAGGGGTTTGTCGCACAGCACGCTGATGCCCCGGGAGACCGCCCAGAGGAGGTAGTCGCGGTGGTGGACGGGGTTGCAGGCGATGATCGCCAGCGAGAACCTGTGGGTGGCGTGGGCACGGTCCAGTACGGCCGCCAGTTCCGTACGGTCGAGTCCCTCGGGGTTGAGCCACTCCGGTGAGTCCCTCCACAGCAGTTCGCGCAGCGGCGCCATGTCCTGCTCCTGGGCGCGCTTCTCCGGGTTGCGCGGGTCGCAGATGACGGCGGTGCGGACGGGCCATCCGGACCTCTGCATGCCGAGCAGCGCGGGGGCGTGGTTCTCCCGGCCGGCCCAGTGTCCCGAGCCGCCTATCAACAACACCGTGGTGGTTCGGCCCATGTCTCAGATCCCTCTCTCTCGCCCCCGTCGCAGGAGCGGCGGCTGTCGTACCGGTGCGGGGAGCCGCGGGCGCGGTGGAGGGCGGAGCCGGGGGTGCTGCCTCGCTCGTCAGGTGTGCCGACGCGCCGGAAGCACGAACACGAAGTCGAGGTCGAGGTCGACGACGAAGGCGAAGACGAGGTCGACGTCGGGGTCGGCGCCCGCGGCGGCGCGCTGGGCGGCGCCGGCCGGCGGATGCGGTACGAGTACCGCCCACAGCTCCCGCGCCCGTACCGGCATGCGGACTCTGCGAACAGCCTGTTCGCCGGGGATCGGCCGATCAAGGCGTTGCCCGTTGCCCCTGCGCCCAGGCAACGCCGGCGCCAGGGCGGGAGGCCGACCCAGCCGGGCCGGAAGGGACGCCGCGGGTCAATGCACCCGGCGGACGGCTGCCTGGGCGGGGCCGAGTCGGCCGGCGCCGCTGTAGGACCGGGCGAACTCCTCGCCCTGCGGACCCCGAGCGGCCAGGCGGGCGATCCGTTCCCGGCGCAGCCGCAGGCCGAAGGCGGACTCCGCGGTGTCTCCCGACGGCAGGTGCAGCAGGTCCAGCAGCCGGTCGGAGAACTCCTGCGTCGTCCAGGCGGCCTGGCGGCGACGCCGGTCGTAGTCCTCCAGGGCGCCCTCGCCGTCGCCGTCGCGGTGGCGGCGCAGCAGGCTGTCCGCGAGGTCGGCGACATCGGCCACCGCCAGATTGAGCCCCTTGGCTCCCGAGGGCGTCAGCACGTGCGCCGCGTCCCCGGCCAGCAGCAGCCGGCCGGCCCGTACGTGCTCACGGACCCGGCCCCGCAGCCGCAGCATGCCGACCTCGGTCACCCCGCCCGGCTCGGGGTCCCCCGCCCCCAGCTGCAGCCGCAGCGACAGCTGCTCGCGGATGCGCGACTCGGTCCAGTCCGCGAGATCCGCCTCCGGCGGGACCTGGAGGTAGAAGCGCGCCAGCCGGGGCGTGCGGGGCATCATCCCGGCGAAACCCGCCTCGTGGAGGGCGTACCGGATGCCGTCCACGGGACGGTCCACCTCGGCGAGCACCGTCAGCCAGTCGTACGGGTACCGCCGTTCGACGGATCCGTCCGCGGCGGCGGGGAACGCCTGCGCGACCGTACTGTGCGGACCGTCGCAGCCGACGACGTACTCGGCCTCCAGGACCTCGTCCGGGCAGCGGACGAGCGGACGGGGTCCCGAGGTGTCCACTTCGAGGACGGGGCGGTCGAAGCGCACCGTGCCACCGCTCTGTTCGAACGAGGCGATCAGGTCGCGCACCAGGAACTGCTGCGGATACACCCAGTGCCCGGCTCCGCCGGAGAGGTCCCCGTACGGGATGCGGATCCGCTCGCCGAGGCACACGAACTCGCACCACTCGTGCCGGCCGCCCTCGGCCAGCAGCCGATCGGCGAGCCCGTGCTCGCGCAGGTACTCGACGACCCGGTGCTCGATCAGGCCCGCCCGGGCCTGCTGCTCCACCTCGGCCCGCCCGGCCCGTTCCCGGACCTCGACCGAGACGCCGGCCCGGTGCAGCACGTTGGCCAGGACCAGTCCGGCGGGCCCGGCGCCGACGATCGCCACCTCTACGTGGCGCCGGTGCCCGGTCACGACCGGCCCCCGACGAGGCCGGTGCGGGGCGCCGCTCCGGAAGGAGGCATCGGCAGCGTGGGCATGGCACCTCGAAGGGGTAGGCGAGAGGAAGGGGGCGTGACCCGGATTCCGGTACGCCCGCTCCCCCACCACAGCATGCCGCTACCGATCTGCCAACCCCCCGAAGAGGGCGGTCAGTTGCTGTCAGGGGCGGTCACGCCTCCCTGCGGCGGCGCCGGACGGCGAAGACGATCGCGGCGATGATGGCGATGACGAGCAGGACGATGAGCACGGTGCCGATGAGGGCGGCGATGCCCAACTTCTTGAAGAAGCCCTTCTTCTTGGACTTCTTGCCCTTGCTCTTGCCCTTCTTCGTGTCACGGTCGACAAGGCTGACGGAGCCGACGGCCGCGGACCGGGCCTGCGCGGACGACGCCGTCCCGGCCGGTGCGCCCTGGGGCGCGGACTGCGCCGCGGCGACGGCCGCGAGCGGACGGGCCGTCACCGGTGCGGCCTGGGCCTCGGCCTGCGGACCCAGCAACAGCCCTGCCAGTACGACTGCGGGTATGGCACGGACGATCCAGCGACTGATCACTTGCTTCTTCTCCTCTGGCCCGGTGCCCTTGCGCACTCTTCGTGAGACGAGCATCGCGCCACCTCGCCCTCCCGTCCATGGCCGGCGCCGATAGTGTCGCGCTGGGCCGCGCTTGACGTGGCGACCTGGAACGCCGCGGAGGAGAAGGAGCGCTTCCGGCGCGGGTACGACCGCGCCGTTCTCTTCGGGCGGGACGACTCCGGAGGAATCGGCCACCTGACCTCGCGTGGCCACGCCGTCGTCTTCGAGCACGCGGAGCGGGGCACGGTCACCGATGAGGTCGTATGCTCCTTCGCCGATGAGGACTTCCGGATCCAGACCGAGCACGAACTGCTCTGGCCCCAGGTCCCGCCCCCCGCTCGGAGGCGGACCTCGCCGCGATGACGGACCTGGCGCGTAGACCGTGACGCCGGAGAGCTGGCAGTCTACTCGTGCTGCTCGCTCTCCAGTGCCTGTACGAGCTGGGGCAGGTGGTCGCCGGCCAGGACGAGCGCGAGGTGGTCGTGGAAGTCACGGCTGCCGACGATCAGGCCGTCGCGGACGCGCAGTACCTGGATGTTGGCGCTGGTGAAGGTCCGGCCCGTCACCCGGTGGTGGACCCGGTAGTCCCACTCGGCGACGACCACCTCCGGGTCGTCCGTCCCGCGGATCACGACGTCGGCCGGGGTCAGTTCCAGGGGCGAACCCGCGGCGACTTGCGCGAAGCGCTCCTCGATCACGGCCCGGCCCTCAAACCTGCGCGGCCCGACCGGCTCGAAGACGGTCTCCACCACGGCGTCGTCCGCGTAGAGCTCGGCCAGTTCCGAGTACCGCCCCGCGCCGATGCGCTCCAGCAGCTCCTGGGAGACCTCTCGCGGTGACAGCGTTTTGGGCATGATCAACCTCCGGCGGGATCAGCCACTAGAATCGGACTAGCGGCTCCGTTTTCGACGATACGGACTGGCGACTCCGGTTGTCTAGAGGGTCTGCCGCCGCCAGCACGAGGAAGGCAGAAGAGGGATGAGCGGCAGTCAGGAGCGCCCGCTGCGGGCGGACGCGGCCCGCAACCGGGCCAGGGTGCTCGATGTCGCCACGGAGGTCTTCACCAGCCGCGGCATCGGTGTGCCGACCGAGGAGATCGCCCGGGCCGCCGGGGTCGGCGTCGGCACGCTCTTCAGGCACTTCCCGACCAAGGAGGCGCTGCTGGAGGCGGTGATGGTGCGCCGGCTGGAGGAGATGGCGGCCATGACCGCACGGCTGGCGGCGCAGGCCGATCCGGCCGAGGCCTTCTTCTCCTGCTTCCGCCTGGTGGTGGAACGGTCGGCGGGCAAGAACGAGTTCGCCCATGCGCTCGCGGCGGCCGGTGTGGACGTACACGCATCGCTGCGGGAAGCGACCGAGGAGATCCAGGCCCGGCTGGCCGGTCTGCTGTCCGCGGCGCAGCGGTCGGGGGTGGTCCGCCCGGAGCTGCGCCTGCCGGAGCTGCTCGCCCTGCTGGTCGGTACCGGCGCGATGCTGGAGCAGCTCGGCGCGGACCCGGCGGCCCGGGAGCGGATCTTCGAGGTGGTCTTCGACGGGCTGCGGCCCCGCTGACCGGCTCGGGTGACCGTCCCGCACCGGCGCCGGTGCGGGTGCGGGTGCGCCGTTGCGGGTGCGCCGTTGCGGGTGCCGGTGCGGTCAGGCCGACGGCCGGGTGGCGGTGAAGACCTGCTTGACCAGGGCGTCCAAGGCCTCGGGGAAGGCCTGCGCCGGGTCGACTGCCGCGTCGCCGGTGGTCAGGCCGGCGGTCAGGGTCTTCGCGCCGTCGGGCGTGCTGTACATCAGGGCGCCGTAGCCGCCGGGGGCGCCGCCGTTGTGGTGGTAGACGGTGCCGCCGTGGTCCGGGCCGAGGTCCTGGGCGAAGAGGCCGAGGCCGTAGCCGAGTTCCCCGTGCGGCGTGCGCATCTCGGCCAGCAGCGGGGCCGGCAGGAGCTTGCCGCTGTTCAGCGCGGAGAAGAAGGTGTGGAGGTCCCGGGTCGTCGTCATCGCGTCGCCTGCGGCGTGCAGCATGGAGGGGTTCTGGCGGGTGACGTCGGCCACCTTCCACTGGTCGGCGTCCTGGTAGCGGTAGTAGCCGTGGGCGTGCGGCTCGGGGAGCTCCGGGCCGTCGCCGCCCAGTACGGTGTCCCGCAGGGCGAGCGGCTGCAGGATCCGGCGCCGCATCTCCTCGGCGTAGGAGCGGCCGGAGACCTGCTCGATCAGCAGGGCCGCCAGGGTGTAGTTGGTGTTGGAGTAGCTGAAGCCCGCCCCCGGCTCGAACCGGGCCGGCTCGGACAGGGCGAGGGCGACCAGGTCCTGCGGGCGGTAGGTGCGCAGCCGGTTGTCGACCCATTCCTTGCCCGTGGCGGGGATCCCCGGCGCGAAGGTGCCGTCCTCGTAGTACTCGCCGGTGTAGTTGAACAGTCCGCTGGTGTGCCGGAGCAGCATCCGCACGGTGATGCGCCGGTCCAGTCCGAGCTCGGGCAGGTGGTCGGCCACCGGGGCGTCGAGCGCGATCCGTTCCTCGGCCACCAGCTGGAGCACCGCGGTCGCGGTGAAGGGTTTGGCGACGCTGCCCGCCCAGAAGTGCCCGTCCGTCGGCGGCTTCGCGGTCTCGCCCGGCTTGCGCACGCCGGCGCTGCCGACCCACTCGCCCTGCTCGTCGTGCACGCGCATCTGTATTCCGGCGAAGCCGGCGTCGACGAACGCCTCGATGGCCTTCTGCAGTTCCGGGCGGTCGGTCGCCTTGGTCACGTTGGTCATGGCGGTGGTGGTCCTTCGGGGTTGTCGGGGGGGTCAGAGGCTGCGGGCGGTGATGTCGCCGTGGGCGGTGGTCGCCCGGATGTTCAGGCCGGCGGCCGCGCCGTCGGTGTTGCCGAGCGCGTTGTGGACCCGCCCGTACGAGGTGCCGGCATCCAGCGAGGCGCGGACCCCGCGGGCCGCACCGACCGAGATGTCACCGGACACGGTGCTCAGCACGACCGCACCGCGCACCGCCTCACCGATCCGGAGATCGCCCTTCTGCGTGCCGATCTCCGCCGGGCCACCCAGACGACCGACCACAATGTCACCCGCCTGGACGGCGATCCGGGCACTCTGCGCCTCATCGACCTTGACCGCGCCCTGCGCACCCTCGAAGACGACGGCGCCGAGCCGGCCGACCCCGCGGAACTCGACAGCGGCCGTCCTCGCCTCGACACGCGAACCGGCCGGCACCCGGACCGTCACCTCAACCGAACCCGAACCACCCAACACCTGGCGCTTCACCGCCGGAGTCGCAATCCGCAGCACACCCTCGACGAACTCGACCCCGGTCAGCTCCGCCGCCTCCACATCACGGCTCCTGCCACCATCGACCGGCCGGACCTCAACAGCCGCATCCAACCGGTCGCCGGCGATCACCTGGACACGTCCCGCCGCGACATCGAGAACGACGGCGATCGGGGCAGCGGTGTCGAACTTCTGCATGATGGGCTCCTGCTGCTCTCACTCGACGTTTCCGATGAAAGAAAAGCTACGTAGCGTTTCGACACTTCGCAACGTGTTCGTTGCGTGAGACTGCTATTTATGCAGGTAGAAGCGGGAACATCGTTGCAACGGATTCACTTTTAACGCAACGTCAGCCCCCCGATTCGTTGCATTGGAAGGAGACTGAACGCTATGCTGGGGACATCGGGGAAAACGCGGAAGGAGATCGCGATGCCGGGAGGCAGACTCACCCAGCAGGAACGCCAGCAGATCGCGCTGGGGGTGGCCGACGGGCTCGCCTACGCGGAGATCGCCAGACGTCTCGACCGCCCCACCTCGACGGTCACCCGCGAGGTCATGCGCAACGGCGGCCCCACCGCCTACCGTGCCGACCTGGCCCACCGCGCGACTGAACGCCGCACCCACCGGCGCAGAAAGGCCGCGCTCCCGGGGTCGGAGACGGCGGCGCACGCCCACGGTCGCGACGCCGAGGCGGTGCGCGAGTACGAGGAGGTGTTCGCCACCGTGTTCATGCAATCGGGTCTGCCCAAGATGACGGCCCGGGTGCTGGCCGGCCTCTACACCACCGACGCCGGCCGTCTCACCGCGTCCGAGCTCGCCGCGAGCCTCCAGGTCAGCCCGGCGTCCATCTCCAAGGCGATCACGTTCCTCGAAAGCCAGGGGCTCATCCGACGGGAGCGCGACGACCGCCGCCGCGAGCGCTACGTCGTCGACGACGACGTGATGTACCAGTCGACGATGGCCAGCGCCCGCGCCACCGCCCACCTCGGCGAGATCGCGCGGCAGGGTGTCGCGGTCCTCGGTCCGGACTCCCCCGCTGCCGCCCGCCTGGAGAACATCGCCCGCTTCATCGACTTCGTCTCCGAGAGCATCGCCCGCGCGGCGGACCAGGCCCGCGAGGTCCTCCACACCAAACCCGAAACGTCCTCGGACAGCCCTGCCTGAGCCGCGTTCAGAGCGGAGGCCCATGGAGGGCGTTCGGCCCGCTCTTCCCGTTCGGACACCACGGGCTGCCCTTGCGTACCTGTCCCCGGCGGCAGACCTCGTGCAGCGTGGGCCCATGCACGCTCCCGACCGAGACCGGGACCGAGACCGAGCAGCCGCAGGTCCAGCGCTCCGCAGTCCACGGCGTACTGCGCGAGGGCGGCCGCCCCCTGGACCGCGGCCTGGAGGGGGAGGACACCGGAGGGGCGCACGGCGGGAGGTTTCAGTGGCTCCCGCCTCCGAGGGCGGCGACCTCGCGTACGGAATCGGCGACGGCCCGGAAGTCCTTCCTCAGGATGGCGCCGTGGTTGCTGGCGACCTTCGCGCCGAGCCGGATGTTCGGGTTGCGCGCGAACACCGGGTCGAGGCCCGCGCGGATCTTCTCCTGCTCTTCGCCCTTGCTCCCGAAGGAGGTTCCCGAGGCGAGGACGTACCGCACCGGGACGGTGATGTCGTCCAGCACGGGGCCCAGCTCGCGCTCGCGGGACAGCTTGCCGAGTTCGATGTTGCTCTCCGCCTGCTCCGCGGCGGTCATCCGCGGGGTCAGGCCCGTCGGGCGCAGCAGCGGCGTGAGCCAGCCGATCCGCCGGAACAGCTTCCGGATCCGCTGCTCCATGGCGTCGTCGAGCCAGTCGTACGGGGCCGCGCCGTCGACCAGGACCGCGCCGATGGCGCGGTCCGGGTTCCGGGCGGCCCAGTGCGCCCCGACGACCGCCCCGTAGGACCAGCCCACCACCAGCGCCCGGTCGACGCCCCTGGCCGCGAGAACGGCGTCGACGTCGCGGACGGCGGCCTCGAAGGAGTAGTCCGCGGAACGCCGCGACTTCTTTCCGCGAGCCCGCTCGTCGTAGGTGATGTGCCGCCAGCCCGGGCCCAGTTCGTCGATGACCCGTCGCCAGTACCCCTGGGTGGCGAACTGGCCGTTGAGGTAGACCACGGGGATGCCGGGACCGCCGGTGTCGGTGACGGCCAGGGCCGTGTCGTCGACCGGCACCATGCCGGTCCATGTCGAGGTCGAGGTCGAGGTCGCGTCGGTCGGGGAATGGTGGTTCTTCGTCATGGCGGTGGTGGTCCTTCGGGGTTGTCGGGGGGGGGAGGGGTCAGAGGCTGCGGGCGGTGATGTCGCCGTGGGCGGTGGTCGCCCGGATGTTCAGGCCGGCGGCGGCGCCGTCGGTGGTGCCGAGCGCGTTGTGGATCCGCCCGTACGAGGTGCCGGCATCCAGCGAGGCGCAGACCCCGCGGGCCGCACCGATGGAGATGTCACCGGACACGGTGCTCAGCACGACCGCACCGCGCACCGCCTCACCGATCCGGAGATCGCCCTTCTGCGTGCCGATCTCCGCCGGACCACCCAGACGACCGACCACGATGTCACCCGCCTGGACGGCGATCCGGGCACTCTGCGCCTCATCGACCTTGACCGCGCCCTGCGCACCCTCGAAGACGACGGCGCCGAGCCGGCCGACCCCGCGGAACTCGACAGCGGCCGTCCTCGCCTCGACACGCGAACCGGCCGGCACCCGGACCGTCACCTCGACCGAACCCGAACCACCCAACACCTGGCGCTTCACCGCCGGAGTCGCGATCCGCAGCACACCCTCGACGAACTCGACCCCGGTCAGCTCCGCCGCCTCCACATCACGGCTCCTCCCACCATCGACCGGCCGGACCTCAACGGCCGCATCCACCCGGTCGCCGGCGATCACCTGGACACGTCCCGCCGCGACGTCGAGAACGACGGCGATCGGGCCAGCGGTGTCGAACTTCTGCATGACGGGCTCCTGTTGCTCTCACTCGACGTTTCCGATGAAAGAAAAGCTACGTAGCGTTCAGGGATCCCGCAATGAGTTCGTTGCACTGAATTGACATTCTCAGAGGTCACATAGGCAATATCGTTGCAATGGATATGCGAGTAACGCAACGTCAGCTAAGCGAGTCGTTGCATTGGAGGTGAGTGAACGCTATGGCCGGGCCGACGCCGCGCCGGCCGTGGACATGCCGATGCGGCCGGGTCCCCGGTGGGGCCGGCCGCGGCAGGGCGGGGGTTCGGGTCAGGAGGGGACGGGAGTTGCCCCGGCGCCCCGGGCAGTCAGCGCGTCGCCGGCTCGGGCGTTGCGGCTTCGGCTTTCCCGGGGGCGTGGCGGGGGGCGGTGGTCGCGGCCGCCAGAGCCGTGAAGGCCAGCATGACGGCGGCCGTGGCCATGAAGCCGGCGGTGAGGGAGATCCCGGCGAAGTGGCCGACCAGGGGCATCAGCGCGGTGGTGGCCACGCCGATCGACAGCATGCGCAGGCTGGCCATCTTCGCCTTCTCCCCGTCGCCCGCGCGGCTCTGCAGACTCGTCAGGAGCCAGGTGAGGGCGGAGAGGTTGGCGAAGCCGGCCGCGAGCAGGGCCGCCAGGTGCACGGCAGGCGCGGCGGACAGGCCCAGCGCCAGGGCCGCCGCGGCCTGGAGGGCGCACCACAGCGGCAGCAGCGCGGCCCGCTGGGTGTGCCGGGTGAAGAAGGAGGAGGCGATCATGCCGAGGGCGAAGACCGCCTCCAGCAGGGAGACGTACTGGCCCCGGCCTCCGTAGTGCTCCGCCACCAGGGGGACGACCAGGGTGCTCACGCAGGACTGGAAGACGAAGTCGGCGGCGCACAGCACGATCACGCCGAGGACCGCGAGGTCGCCGCGGTAGCGGTGGAACATGGCCCGCCAGTCGTGCAGGGCCAGCGGCAGCGCCGTGCGCAGCACCCCGGCGGCCGGACCACGCGGTTCGGGGGCCGTCGCCGGCAGGCCGCGTACGAGGGCGGCGACGGCCAGGGCGACGGCGGTGTCGGCCAGCAGGGCTGTGGCCAGGGAGGTCCACAGGAGCAGCAGGCCGAGCAGGGCCATGCCGGTCAGCGCCCCCACCTGGACGGCCACGTTGATGAGGGCGTTGAGGCGGGCCCGTCGGGCGGGCTCGACGTGCCAGGCGGTGTACTTGAACAGGGCGGCGCGCTGGACGTTGTCCACGAAGGCCAGCAGGACGACGCCGGCGGCGATCAGCGCCACCGCGCCCGGCGGCCGGGTCAGCCCGGCCAGGGCGAGCCCGGCGACGGTGGCGGCGCGGGCGATGCTGCACGCAGTGTGCACGCGCCGCGAGTCGAGGGCGTCGACGAGGGGCCCGGAGAAGGGCAGGACGCAGACGGCGGCGGCGCCCTGCAGGGTGAGGGCGAGCGCGAAGGCCTGCGGGCTGCCGGTGAGCTCGTACAGGAGCTGTCCGAGGGCGAGCAGGTAGACGCCCATGCCGATGCCCAGCAGGGCGATGGAGGACAGCAGGGTGGGGACGATGCGGTCGGGGGTGCGGTCGGGGATCTCGGCGGGGATCCGGGCGGCGGCGCGGTCGCGCTGCATCAGGCGTCCACCCGCCGGTCCACGACGGGGCGGATCTTGCCACTGACCGGGTGGCGGTCGAGGGCGCCGGGGGCGTGGCATTCGACGCGGAAGTCGGCCGGACCGGCGCCGTCCGCGTAGATCCGGGTGCCGGCGAGGAGCGGGAAGCGGTCGGCCAGGTGGGCGTGCAGGGTCTCGGGGCGCAGCGGCCGCGGGGACTCGGTGCGCAGGGTGAGGGTGTCGCGGCCTCCCCGCGAGGTGATCTCGGCCTGGAGTTCGGACACCCCGAACCCGGACACGGCGTCGAGGAGTTCGGCGTGCAGCAGCGCGGCGCCCATGAGGCGGACGACGCCGTCGGAGCGGCCGTGGTATTCGAGGGTGCGGCCGGAGATCCCGCAAGGGCAGTCGTGGTGGACGAAGCGGCCGCGGTCGCCGATGCGGTAGCGGATCAGCGGTCCCTCGCCCTTCTGGAAGGTCGTGGTGAGCAGCTCCCCCGCGGTGCCGTCGGGCAGGGGCCGCCCCTGGTCGTCGACGACCTCGATGTAGTTGTAGTCGTCGTTGACGTGGTGGAGCATCCCGTCGAGGGCGGCGCACTGGTAGCCGAGCTGGGCGCCGTCGTTGGCGGCGAGGACGCTGGAGACGATGCGGGTGCCGAGGTGCTCGCGCAGCCAGGTGCGGTCGGCGCGGCCCATGGCCGTGCCGAGGTAGAGGACCTTCTCGATGCGCAGCAGCGGGTCCTGCCGGTACGCCTCCCGCAGCAGCGGCACGATCAGCGTCGGTACGCCGATGACGGCGTTGGCGCCGAAGCTGCGGGCGAGCATCAGCAGGGACTCGGGGGTGGCGGCCTGGGCGGTGGTGCAGCATTCGAGCGGCATCCGGCTGAACTCGGTGACCGTCGTGGTCAGTCCGCCGTAGAGGTCGCCGCCGAAGAGGGTGTTGACGAGGCGGTCGCCGGGCTCCAGCCCCATGGCGTAGAAGAGCGGGACGGCCTCGCGGACCATGTTGTCCCAGTCGGTGCGGGCGTAGACGATGTAGCGCGGCGTGCCGGTGGTGGAGCCGCTGCGCAGCACCTCGCCGGTGGGGCGGGCGCCGCTGGCGAAGCCGCGGCCCTCGGGCAGCGAGTGCGCGGCGAGGGCGGCCTTGTCGAGGACGGGCAGGCCGGGCAGGTCGTCCAGGGTGCGTACGGGCGGCAGGTCGCGGTAGTACGGGGACCTGCGGGCGCGGGCGGCGGTGTGGCGCAGCCGGGCGTCGAGTCGGCCGGTGCGGCGCGGGTCCTCGGCGGCGCGGGCGGCGGCGAGGGTGGTGCCGTACAGGCGGGTGCGGCGGCTGAGGGCGGCGGTCCAGGTGGCGCGGCAGTCGCCGCGCAGCACTCCGGCGGTGAACGCGTCCTGCCCGGGCAGCGGCCGGCCGGCCGGGAACCGCGTCTCCAGCGCGTCGGGGCCGGCGGTGTCGGGGGTGGCGTACAGGGCCGGGTCCCAGCCGGGCGCACCGTACCGGGCCGGGTCCCCGGCGGGGGCGGCGAGGGGCAGCAGGTCGGGCACGCTCAGCGGGGTGCCGTGCGCGTGTGCGGGGGCGCCGCGGGGGGCGGTGCCGGCGGCCGGCAGGGGCAGTCCGGGGCGGCGCAGGAGGGCCGTGAGCCCCTGCCAGAAGCCGGGGTCCGCGGTGCGCACGGTGACGTGGTTGCCGGTGGCCCAGGCGAGCAGGAGGCCGCGCAGGGTGGTCCCGGGCCGGTCGTCGTCGAGGACGACCGCGCCGACGGGCCGCAGCTCGTCGACGTCGTTGGTGTCGGTGAGGGGCTGCCAGGGGTACTGGGCGAGGCCGCCGAGGAGCTCGTCGAGCCCGTCGGCGAACTCCTCGCCGGCCCCGAAGAGCGGGCGCAGGGCCGTCAGTCCGTGCGCGTCGAGCAGTGCGTCGAGCCCGGATCCGGGCCGGTCGGCCTCCTCCAGTGCGAGCAGGAGGTCGGTCGGGTAGTACCGCACGGCCCGCCCGGCTCCGCTTCCGCCCGCGGCGGGCGCGGCGGCGCGCGCCGCGGGCACCGCGGGTGCCGCGGGTGCCGGTGCGGCGGGCGGGGCGGGCGCCGGTGCGGCGGGCGCGGCAGGGGCGGGGGGCGCGGCAGGCGCGGCAGGCGCCGGTGCGGCGGGCGCGGCAGGGGCCGCGGGCGCGGCAGGCGCCGGTGCGGCGGGCGCGGCGGGCGCGGCAGGGGCCGCGGGCGCGGCAGGCGCGGCAGGCGCCGGTGCGGCGGGCGGGGCGGGCCTGGCAGGCGCAGCAGGCGCAGCAGGCGCGACAGGCGCAGCAGGCGCGGCGGGCCTGGCGGGCGCGGCGGGGGCGGGGGGCGCGGCGGCGCGCGCCGCGGGTGCCGGTGCGGCGGGCGGGGCGGGCCTGGCGGGCGCGGCGGGGGGCGCGGCGGGGGCGGTCATGCGGCCTCCTCGGAGGGGGTTGCGGCGGCCTCGGCGCAGGAGTGGAGGTACGCGCGCAGGACGTCCGGGTCGGGGTGGGAGGCCTCGACGGCCAGGGGTACGAGCCATTCCTGGTAGGTGATGTGACGGGCCGCCGGGGTGCCGGGCGGGAGGGTGTGGACCCGGTCGGCGCAGGGGTGGTCCAGCAAGTGCGCGGGGAGGGCCGCGGTGTGCGGGCGGTCGGCGGGCAGGTGGTGTCCGGGGACGACGAGCCAGCCGTGGTAGCGCCCGCTGGGGGTGTCGGGGGCGGGGCGCGGCAGGCCCAGCCGCAGGGCGATCTCGTGGGAGGGCAGGTGGATGCCGGTGTGCCGCAGGTGGGCGTCGACGACCCCGGCGCCGCCCATCCGGTTGGCCACCTCAAGGAAGACGAGCTCCCCCCGCGGGGTCTCGAAGAATTCGAGGTGGACGGTGCCGCAGTCGATGCCGAGGGCGGCGACGGTGCGGCGGGCGAGGTCCTCGTACCGCTCCTCGGCGGGCAGTTGGTGGGAGCCGAGCGGGCTGCCGGCGGCGTAGTCGGCGGGCTTGCCCACGTACCGGCTGGTGACGCTGTGGACGAGGACCCCGTCGTGGACGAGGCCGTCGGTGTGCAGGATGTCCCCCTCGACGTACTCCTCCAGCTCGTACGGCGCCGGCTCGGCCAGCGCGCGGTGCGCGGCCAGGGCGCGGCGGGCGCCGGGGAACACCCGGACGCCCTCGCTGCACGTGCCGCGGCGCGGCTTGAGGACGGTGGCCCCGGACCAGGGCAGCAGGGCGCCCTGCTCGGGCGCGGCCGCGAAGCGGGGGGTGCGGATGCCGGAGCCGGCGAGCGCCTGCTTCATGCGGACCTTGTCGTGGGCCAGTTCGGCCTGCTCGGGGGTGGGTCCGGGCAGGCCGAGGTGGCCGCGGACCCGGCAGACGGCGAGGACGCCGAACTCGGAGAGGGACAGCACCGCTTCGTAGCCGTCGGCGGGTGAGGTGCGGGCGATGACGCCGGCGGCGAAGTCCTCGTCGGCCGGGACGGGCAGCCGCCGGGCGGGCAGGCCGGCGGGCAGGTCGGCCAGCCGGTCGGCGTGTCCCGCATAGGTCACGTCGTGGCGGCGGTGGTCGATGGCCCGTGCGTAGCCGGCCTTGCGGTACGGCAGTTGGTGAAGGACGAGGATCTTCATGCCTGACGCTCCAAGGGGACTGCCGTCCGCGGCGCGGGGACGGCGGGAAAACCCTTGTGCAGCCGCCGGGGCCCGGTCAACGCGGGGCGTGCGGCAATGGCGATGCGGGCGATCGCCCTCTTCGATCGCCCCCGCGGCCCCCCTCCTGACCTCGGACATCGAATTCTTCGATGGCGGCGATAGCGGTTCTCCATCG
Organism: Streptomyces sp. NPDC051109; assembly: GCF_044455885.1. Lineage (NCBI taxonomy): Bacteria > Bacillati > Actinomycetota > Actinomycetes > Kitasatosporales > Streptomycetaceae > Streptomyces > Streptomyces sp. NPDC051109. Next base: position 51,077 of record NZ_JBITFF010000017.1, read on the forward strand.
GCGGCGCGTTGAATCGGCGCGGGCAGCGCCACGAGGATCGGTGTACCGCCTGCGCCGATCCGCCACCCGGGGGTGTCCCATGCCGAAGTACCGCAGCCGCTCGGGGAAGTTCGTCGTCTCCGGGGTCTCGTCCGACGCGCACACCTGGAACCTGGTGTTCCTCCAGCTGATGCTGGAGGAGCGCGGCCACGAGGTGGTCAACCTGGGTGCCTGCCCGCCCGACGACGAGGTCGTCGGGGCCTGCCTGCGCGAGCGCCCGGACGCCCTGGTCGTCAGCACGGTCAACGGGCACGGCCACATGGACGGGGCCCGGCTCGTTCGGACCCTGCGGGCGCACCCGGACCTGGCGGAGCTGCGCGCGGTGATCGGCGGCAAGCTCGGCGTGGACGGGGCGGCGGACAGCCACGTGGACGCGCTGGTGGCGGCGGGCTACGACGCCGTCTTCGCATCCGAGCACGGGCTGGAGGAGTTCGCGGACTTCCTCCGGGAGCTGCGCCCGCGCCGGCGTGCGCCCGCGGAGCCGGTCGCATGAGCGGGCCCGGCACCGCCGGCACGGGCCGGTTCGCGGCGCACGTGCGACGGGCCCGGGAGTCCGGGTCGCTGGTCGTGCAGCCGCGGATGGGCTTCGCCGGCGCGCGCCGGATGCGGGAGGGGCTGCGGGCGGTCCGTGACGTCGCGGCGCCCACGGCGGGCACCGTCACCGTGGACAGCTACACCCGGGTCGGGGAGTACGCGCGGGCACTGGAGGCGCTGCGCTCCGGGGCGGAGCTGAACGGCTTCCCGCTCGTGGCCCATGGGGCGGAGGGTACGCGTGGGGTACTGGAGGGGCTGGCTTCGGCGAGCTTCCCGGTCCAGGTGCGGCACGGCTCGGCGCTCGCCGGGCCGCTGGTGGCGACGGCCTGCGCGGCCGGTGCGGACGCCACCGAGGGCGGCCCGGTCTCGTACTGCCTGCCCTACGGCCGGGTACCGCTGCGGGACTCGGTGCGCGCCTGGGCGCACTGCTGCGAGCTGGTCGCGGCGCGCGAGGAGCCGATGCACCTGGAGACCTTCGGCGGCGGCATGCTGGGCCAGCTGTGCCCGCCCTCGCTGCTGGTGGCGCTCAGCGTGCTGGAGGCCCTGTTCTTCCGCGAGCACGGGGTCCGCTCCCTGTCCCTCAGCTACGCCCAGCAGACGCACCCCGGGCAGGACCTGGAGGCGCTCGCCGCGCTGCACCGGCTCGCCGCGGAGCGGCTGGGCGGCGGCCCGGACGGTGGGCCGGACTGGCACGTGGTGCTCTACACGTTCATGGGGGTCTTCCCCCGCTCGGCGGCGGGCGCCTTCCGGCTCCTGGAGGAGAGCGCGCGCCTCGCGGTGCGCGGCGGGGCCGCCCGGCTGGTGGTCAAGACGCCCGCGGAGGCGCACCGGATCCCGACCCTGGACGAGAACGTGGCCGCGCTGGAGTTCGCCGCGGCCGTGGCCGCCGACGAGCGGGGCCGTACGCGCACGCGGCTGCGGCCGGCGCCCGTCCCGGGCCGGTACGGCGTGTACGAGGAGGCCGCGCTGCTGGTGGACTGCGTGCTGGAGCAGGCCCCGGCGGTGGGCGAAGCCCTGGTGCGGTCCTTCGCGACGGGGCTGCTGGACGTTCCGTACTGCCTGCACCCGGACAACGCGAACCGGGCGCGGGCCGTGGTGGACCCCTGGGGGGTGCTGCGCTGGGCGGACCCGGGGCGCGTCCCGCTCCCCCGGCGGGCCCGGGGCGGCGCGTCCGCGGCCGCGGACGCGGCGGTCGGCTCCCGGCAGCTGCTGGACATGCTGGGTTTCCACGCGCGCCGCTTCGACGCGGAGGACGTGCTGGGCCGCCGTCTGGGCGACGGAGCGGCGGCATGAGCGCGCACCGGGCGGCCGCGACGGGCCGGGCGGGCTCCGGGGACGCCGCCGGGCCGACGCTGGCCGCCGTGCGGTCGTACGGGGCGCTGCGCGCGGTGGTCAGCCGCGGGGTGCCGGGGCTGTCGGCACGCTCGGCGCGGGGCGTGTGGTCGGGCCTGGACACGGACGTGGCCCGGGCGGTGGCCGCGGCCGCGCTGGGCGACGCCGAAGCGGTGGAGTGGGTGCCCGCCGATCCTGCGGACCGGCTCGCCGTACTCGCTGCGGGCGGCGCGGAGCTGACGGTGGCCAACGCCACCTGGACGATGGGCCGCGAGGCGGCCTGGCCGGTCCTGTTCGCCGCGGTGACCTGCTACGACGGCGAGGGCTTCCTGGTCCGCACGGCGGACGGGGTCACCGGCCCGGCCGATCTTGCGGGCCGCGAGCTCGCGGTGCAGGCGGGCACCACGAGCGCCGCCAACCTGGCGGCCTGGTACGGCCCGAGGGGCCTCGTGGTCCGCGTACGGGAGTACCCGACGCCCGCGGCGGCGCTGGCCGGGTACGCCGACGGCGGGTGCGCCGCGCTGGTGCTGGACCGGGTGGCGCTGGCCGGGCAGCGGGCGCTGCTTCCCGTACCCGCGGAGCACACGGTCCTCGCGGAGACCGTCTCGCGCGAGCCGATGGCCGCGGCGGTCCGCGAGGACGACCCGGGCTGGCTGCGCCTGTGCCGGTGGGTGGTGAACCTGCTGCTCGCAGCCGAGCACGAGGTGGCGCAGGCCGGGCCCGGGGAGGGGAACCGCGCCGCGGCCCTGGAGCGGGTGGCCCGGGCGGCGGGCCGGCACGGGCCGGCCGCCGGGCTGGACCCGCGGTGGGCAGCCCGGGTCCTGGCCGCCGTCGGCACCTACGCGGACGTGTACGAGCGCGCGCTCGGCCCGGCCTCCGGGCTGGACGTGCCGCGCGGCCTCAACGAGCTGTGGACCGGTGGTGGTCTGCACTACCCGGTTCCCCTGTACTGAACGATCGAGATCGGAGATTCGTGTGACCCTCGTCAGCGACCCCTCAGCGCCCCGCATCGCCGTCATCGGGGCGACCGGCGCGGTAGGCGGCACCCTCGTCGAGCTGTTCGAGGAGCGGGGGCTGCCCTACCGCGAGCTGTACCTGGTGGCCTCGCCGCGCTCCGCCAGCCGGGAGGTGTGCGTCGCCGGCCGCTACTACACCGTGCGGGACCTGGAGGAGTTCGACTTCGGCTCCGTGGACCTGGCGTTCTTCTCGGCCGGTACGGCGGTCAGCGAGCGGTGGGTGCCGCTCGCCACGGCCGCGGGCGCCCTCGTCATCGACAACACCCGCGCCTTCCGCATGGACCCGGCGACCCCGCTGGTGGTCCCGCAGGTCAACGGCGCGGAGCTGGACCGCCGGCCGGACAGCGGTACGGTCGCCAACCCCAACTGCTCCACCATCCCGCTGGTACGGCTGCTGGACGCGGTCGGCCGGCGCTGGGGGCTGCGCCGGGTCGTGGTGAGCACGTACCAGGCGGCGTCGGGGCTGGGGCACTCGGGGATCGAGGAGCTCCAGGAGGCCAGCGCGCTGGCGCTCCAGGACCCGGGCGCCGAGCCGCTGTCGAAGCGGTTCACCCCCTCGCTGGCGTTCAACGTGCTGCCGCAGATCGACGAGGTGCTGGAGAGCGGCTTCACCCGCGAGGAGGAGAAGCTGCTGCACGAGTCGCGGCGGATCCTGGGGCTGCCGGGGCTGGACGTGACCGCGACCTGCGTACGGGTGCCGGTGGTCAACGGGCACTCGGAGTCGGTGTGGGTGGAGTGCGCCGGCGAGGTCGAGCGCGGTGAACTCGTCGCGCTGCTCGACGCGCTGCCCGAGGTGAGCGTGTACGACGGGCCGCAGGCGCAGCCGCCGGTGCCGGCAGCGCTGGAGGACCCGGACCGGGTGCACGTGGGCCGGATCCGGGTCTCGCCGAACGACCCGCGGGGCTTCTGGCTGTGGCTGGTCGCCGACAACCTGCGGGTGGGCGCGGCACTGAACGCGGTGCAGATCGCGGAGGAACTCCTCGCCCGGGGCACGCTGTGAGCGGGGCGCGGGTCCTGAAGTTCGGCGGGTCGAGTTTCGCCGGGCCGGACGGGTACGAGCGCGTCGCGGACGCGGTCGGCCGCCGGCTGCGGGAGGAGCGCGGCCCCCTGGCCGTGGTGGTGAGCGCGGGGCCGGGCGAGACGGAGGCCCTGCGGGAGCGGCTGCTGGGCATCGACCCGCATCCCGAGGACGAGACCCTGGCCGGGCTGCTGACGCTGGCCGACACGGCGGGCGCCCAGCTGCTGGCCGCGGCCCTGCACCGGGCGGGCATCGGTTCGGCGGTGCTGGCCGGGCAGCAGCTGGGCCTGGTCTCGGACTCGGTGTTCGCGAGGGCCCGGCTGGTGCACACGGACCCGGGGGCGCTGACCGCGGCGCTGGCCGGCCACGAGGTGGTGGTCGTACCGGGCGGGCAGGCCGTCGACGCGCGGGGCCGGCCGACCTGGCTCGGCAAGAACAGCTCGGACCTGTCGGCGGTGGCGGTGGCCGCGGCCGTCGGCGCGCGCACGTGCGAGATCCACTCGGACGTGGACGGCATCTACAGCGCGGACCCGCACGTGGTGCCGGGGGCGCGGCTGCTGCCGCTGGTCTCGTACGACACGGCCTCGCTGCTGTCGCTGCACGGCGCGAAGGTGATCCACCGGCGGGCCGTCGAGATGGCCCGCAAGTGCCGCGTGGAGCTCGTACTGCGGCACGGCCGGCCGCCGTTCGCGCACGGCACCCGGGTGGGCGCGGCGGGCGAGCCGGTGCGGGCCGTCGTCCTCAACCGGCGCTCGGCCGCCCTGCGGTACGCCGGCGAGGCCGAGGCCGACCGGGCGTACGCGGCGCTGCGCGCGGCGAACGCGGACGCCGTACGGCTGGACGAGGGCCCGCTGGTCGTGGCCGTCGGCGGGTTCCTGGACCTCGCGGAGTTCCACCGCCGCCGGGGCCTGGCCCCCGGAGTGGGCGCGGGCGTCCCGGTGACGGTGCTGCGCGGCCCGGTGGCGACCACGCATCTGGCGGCCGACGCGGACGGGGCCGTGGCCCTCGCGCGGCGGCTCCACGGCACGTTCGAGAACGGCCCGGTCCCCCGGGGCCGGCCCCTGAGACTCGCAGGAGTGTGATGCACATGACCACGACCGTCGCCGACATCCTGGGCGTACGACCGGACAGCGGCTCCTCGCTCGCCGTCTGGGAGCTGCCCGACTCCGTGCGCGAGGCGGTGGGCCGGGACCTGGCCCGGCTGGCCGACCCGGCCGCCGACCTCGACTGGGCCACGGCCCGCTGCCACCAGGTTTTCGCCCAGCTCCCGACCGAACTGCTGCGCCGGCTCCTGGACTTCGGCCGCCATCCCGATACGCCGGGGGTCGCGCTGGTCGGGAACCTGCCGCAGGACGCCGTGCTGCCGCCCACCCCGCTCGACGGCGGGCCGAGCCCGGAGAAGGGGAGCTTCGTCGCCGAAGGGGTGCTGCTGGGGCTGAGCGGGCTGCTGGGCGAGCCGGTGGGGATGCTCACCGAGAAGGACGGCCGGATCGTCCACGACGTGGTGCCCGTCCCGGGCGGCGAGCACACCCAGACCAACCAGGGCTCGCGCGCCTTCCTGAACTTCCACAGCGACATCGTCCACGACCCGGCGGGCCGCTACGACCTGGCCAACCCCGACTTCCTGGTGCTGAACTGCCTGCGCGCCGACCACGAGGGCGAGGCCGTGACGTACTACGCGGACGCCCGCGACATCGCGGCCTCCCTCGGCGACGACGTGCTGGCGACGCTGCGCAGCCCGTTGTTCCGGCTGAACGCCCCCGGCGGCTACACCCGGGCGCACGCCGGCGGCCGCGAGGTGCTCTCCGACCCGGTGCCCCTCATCGGCGGCGCGGCGGCCTTCCCGGAGATCACCGTGGCGGCCAACGGGGTCCGCCCGATGACCACCGCGGCGGGCACGGCGCTGCTGCGGCTCCAGGAGGTCTGCCGCTCGGTGGCGCAGCCCGTGCGGCTGCGGCCCGGCCAGGCCCTGCTGGTCAACAACCGCAAGGGGGTGCACGCCCGTTCGGTGTTCACGCCCCGCTACGACGGGCTGGACCGCTGGGTCCAGCGCACCTATGTACGGCGCAGCCTGTGGACGATCCGCCACCGCGCCTCGCCGACCGCCCGCCGCGTCCACCTGTGAGCCTCCTCAGGCTGCAGCCGCGGCGGCCGCGGCCGCCGGCCGGTAGTACTCGGACATGAAGGCGACCGTCTGCTCGACGAACAGGCGCATCTCCCGCGACAGCTGCTTGCCGCGCCTCCAGGCGAGCTGGGTGAACACCTCGAAGGGCGGCTCCCAGTCGAGGACGGCGAGCTGTCCGCCCTCCACCGCCTCGGCGACGGTCATCGTCGGCAGCAGGCTGATGCCGAGGCCCGCGGCCACGCCCCGCTTGATGGACTCGATGTTGCCGAACTCCAGGAAGGAGACCGGCTCCCCCGAGCCGTCGTTCAGCTCGGCCTCGAACAGCTCGCGGTAGGCGCAGCCCGCTTCGGGGGCGAGGACGGCGGCGGTGCGCAGGTCCTGCGTCGTCAGGCCGCGGGCCAGGGCGAGGGGGTGGTCGGGAGCGGCCACCACGGCCAGCGGTTCGGAGCCCAGGACGGCGGTCTGCACCCCGGAGTGCTCCGTCTCGGCCTCCATCAGGAAGCCCAGGTCGAAGGAGCCCTGGCGCAGCGAGTGGCAGGTCTCGGCGCACAGGCTGGGGCGGAGCACCAGCTGGAGCAGCGGGTAGCGGTGGTGGAAGTACTCCAGGACCGGCGGCATCCGGTAGGAGATCAGGCTCTCCATCGTGCCGATGGTCAGGACCCCGGAGGGGTCTCCCAGGCCGGCCGTCACGCCCCGCGCCTCGTCGGCGAGGGAGAGGATCTGCTCCGCGTACGGCATCAGGCGCTCACCGGCCGGGGTGAGCTGGATCTTGCCCCGGAGGCGTTCGAAGAGCTCGACGCCGAGGGAGATCTCCAGTCCCTTGATCTGCGCGGTGACGCTGGACTGGGCGTACTTGAGCTCGGTGGCCGCCCGCGTGAAGCTGAGCAGTGTCGCCACCCGGTGGAAAGTCGTCAGCTGTCGGATGTCCACGTGGTCTCCCGCGGGTTCGAGGCCGGTCCCCCGGTGTGCGGTCCGGTCAGCCCCAGCCCATGTCGTCGCCCGTGCCGCTGCCGGTGCCGGTGCCGCCGGTGCCCGTGCCGGGGGCCGGCTGGGTCGCGGCCGGGGCGATGGGCCCGTCGGCCAGGACCGTGGCGGTCGCGGCGCCGCCGGCCGGCAGGACGAACAGGGCGGCGAGGGCGAGAGCGGCGGTCTTGGCGGCGATCGGGGCGAAGCGGGCGCGGAGCATGGGCGATCCCATCCAGGAGTCGGGGTGAGGTTCTCGAACTCCCCTTTCACGTCCCGCGGTTGACGTGGTTCGGGGGGCTTGTGCCGAGTTGTGCGGCGGCTGTTTTCCGCCGTGCCTCAAGCATCCTTCGAGCGGTGGGTGCAGGTGAAGGGAAACCGGCTGGCCTGATTGGGCCCTGGCCCTTTCAGTCCACTGGGGGGATCCCGGTGGCGCGGGGCCGCGCTGGGTGGTTTCATCCCCTCGATCGGCAGCTTGCCGTTTGGCATGATCAGGGCGGAGCGACCAGCCCGCCGCTCTGTTCAGCAGGGGGATCCAATGCTTGAGTCATTGGGGTTGGACGGGCCCACAGAATCCGTCTACCGCACCATGCTCGCCCATCCGGGGGACGACGCGACCGCGTTGGCGAAACGGCTGGGCTGGACCGAAGAGGACATCCGCCGCGCCTGGGGGCGGCTGGCCGAGCTGTGCCTGGTGGTCCACGACCGGGCCGACTTCCCGGACGATCCGCGCGCGGTCAGCCCCGAGCTGGGGCTGGAGCACCTGCTGGCCCGCCAGCAGGCGGAGTTCGCCGCGCACCGGCAGCGCATCGCCGCCTCGCGGGCGGCCGCCTCCCAGCTCATCTCGGAGTACGCCGGTCTGCAGCCGGCCGCCGCGCACACGGGAGTGGAGCACCTCAACGGGGTGGAGCAGATACGGGCCCGGCTGGCCCGGTTCACCAACGAGGTGGAACAGGAGGTGATGGCCTTCGTGCCCGACGGCGGGCAGAGCGAGGAGAACATGGCCGCCGCCCGGCCGTTGAACGAGCGCCTGCTCAAGCGCGGGGTGGTGATGCGCACGATCTACGTCGACGCGGTCCGCAACAGCCCGCCGACGGTGGAGCACGTGAACTGGCTGACCAGCCAGGGCGGCCAGGTGCGTACGGTGGCCGTCCTCCCGACCCGGATGACGATCCTGGACCGCAAGACCGCGATCATCCCCCTCGACAGCGAGGACAGTCTGGCGGGGGCGGTGGTGCTGACCGGCCACGGGACGCTGACCGCGCTGTGCACGCTCTTCGAGAGCGTGTGGGACCAGGCGCAGCCGTTCGGCGAGGCCGCCTCGCCCCGCGGGGCCGACGAGGCCCTGAGCCGGCAGGAGGCCGCCGTGCTGCGGCTGCTGGCCGAGGGGCACACGGACGAGGGGATCGCCAAGCGGCTGGGCGTCTCGCACCGTACCGCCCGCCGGATCGCGACGGTCCTGATGGAGCGCCTCGGCGCGCGGAGCCGGTTCGAGGCCGGCGTCCGCGCGGTCCGCTGCGGCTGGCTCCCGTACGAGCCGTAGGCCGCCGGGGGCCGCCCCGGTCGGGCCGGAAACCGGCCAGGGGAGGCCCCGGCCCCCGGTCGGGGCCGGCAGCCGCCGCCCCGGGCCGGGTGGCGGTCAGGGGGCGGTGGGGCGCAGTGCCGTGAAGGCGCCCGCGCGGTAGAGCAGGGGGAGGCGGTCCGCGGGGCCCGGGTCCCCCGTGACCAGTTCGGCCACCACGATGCGGTGGTCGCCCGCCGGGACCCGGGCGGTCACCCGGCACACCAGCCAGGCGAGGACCCCGCGGAGCACCGGGGTCCCGCAGGGACCCGTCGACCAGTCGGCCGCGGCGAACCGGTCGGCCCCGCTGCGGGCGAAGACCGCGGCCAGCGCGGACTGGTCCTCGCCCAGCAGGTGCACCGCGAGGTGATCGGCGGTGGCGACCGCCGGCCAGCTGGAGGCTCCGTCGGAGATCGCGAAGGCCAGGGCCGGCGGGTCGGCGGAGACCGAGATCAGCGAGGTCGCGGTGAACCCGTGGGGACGGCCGTCCGCCCCGCGGGCGGTGATCACCGCGACCCCGGCGGCGTGCTGGCGGAAGACCGACCGCAGCAGGGTGTCGAGTGCGGGCCGCGCGGTCCGCGGCGTCTCCATGACGGTCATCCGAGGCTGCTTTCCGGGAGCAGTTCGCCGAGCGCGGCGGCGATGTCCTTGGCGCCGGTGCCCTGCATGACGGTGAAGTGGGTGCCGGGCACGAGCCGGGTGCGGACCGGTCCGTCCGCGTGCCGCTCCCAGCCCCGGCGGAACCACTCCAGATCGCCCGGGTCGTCGGCGACGAGCAGTTCCACGGGCCCGCGGTACGGGGTGGCCCGCCAGGTGGAGGCCGCCCGGGTCATGGCGGTGAACATCCGGGCCCGGGCCAGTACCTCCGCGTCCTCCCCGTCGCGGACCAGGCCCGCCTCGGCGAGCCGGGCGAGCACCGCCTCGTACGCGGCCTCCGGCGGCAGGGCGCGGACGGTGTCCGGGGCGGTGTGCAGCGGGGGCCGGCCCATGGAGAGGGCGAAGCTGTCGGCGAAGGCGCACACCGACTCGGCGTGCCCGAGCGGCTCGGGCAGCTGCGCCGGCGGCTGGGTGTCCACCAGGGCCAGCAGCGCCACCTCGGCGCCCTCGGCCTGGAGCAGCGAGGCCAGCGCCCAGGCGATGCCGCCGCCGAGGGACCAGCCGAGCAGGTGGTACGGGCCCTCGGGCCGGACCTCGCGGATCGCGTCCCGGTAGCGCTGCGCGAGCTCGTCGAGGGACTCCTCGGGGGCGCCGGGGACGATGGGCGCGGCGTCGATGCCGTAGACGGTCCGGTCCTCTTCGAGGTGCTGGGCCAGCGGGAAATAGGAGGCGGAGGTTCCGGTGCTGGAGTGGACGCAGAACAGCGGGGGCAGCTGCCCGGAGCCGGACTTCAGGAGGGTGAGGGTGCCGCCCGGTGCGGGCACGGCGCCGGCCGTGGACGCCGAGGCGGCCTCCTGGTCGGCGACGGCGGCCAGTTCGGCCACGGTCTGGTGCTGGAAGAGCTGGCGGGCGGTGATGCGCACGCCCCGCTTGTTGGCGAAGTCCACGGCCCGGATGACGGTGATGGAGTGTCCGCCGAGGTCGAAGAAGTTGTCGTGGATGCCGACCGAGGGGACCTCCAGGAGCTGCTGCCACACCTCGGCGAGGATCCTCTGGGTGGGGGTGGCGGGGGCCTGGGCGGGGCCGCCGGTGGCCGCGGCGGTCGGGTCGGGCAGCTTGAACCGGTCCACCTTGCCGTTGGCGTTGAGCGGGAGCGCGTCCAGCACGGTGTAGCGGGCGGGCACCATGAACTCGGGCAGCCGCTCGCGCAGGTGGGCGCGGAGCGCGTCGGCGCCGGGGGCGCCCCGGCCGGGAGCGGCCACCAGGTAGGCCGCCAGGTACTGGGCTCCGGCCGGGCCGCGGGCGGCCACCACACAGGAGCCGATGCCGGGGTGGTCGCGCAGGGCCGTCTCGACCTCGCCGAGTTCGACGCGGTAGCCGCGGACCTTGACCTGGTCGTCGCCCCGGCCGAGGAACTCCAGGCGGCCGTCGGGCAGCCACTTGGCGAGGTCGCCGGTGCGGTACATGCGGGCGCCGCCGGTCCGGTCCTGGCGGAAGGGGTCGGGCAGGAACCGCTCGCGGGTCAGCTCCGGCAGGTTGTGGTAGCCGCGGGAGACGCCGTCGCCGCCGATGTGGAGCTCGCCGGGGACACCGACGGGCAGCGGGGCGCCGTGCGCGTCGAGGACGTAGACCGCGGTGTTGGCGATGGGGGTGCCGACGGGGACGGTGGGGGCTTCGGTGTCGGAGCCGTCGATCGCCGCCGCGGTGGACCAGACGGTGGTCTCGGTGGGCCCGTACATGTTGTGGAAGCTGGCGCCGGTGGCCTCGCGCAGCCGCAGGGCCAGCGCGGTGGGCACGGCCTCGCCGCCGACCAGCAGGACGTCGAGGCCGCCGAGGGCCTCGCGGGCCGCTCCGGAGGGGTCGTCGAGCATCAGCTGGGCGAGGGAGGGCGTGCACTGGAGGTGGGTGACGCCGTGCTCGGCGATCAGCTCGGCGAGGGAGGCGTTGTGGCCGGGGTCCGCCTCCCGCCGGGCCTGCCCCAGCGGGGCGCCCGCGAGGACGCGCAGCCGGTCGAGGTGTTCCAGGCCGCCCAGTACGTCGTCGGCGTCGATGCCGAAGTCGACGAGGCAGGCGAGTTCGTCCACGCCGATGGCGGAGAGCTTGTCGATCAGCTCCAGGCAGTCCTCGGGGGTGCCGAACAGGCCGCTGGTGTGCACGTACCGGTCGAAGGCGTGGCCGAGGAGGGCGTCGAGGTCGTCCTCGCCGATGTTGCGGGGGTCGACGTCCACGCCCATGCGCTGGCCGAGCACCCGGACCAGGTCCAGGGAGGTGCGCAGGTAGTCGATGAACGGTTCCCGGACCAGGGCCAGGGCCCGGTCGCGGTCCTCGTCGAGGAAGGTGTGCAGCATGAGGGTGACCTTGCCGCCCTCGGTGCCGAACTTCTCCCGCCAGGTGTCGTGGTAGAGCCGGATGGATTCGGCGAGCTGGTCGAGGTCCTGGCCGAGCAGGTGGGTGAGGATGTTGGCGCCCTGTTCGGCGGCGGCCTTGAAGGTGGCGGGGGTGCCGCCGGAGGAGAGCCAGACGGGCAGTTCGGCCTGGACGGGCCGGGGCCGGATGCGGACCTCGACGTCCTTGCCGTTGCCGGCGGTCAGCGTGGCCGGCTCGCCGCGCCACAGCGACCGTACGGTCTGCACGCCGTCGATCATGACCTGCTTGCGGTCCTCGTAGTTCTCGGGGGCGAAGACGAAGTCGTCGTGGAGCCAGCCGGAGGCGAAGGCCATGCCGACGCGGCCGCCGGAGAGGTTGTCGACGACGGACCACTCCTCGGCGACCCGCACCGGGTGGTGCAGCGGCATGACCACGCTGCCGGAGCGGATCGCGATGTTCTCGGTGACCATGGCGAGGGCGGCGGCGGTGACGGAGGGGGCCGGGTAGAGGCCGCCGAAGGCGTGGAAGTGGCGTTCGGGGGTCCACACGGCGGAGAAGCCGTGCCGGTCGGCGAACTTGGCGCCCTCCAGCAGGAGCCGGTAGCGGTTGCCGCCGGGGGCGTCGTCGCCGGCGTCGCTGGCGAAGTAGAAGAGGCCGAACTCCATGGGGCGGGTGCGCCGGGCGGGAGCCGAGCGCAGCAGCTCGTGCGGGCGTCCGGAGGCCACGACCACCTTGAAGCCGCGGGTCAGCGTCCAGAACATCTCGACCTCGGACATGTCGAAGGAGATGCTGCTGATCGCGAGCCAGGTGCCCGGCGAGTGCTCGCCGACCCGGTCGTCGAGCCCGCGGAAGAGGTTGAGGAGCTGGGCGTGCTCGACCATGACGCCCTTGGGCTTTCCGGTGGAGCCGGAGGTGTACGTGACGTACGCGAGGTCGTGCGGGGCGACGGTGACGCCGGGGTCGGTGTCGGGGGCGTCGTCGAGGGCGTCGGCGGACAGGTCGAGCAGGACCGGCTCGGCGCCCTCGGCGAGGGCGGCCGCGGCGGTCAGCCGGGCGGCGCTGTCCGCGTCGACGAGGACGGCGGCGGGACGGGCGTCGCCGAGGACGTGGCCGAGGCGGGCCGCCGGGTAGTCGGGGTCCAGGGGGACGAAGGCGGCGCCGGACTTGAGGACGCCGAGGAGGCCGGCCGGCATGTCGAGGCCCCGGGAGAGGCAGACGCCGACCAGGGTGCCGGGGCCGGCGCCGAGGGCGCGCAGGCGGTGCGCGATCCGGTTGGCGCGCCGGTCCAGGGCCGCGTAGTCCAGGGCGGCGCCCCGGTGGACGACCGCCGTGGCTTCGGGGGTGCGGGCGACCTGGGCGGCGAAGGCGGCGGGGACTCCGCCGGCGGTCTCGACCGGGACGGCCGTGTCGTTCCAGCGGACCAGGATCCGCTCGTGCTCGGCGGGGGTGAGGACGGCGAGCTCGGAGAGGCGGGCGTCGGGGCGGGAGACGGCGCTCTCCAGGACCCGGCGGTAGTGGCCGAGCATCCGCTCGATGCGGTCGCCGTCGTGGAGTTCGGTGGCGTACTCGGTCATCAGGTCGACGCCGCCGGTGGAGCGCTCGGAGAGGCCGATCGTCCAGTCGAACTTGGTGGTGCCCATGTGCAGCGGCAGGCCGGTGAGTTCGATGTCGCCCATGCGGACGGTCTCCACCGGGGTGCCCAGCTGGTAGATCGCGTGCTGGAAGAGGGGGTTGCGGCTCTGGTCGCGGTCGGGCCGCAGTTCGCCGACGAGCTGGTCGAAGGGGAGCTCCTGGTGCTTGTGCGCGTCGGAAACGGCGTCGCCCGTACGGGCCAGCAGCTCGCGGAAGGTGGGGTCGCCCGCGGTGGAGGTGCGCAGGACGACGGTGTTGGCGAAGTAGCCGATGAGCGGCTCGAACTCGGTGCGGGTGCGGCCGGAGAAGACGGAGCCGAGGGCGATGTCGTCCTGGCCGGTGTAGCGGGACATCAGGGCGGCGAGCCCGGCGACGGCCACCGGCAGCAGCCGGGTCCGCTCGCTGCGGGCGAGGGCCTCCAGGTCGCGGTGGAGCGCGGGTTCCAGGTACGCGCTCACCTCGGCGCCGGTCCACTTCGGGTCGGCGGGGCGCGGCCGGTCGGCGGGGAACTGGAGGGCGGGCAGCCCGTCGAGGCGCTCGCGCCAGTACGCCAGGGAGCGGGCGCCGGCCTCGCCGGCCAGCCGGTCGCGCTGCCAGACGGCGTAGTCGGCGTACTGGATGGGCAGTTCGGGCAGGACGGGGGCGCGGCCGGCCCGCCCGGCCAGGTAGCACTCGGTGAGCTCCTGCACCATGCGGGTGGTGGACCAGCCGTCGGTGGCGATGTGGTGCATGGACAGCACCAGGACGTGCTCGTCGGGGCCCTGCTTCGCGAGGGTGGCCCGCAGCATCGGCCCGGCCGACAGGTCGATGCGGCGGCGGGCCTCGCGGGAGGCGGTCTCGCGGGTGCGCGCCTCGCGTTCGGCGGCGGGCAGCGCGGAGAGGTCGAGCAGCTCCAGGGTGGCGGGCGCGGGCGGGTCGACGATCTGGCGGGGGCCGTCGGGGGTGGCGAGGTAGCGGGTGCGCAGGGTCTCGTGCCGGGCGACGACGGTGCTCAGGGCGGAGCGCAGCAGCGGGACGTCGAGGGGACCGCGCAGGCGCAGCGCGAGCGGGGTGTTGTAGAAGGCCAGCCCGTCGGACCACTGGTCGAGGAACCACAGGCTCTGCTGTACGGAGGACAGCGGCAGGGGTACGCCCCGGCCTGCGGCGGCGATGCGGTCGCTGTCCTGCCGCGGCTCACGGTTGGCGCGCAGCTCCCGCAACAGCGCGGCGCGCTGCTGCGGGGTGAGCTGTGCCAGTCGGTCGTTGACGTTTCGCGGCATGCCGGGGCTCCTCGTCGACGTGTGTGTCTGGTCCGAAGCCTCTCCGGGGCGGGCGCGCGAGTGGAGTCGGGGTTAATCCGGACTCCTTCGGCGCGGCCCGGACCGGCAGCGTGATCGCCGGTCATACGCATCATTGCTGAAGGGGCGATCGTGACAAGTACGGGAGTGACCGCGCCGGACAACGCAGTCCGGACCCGACCGCCGGCCGGCGAGTGCGCCGACGGCCTGGCCCGGGAGACGGCCCGGGCCGGTTTCACCTGCCTGCGCCGCGACCGGATCCGGCACCTGCTGCCGGCGGACGCCCTGGAGGACTTCCGCGCGGCCTGGGAGGACCTGGAGCTGGACACCGGCATCCCCGGCGGGAAGCTGTTCCGGCTGCGGCGCTACGGGCGGCTGCGGGTGGAGGTGGAGGCGGACGGCACGGCCTCGTTCGCTCCGCTGCCGCACGCCTCGTTCCGCCAGGACGTGATCCACATGTGGCGGGGGCAGGACCGGGTGTTCGCGCCGATCGCCCCCGAGGTGCTGCTGCACGAGGGCATGCTCGCGCTCGTGGGACTGGACGCCCGGGCCGCCGCGCAGCTGAGCGGCACCACCTCCTGGGAGGTCGGCGTCCACCTGATCCGCATCCTGGCCGAGCCGGGCGGCGAGGGCGAGCCGACCCCGGAGGGCCGCCACCGCGACGGGCACGCGTACGTCGGGATGCACCTGCTGCGCCGGGACCGGTGCGGCGGCGGGCTCTCGACGGTGCACCCGGAGGGCGGCGGTCCGGTCCGGCTGACCCTGCTCGACCCGCTGGACTCGATGTTCGTCGACGACGCCCGGGTGACGCACGAGGTGTCCCCGATCAGCCCGCTGGACGGTACGGCGGTGCGCGACATGCTGCTGGTGGACCTCAATCCGGCCGTCCCGGCCGGCGGGTGACGCGGGCGTGAGCGCCATGGACCGTAGGGGCGAGACCGCGCTGCTGCGCTCGCTCGTCGACATCCCCTCCGTCTCGGGCACCGAGGCCGCGGTCGCGTCCTTCCTGGCCGGGGCGATGGACCGGCTCGGCTTCGACACCCACGTCGACGCGGCCGGGAACGTACACGGCTCGGTCGGCCCGGCGGACGGGCCGCACCTGCTGCTGCTGGGCCACATGGACACCGTGCCGGGCGAGGTGCCGATCCGGCTGTCGGGCGACGTCCTGTACGGGCGGGGCACGGTGGACGCGAAGGGGCCGCTGGCCGCGATGGTCTGCGCGGCGGCCCGCCTCGCGGACACCTCCGCGGCGCGGATCACGGTGGTCGGCGCGGTGGACGAGGAGCGGACCTCGGCCGGCGCCCGCCACCTGGCCGGCCTGATGCGCCCGGACGCCGTCGTCATCGGCGAGCCGAGCGGGGCCACCTGCGTGGGCATCGGCTACAAGGGCGTCTTCCGGTTCCGGATGACGGCCGAGCAGCCCGCCGCGCACACCAGTTCGCCCGAGGCGACGGCCGCGGAGATCGTCGCGGACTTCTGGTTCGGGGTACGGGAGTGGCTGCTGCAGCGGTACGGACCCGGGACCGCGAGCGCCCTGTTCGACCAGGCGCTGCCCTCGGTGGTCGCCATGGGCGGCGGCCTGGAGGAGGCCTGGATCGAGGTGTCGTGCCGGGTGCCGGTGCACTTCGACGCGGCGGCCTTCCGGGCGGCGCTGGGCGGACTGGCGGGCGGACGGCGGATCACCGTCGTCGAACACGTCGAGGCGGTGCGGTCCTCGCGCACCGACCCGGTGGTCAAGGCGCTGTCGGCCGCCATCCGGCAGACGGGCGCCCGGCCGGTGCCGAAGCTGAAGCTGGGCACCGCCGACTGGAACGTGGTGGGTCCGGTCTGGGGGGTGCCGACGGCCGCGTACGGCCCCGGCGACTCCCGCTACTGCCACACCGAGGACGAGCACATCGCTCTGCCGGAATACCTCACTGCCATCGACGTCCTGACGGCGGCGCTGCCGCGGCTGGCGCGGTCGGTGGCCCTCGGCACCACGACCGGTGCCCTCAACGGAATGGGAGGCGGCACGCCGTGAACACAGCACGACGACCGCTGGCGGTACTGACCTCGCGCGTGCGGCTGGAGGAGCGCCTGCTCCTGGCCGAACTGCGCAAGCGGGACATCGAGTTCGAACAGCTCGACACCCGGCGCCTGACGTTCCAGCTCGACGGCCCGGGCGCGCTGCCCTACCGGGGCGCCCTCAGCCGGGAGATCTCGCACACCCGCAACGCGTATGCGAGCCGGCTGCTGGAGCACCTGGGCGTGCCGGTGCTCAACAGCTCGCGGATCATCAACCTCTGCGGGGACAAGCTGCTGACCACGCTTGCCCTGCGGGAGGGCGGACTGCCCACCCCGCGCGCGATGGTCGGGCTGGTCCCGGACGCGGCGCTGGACGCCCTGGACGCCTTCGGCTACCCCGCGGTGGTCAAGCCGCTGACCGGCTCCTGGGGCCGGATGGGCGCCCGGCTGCACGACCACGAGGGCGCCGAGGCGATCTTCGAGCACCGTGCGGCGCTGCCCGGGCCGCACCACCAGATCACCTACGTCCAGGAGTACATCGACAAGCCCGGCCGCGACATCAAGGCGTACGTCTTCGGCGGCGAGGTGGTCGGCGCGATCTACAAGATCTCCGAGAACTGGCGCACCAACACGGCGCTCGGCGGCCGCACCGAGGTGTGCCCGCTCACCGACGACCTCGTCAAGCTGCTGACGGCGACCGCCGAGGCGATCGGCGAGGGCGTCCTCGGCGTCGACGTGATCGAGCACAAGGACGGCCGGATGGTCGTCAACGAGGTCAACCACACCCCCGAGTTCCACGGGGCGATCGAGGTCCTGGGCACCGACCTGGTGGGCGCGTACGTGGACTACGTCCTGACCCGGCTCGCCGCCTGGGACGCCGAGTGAGCGCCGCCGCGCCGGGCCGCCTGGCCGCCGTACCGCTGGGCGGCCCGGTGCCGTTCGACGGACGGGTGCTGGAGGTGCCCCGCGGACGCTACGACTGGCTGCACCTCCAGGTGCGCGCCGCCGCCCCGGCCGGGGCGACGCTGTGGCTGCACTTCGCCGGGGGCACGGACCCGGAGACCGCCGAGGTCCCGGCGGGTGCGGCCGTACGGCTGCGGGTGCCGGTGACCCGCCGCGACGAGCTGGAGCGCGTACGGCTGCCCGAGCAGGAGGGGCTCGTACTCCTCGCGCTGACCACGGTGGCGCCGGCGCCCGCCGGCCTGCCCGATCCCCACGAGAGCGGTCTGGTGACGACATGAGCGGCACACTGGCGATGTTCGGCGGCGCCAAGTCGCTGCGCCGGCAGGACATGGGCAAGGAGCTCACCGGCTGGCCGGTGATCACCGAGGAGGAGCACGCCGCGGTCCGCGGGGTGCTGGACGGCGGCCTGTTCACCTCCAACGACGCGGGGCGCGGCGAGGTGTCCGCACTCCAGCGCGACTGGGCCGCGTACACCGGCACCCGCTACTGCGCGGCCGTCTCCAACGGGACGGCCGCGCTGGAGCTGGCCCTGGCCGCGCTCGACCTGGAGCCGGGCTCCGAGGTGCTGGTGCCGGCGCTGACCTTCATCGGGACCGCGATCCCGGTGGTGCAGCGGCTGCTGGTGCCCGTCTTCGTCGACGTGGACCCGGTCACCTTCACGATGGACCCGCAGGCCGCCGCCGCGGCGGTCACCGAGCGGACCCGGGCGATCGTCGTGGTGCACCTGCACGGCCTGCCCGCCGACATGAGGGCGCTGCGGGAGCTCGCCGACAGCCGCGGGCTGAAGCTGATCGAGGACGCCGCGCAGGCCCAGGGCGCCGAGTACCAGGGCCGCCGGGCCGGCTCGATCGGCGACGTGAACGCCACCAGCCTCAACGTGGTGAAGAACCTGCCGACCTGCGGCGAGGGCGGGCTGATCACCACCGACGACGAGGAGCTGTACGAGCGGATCGTGCTGCGCCGCCAGTTCGGCGAGGACCTGCGGGCCGGCAAGGACCGCGACTACATCTCGCGGGTGCTGGCCGGCAACGAGAAGCTGAGCGCGGTGCAGGCCGCCTTCACCCGGCGCCAGTTGGCCCGGCTCGACGAGTACCACGCGCTGCGCGCCAAGAACGTGGAGTCCTTCCTGGACCGGATCGGCCGGCTGCCGGGGCTGCTCGCCCCGCAGGTCCCCGCCGACCGCACGCACGCCTGGCACATCCTGCGGCTGCGGTTCTCGGCGGCGGGCCTGGGCCACCCCGAGGTCTCCGACGGGGCGCTGCGCGCGGTGCTCCAGCGGGCGCTGAAGGCGGAGGGCGTGCCGGTGGCCCCGTACCAGGTGGTGCCGCTGCCGGGGCAGCGGGCGTTCCGGGAGCTGTCCGGCTTCGGCGGCTACCCGTGGCGGATCGAGGGGGCGGCGCGGCCGCGCCACGACATTTCCGAGTTCCCGGTCTCGCTGGCCGTGATCGAGGACTCGCTGACGATCCAGCGGATCCACCTCAACCCGGCGGCGGGCCCCGTCCTCGACCGGTGCGCGCAGGCCTTCGAGAAGGTCTGGGACCGGATCGAGGACCTGCTGCCGCTGGCGCGGGCCATGGAGTACCGCCCGCCGTGGCACGCCGCGGTGAACACCCCTGAGGAGAGCGCGTGAGCACCCTGCTCGACCCGCCCGCGGCGGCCGTCGGACCCGCTGCCGCGGACCCTGCTTCGGCCCCTTCGGCCCCTTCGGCCCCTGCCGGTCTGGCGGACCTGGCGCACGAGGTGCGCGAGCTCGTCCTGCGGATGGGCACCACCGCGCACGGCACCCACGTCGGCGGCAGCCTCTCCGCGGCCGACGTCCTGACCGTCCTGTACCACGAGGTGCTGCGGCTGCGGCCGGAGCAGCCCGACTGGGCCGACCGGGACTGGTTCGTGCTCAGCAAGGGGCACGCGAGTGCCGCCCTGTACGCGGTGCTGGCCCAGCGCGGTTTCATCGACCGGGCCGAGCTGGCGACGTACGGTGCGCCGGGGAGCCGGCTCGCCGGGCACCCGCTGCGCCGGCTGCCCGGGGTGGAGTTCCCGACCGGATCGCTCGGCCACGGCCTGTCGCTGGCCTCGGGGGTCGCGCTGGGCCTTCGCCGCCAGGGCCGGGCGGGGCGGGCCTTCGCCCTGCTGGGCGACGGCGAGCTCCAGGAGGGCTCGGTGTGGGAGGCCGCGATGAACGCGGGCCACCACGGGCTCGACAACCTGGTCGCGGTCGTCGACCGCAACGGGCTGCAGATCTCCGGCTCCACGGAGGAGTGCGTGAGCCTGGAGCCGCTGGGCGACCGCTGGCGCAGCTTCGGCTGGGCGGTGGCGGAGGTGGACGGCCACGACCTGGGCGCGCTGCGGGAGGTGTTCGCGGCCCTGCCGGACACCGCCGGACGGCCGACGGTGGTGCTGGCGCGGACGGTCAAGGGCCGCGGCGTGCCGCTGTTCGAGGGCAAGAAGAAGTCCCATTCGGTGCAGCTGACGCCTCGGCTGTTCCAGCGGGCCCTGACCGGCCTGAACGCGAGGAGGGCACGATGACCGCCACGATGCCGGAGAGGGCCGCGAAGCCGGCGGAAGCCGCCGAGCCCGCCGAGCCCGCCGAGCCCTCCTGGGAGGAGCGGTACGCGGTCCCCGCGCGCGAGGTGTACCGCCGCACGCTGCTGGAGCTGGCCCGCACGGACCCGCGGATCATCTGCGTGGACTCCGACATGGGCGGCCTGGAGACGCTGTTCGGCGAGGAGCTGCCGCGGCAGTACGTCAACGTCGGCATCGCCGAGGCCAACCTGATGGGGGTCTCGGCGGGGCTGGCGGCGACCGGGCTGCTGCCGTACGCGAACACCCTGTCGGGGTTCGCGGCGGCCCGCGCCTGCGAGCAGGTGAAGATCGACGTCGCCGGGAACAACCTGCCGGTGCGGATCGTGGCGACCCACGCCGGGCTGTCGGCCGGGCACTACGGGCCCACCCACCACGCGGTGGAGGACCTGGCGATCCTGCGGACGCTGCCGAACCTGACCGTGGTGGTGCCGGCGGACGCGGTGGAGGCCGAGTACGCGGTGCGCGCCACGGCGGACCTGCCGGGGCCGCTGTTCCTGCGGCTGGGCCGGGCGGCCACGCCGCTGGTGCACGCGGAGCCGTACGAGTTCACGGTCGGCAAGGCGCGCGAGCTGCGCGCGGGTACGGACGTCACCATCGTGGCGACGGGCCCGTACCCGGTGTCGATGGCGCTGGAGGCGGCGCGGGAGCTGGCCGGGCGGGGCGTCTTCGCCCGGGTGCTCAACATGCACACGATCAAGCCGCTGGACCGGGAGGCCGTGCTCGCGGCGGCGCGGGAGACCGGCGGGATCGTCACGGTGGAGGACCACCTGGTGGCGGGCGGCCTGGGGGCCGCGGTCTGCGAGGTGGTGACGCAGGAGGCGCCGTGCCGGGTGCACCGGATCGGCGTGCCGGACCGGTTCTTCGACCACGTCGCCGACGAGCGGCAGTTGCTGGAGCTGGCCGGCATCAGCCCGGCGGAGATCGCCGCGGCGGCCGCCCGACTGGCCGCCGCCCCGCGATGAGCGGCCCCGCGACGGACGGCCCCGCGGCGAGCGGCCCCGCCGTGAACCGTCGGGCCGCCGTTCAGGCGGCGCGCGGCGCGCGGGCGGCCGGGCTGCGCCACCAGGCCAGCAGGCTGGTGTGGATCAGCCGGGGCTGGGTGAACGCCGCGATCCGCGCGGCGGGACGGGCGAAGAACAGCCCGTCCCCGGTGCGCCGGTCCGCGGCGTCCGCCAACACCGCTTCCAGGGCCGCCTGTTGGGCCCCGTTGGCGCCGGGGAGGAAGTCGATGCCGAGCAGTGCCTCCTCCGGGGCGGCGGGCAGCGGCGCCCCGGTGCGGCAGCGGGTGCCGTCCGGACCGGCCCACCAGGACACCGCCCAGCCGTCCCCGCCGGGGGCGTAGGGCAGTCCGGGCGCCTGCGGCGCGCGCGGATCGCGCACCATGTGCACCTCGGAGAGCGGCTTGTCCGCAGCGCCGAAGTGACGGACCGTACGGAAGCCGACCCGGGCGTAGAAGGCCGGGTTGCCCCGCTCCACCACGGCGTCGAGCACCACCTGCCGGGCGCCCGCGGCCGCGGCCGCCGCTTCGAGGCGGCGCAGCAGCAGCCGGCCGAGCCCGGCGTGGCGCACCCGGGGGGAGACGGCCAGCCGGCGGACCTCCCAGTCCCCGTCGGGACGGACCACGGCCCGCACCGATCCGGCGGTCTCACCGCCGAGGGAGGCGACCCACAGTCCGCGGCCCGCGGCGAGGTCCTCCCGTACGTCCTCGGCCCGTTCGCGGGCGCCGTCGGCGACGGGGAGGCCCGGGACGAGGTCGCCCGCGGCGTACGCGGCCGCGGTGACCGCCGCCACCTGCCCGCAGAGGCCTTCCGGGGCGGCGGGAACAGAGTCAAGGAATCGGAACTGGATATCGACGGCAGTGGCCGCCTTTTCTGTGGTGAGCACAGCCGCAACATAGTGGATGTGATGGGATTGGGAAACACCGTCGTCAATCTGTCCGCGCATTTCAACAATCGCGGAATACAGCCGCCGGACACCCCCGGCGACTACGGGTTCAATATCTGGCGCAATACGTTTCCGGCGGAGGAACTGCCGGAGCCCGGCTCCCTGGTGGACCTCGTGGGGGCCGTCTTCGAGTTCCCGGCCCGCGCGAGCGCCGCCGGGGACAACGTCCGCTGCCGCGGCCAGCTGGTGGAACTGCCGGGCGGCCGCTGGGACTGGATCGGCCTGGTCGGCGCGGCCGAGCGGCGCACCGAGGACGAGGTCGAACTGCACTACGCGGACGGCACCGTGCGCCGGGAGTGGCTGCGGATGAGCGACTTCTGGCCGCAGACCGCCGCGTACTTCGGCGAGCCGAGGGCCTTCGCCACCGGCAGCATGCGCTACCCCCGCCACACCCACCTGCACCACGCGCCGTCGATCTGGCAGCAGCGGGTGCCGGTGCGCGTGCCCGCCCCGCTGGCCGCGGTGCGGCTGCCGGACAACCCGGCGATGCACGTCTTCGCGATGACCGTCACAGCGGACGAGGAGAGCCGTCTTGCGAGTTGAACTGGGACCCGTCGGCTACTGGCGGCACGAGCTGTCGCACTGCCTGCACACGACGGCGGGGGTCCTGCTGGGCTTCCACGGCCTGGACCCGGTGCAGGCGCTGGGCGCCGGCTGGGGCTTCGACTACCCGGCGGGCGACATCCGCCGCGAGGAGTACTACTTCCCGGGCGCGGCCGAGGACCTCTTCGGCGGCCTCGCCCCCTTCCACGACGTGCACTCGCGCTGGCACGAGCCGGCCGGCGCCCGCGAGGGCTGGGAGCAGGTGCGGGCCGCGCTGGCGGCGGGCACGCCGGTGGCGGTGGCCGCCGACAACTTCCACCTGCCGTTCCGGCCGGCCTACCGCGACGTGCACACCAACCACCTGATGGTGCTGTACGGCTTCGACGACACCACCGGCGACGTGTTCGTGGCCGACCCGGTGCCGCCCGCATTCCAGGGGACCATCCCGCTGGCCGCGCTGGGCGCCGCCCGTGACTCCGGCAACCCGGTCCACCACGACCGGGACCTGTTCTTCACCGCGAACCCGATCGGCAACCGCTGGCTGGAGGTGCGCATCGGTGAGCGGCAGCCGGCCTTCGACCCGGAGTTCGTGGACCGGGTGACCGCCGCGAACCTGCGCGCGCTGCGGGCGGAGCCGGCCGCCGCCGACACCGCCGCGGGGCACCTGCGCGGGCTCGCGGGGCTGCGCACCTTCCTGACGGAGGCCTTCGACAGGCTGCCCGGGGACGCTGCCGTGGGCGACGAGGTCTTCGTCGTCATCGGCCCCGTCCTCGCGGTGACCGGGCTGCACGCCGAGTTCCTGCGCGAGGCCGGGCGGCGCTTCGGCGAGCTGCGGCTCGCCGAACTGGCCCGCGAGGTGGACCGGGTGGCCCACCACTGGTCCGCGCTGCGCATCGCGGTGGCCACGGCGGGCCCGGACCGGGCCGGGGCGGTGCCGGGTCTGCTGCGCCGCACCGCCGCTTTGCTCGATGCGTACGACCGGGCCCTGGAGGGACTCCAGAGCCGTCTGGAAGCCCGCGGGCACGCCCCTCAGGGTGCGTAGGGGTTATCCCCGACTGACTGCTCGGGGCCCCGCCCGGCAGGCTCGACCTGCGGTGGAAACACCCGCGGAAAACATGCCGAATACCGCATGGAAAGGAATGCTGTCTTGCTCAAGGAAGCATGCCCGGAATGCACCGGAGACGTCTCCGTCGCACCCGAGGTGGAACTCAACGAAATCGTCGAGTGCGCGGAATGCATGGCGGAACTCGAAATCGTTTCGCGCGAGCCGCTCATCATGGCCCTGGCCCCCGAGGCCGAAGAGGACTGGGGTGAGTAGGTGAAACCTCCCCGCCCTGAAGGACGGGGGCAACCCCAGCACCCTCGGCCATCGGCGTCGCCGTCATGGCCGCAACGCGACAGTCCTCACTGACAATCAGAGAAGGTGCAGGTCAGGCCAGATGTGCAGAGAACACCGGCGCTCCGCGCCTGTGCGCCTCGAAGGAGAACTCCGGTGATCCGCGCCGGGATCGTCGGCGGGGCCGGGTACATCGGGGGCGAACTGCTCCGGATGCTGCTCGGCCACCCCGAGGTCGAGGTCGTGGCCGCCACCTCGACCCGCCTGTCCGGCAGGCGGGTCGACGGCAGCCACCCCAACCTCCGGGGCCTGACCGACCTCGGCTACGTCGCACCGGAGCAACTGCCCGAGTGCGACGTCCTCTTCTTCACCGCGTCCAGCTTGGACGACCCCGCCGGGCGGGCCGAGCTCGCCGCCCGCGGCAAGGTGGTCTTCGACCTCAGTGCCGATCTGCGGCTGAAGGACCCCGCGCTGTACCGCAGGCACTACGGCCGGGAGCACCCGGTGCCGGAGCTGCTCGCCGACGCCGTGAGCGGCCTGCCCGAGCTGCACCGGGAGAGCCTGCGCACCGCCGACCTGGTGAGCGTGCCCGGCTGCATGGCGAGCGCGTCGATCCTGGCACTGAACCCGCTCGCCGCTGCGGGCCTGATCGAGTCCCGGGTCACCGTCGACGGCCGGGTGGGCTCCAGCGGTTCGGGCGCCTCGGCGGGCGAGATGAACCTGCACTCCGAGCGCAGCAACGTGCTGCGGGTGTTCGCCCCGCTGAACCACCGCCACCAGGCAGAGATCAGCCAGGCCACCGGCCTGGACGCGCTGATGACGGCCACCGGTGTGGACGCCGTCCGCGGTGTGCAGGTCGTCATCCGGGCGACCGCGCAGCCGGGGGTCACGGAGGCGGCGATCCGTGCCGCCTACCGCACGGCGTACGCGGGGGAGCCCTTCGTCCGCGTCGTCGCGCAGAAGCGCGGCAACTACCGGTTCCCGGAGCCGAAGCTGCTGCTCGGCTCCAACTACTGCGACGTCGGCTTCGCCTACGACGCGCCGAGCCGCCAGCTGCTGGTGATCGGGGCGCTGGACAACCTCGTCAAGGGCGGGGCGGGCAACGCCGTGCAGAGCATGAACATCCGCATGGGCTGGGACGAGCGGACCGCCCTGGGCTTCCCGGGCCTGCACCCGATCTGACCGTGCCGGGCCCCTGCCGGGCCCAGTCCCGGGCCCTGTACGCCCGCACCGGCGCCGGCGGGCATCCCCCGGCGGCGCCGGGCCCCGTGCCCCGTCGAGGGCGCCGTTCCGATCCGAGAGGCAGCGACACATGATTCACCCCGTCACCGTCGTCAAATGCGGTGGCAGCCCGGCGATCGACCGGGAGGCGATGTGCGCCGACATCGCCTCCCTGGCCGCCG
This sequence comes from Streptomyces sp. NPDC051109, assembly GCF_044455885.1. Lineage (NCBI taxonomy): Bacteria > Bacillati > Actinomycetota > Actinomycetes > Kitasatosporales > Streptomycetaceae > Streptomyces > Streptomyces sp. NPDC051109. Next base: position 76,314 of record NZ_JBITFF010000017.1, read on the forward strand.
CGGGCCGCCGTGTCGTGCTGGTGCACGGCGGGGCCGCCGAGGTCGACCTGCTGGCGGAGCGGCTCGGTGTCCCGCAGCGCCGGCTGACCACGCCCAGCGGCTCCTCCAGCCGCTACACCGACCCCGCCACCCTGGAGGTCCTCCAGCTGGCGCTCGCCGGCAAGGTCAAGCCCGCCCTGGTGGCGGCCCTGGGCCGGCGCGGCGCCCGCGCCGTCGGGCTGACCGGCCTGGACGGTGCCACGGTCAGGGCCCGGCGGACCGCCGCGCACCGCGCGGTGCTCGACGGTCGCACCGTCATGATCCGCGACGACCACAACGGCCGGATCCGGAGCGTGGATCCGGCCCTGCTGGCCCTGCTGCTGGAGCAGGGCATCGTGCCCGTGCTCTCGCCGCCGGCCCTCGCCGAGGACGGCACCGCGGTGAACGTGGACGCCGACCGCACCGCCGCCGCGGTCGCCGCGGCCCTGGGGGCCGAGCGGCTGGTGCTGCTGACGGGTGCGCCGGGCGTACTGGCCGACCACCGCGACGAGTCCTCGCTGCTGCCCGAGTACCGGGTGCCGGCCGAGGGGCCCGTCGGGGACGCGGCCGTGGGCGGCATGAAGGCCAAGCTGCAGGCGGCCCGGGAGGCCCTGCTGGGCTCCGTGGCCGAGGTGGTGGTGGCCGACGGCCGCGTGAAGGACCCGGTCTCCGGCGCGCTCGGCGGCGCGGGGACCACCGTACGGCTGGCCGCCGTACACGAGACGGGCGGCGCCGCGCCGCTGACGACGACGGGGAGCTGACGGGGATGGCCGAGACGAGGACCGGAACGACGGCCGGGGCGGGAACGGCGGCCGGAGCGGCTGCCGCTGCGGGTACCGGCGCGGGCGCCAGCGCGGGTGCCGGCGCGGGCGCGGGCGCGCGCAGCCTCGCCGACACCCGCAAGGCCCTGCTGGCGCTGCGCGAGCGCCAGCGCACCACGGTGCGGGCGACGAGCACCTCCATCGCCCCGGCGGCCCGGGACCGGGCCCTGCCGCTGTCGTTCACCCAGCAGCGGCTGTGGTTCCTGAACCAGTGGTCCCAGGGCAGGCCGGTCTACAACGCGCCGTCCGTGCTGCGCCTGCGGGCGCCGCTGGACCTGCCGGCGTTCCGGCGGGCGCTGACCGCCCTGGTGGGGCGGCACGAGATCCTGCGCACCCGCTACCCGGAGCTGAACGGTGTGGCCTACCAGCATGTCGACCCGGCCCCCGCCGAGGTCGCGCTGCCCGTCACCGACCTCGGCGCGCTCGCCGGCGCGGAGCAGGAGGCCGCGGTCGAGGCCCACGTGCGGGAGGAGATCCGGCACTCCTTCGACCTGGCCGCCGAGCACGCGCTGCGGGTGTCGCTGGTCCGCCTCGGGCCGCAGGAGCACGTCCTGGTCCTGGCCATGCACCACATCGCCACCGACGGCTGGTCCACGGACATCCTGACCCGCGAACTCGTCGCCCTCTACCGCGCCGAGGCGGCCGGGTCCGCTCCCGAGCTGCCCGAACTGCCCGTCCAGTACGCCGACTTCGCGGTGTGGCAGCGCGGCCACCTGACCGGCGAGGTGCTGGACAAGCAGCTCGCGTACTGGCGGGAGCGGCTGGCGGGGGCGGCGACCCTCGACTTCCCGGCCGACCGGCCCCGGCCCGCGGACCCCACCCGCGACGGCGCCACGCTGACGCGGATGCTGCCGGACGAGCTGCTGCGCGGACTGCACCGCACGGCCCTGGCCGAGCGGGCCACCCTGCTGACGGTGGTGCTCGCCGCGTTCACCGCGCTGATGTCCCGCTACACCGGCCAGGACGACATCGTCCTCGGCTCGGTGTTCTCGGGCCGCACCCGGCCGGAGATCGAGAACCTCATCGGCTTCTTCTCCAACACGCTGGTCCTGCGCACCTCCACGGAGGGCGACCCGACCTTCCGCGAGCTGCTGCGGCGCACGGGCGAGACCGTGATGGGCGCCCACTTCCACCAGGACCTGCCCTTCGGCACGCTGGTGGACGAGCTGGCCCCCGAGCGCGACCCGAGCCGCAACCCGCTCTTCCAGACCTGCTTCACGCTCCAGCACGCGGCGGCCGCCGAGGCCGAGGCGGGCGGGCTGTCCGCCGAGCCGTACCCGGCCGACCCGGGCACCGCCCGCTTCGACCTGGCCGTGCAGCTGACCGAGGTGCCCGGGCAGGGCCTGCGGCTGTGGGCCGAGTACTCCACCGAGCTGTTCGACACGGACCGTATCGAGCGGTTGTTCGGGCACTACGCGCGGCTGCTGCGGGCCGTCACGGAGAACCCGGAACTGCGCCTGAGCGAGCTGCCGCTGCTGACGGACGCGGAGCACCGGCAGCTGGTCCGCGGCTGGAACGACACCGCGCGCACGTACGGCACGGAGGGGCTGTGCCTGCACCAGCTCGTCGAGTCCGTCGCCGACGCCCACCCGGACGCGGTGGCCGTGGTCCACGAGGGGACGGCACTGACCTACCGGGAGCTCGACGAGCGGGCCGACCGGCTCGCCCGCGCGCTGCGCGCCCAGGGGGTCGGGCCCGAGTCGGTGGTGGGCGTGCTCGCGCGGCGCGGCCCGGCGCTGCCGGTGGCCTTCCTCGCCGTGCACAAGGCGGGCGGTGGCTACCTGCCGCTCGACCCGGACCACCCGGCCGCCCGCTGGGAGCTGCTGCTGGAGGAGGCCGGCGCCCGTACCGCCGTCACCACGGCCGACCTGGCCGGGGAGCTGCCGGCCTCGGTCACCGCCGTGCTCGCCGACGACCCGGCGCTCGCGGAGGGGCCCGCGCCCGGCCGGCTGCCGGCCTCCGCGGGGCCGGAGAACCTCGCGTACGTGATCTTCACCTCGGGCTCGACCGGGCGCCCCAAGGGCGTGCAGGTGGAGCACCGCTCGATCGTCAACTTCGCGCGGGCCATCACGGAGCTGTTCCGGATGGGCCCCGGGGACCGGGTGCTGCAGTTCGCCAACCCGTCCTACGACGTCAGCCTGTTCGACTTCTTCTCCGCGCTGACCAGCGGCGCCGCCCTGGTGCAGGCGCCGCGCGAGACCCTGCTGGACCCCGCCCGGCTGACCTCGCTGATGCAGGACGAGCACGTCACCGTGGCCGACCTGCCGCCGGCGGTGCTCGGGTCGCTCGACCCGGCGGCGCTGCCGGAGCTGAGGATGCTCTTCGTCGGCCTGGAGGCGTTCCCCGGCGAGCTGGTCAACCGCTGGAACACCGGCGGGCGTGAGTTCCACAACGGCTACGGGCCCACCGAGGCCACGGTCGCCTGCATCGACTACAAGTGCCCGCGGACGGTGCACGACGCGATGCCGCCCATCGGCACCCCGCTCGCCAACTACCGGGCCCACGTGGTGGACCGGTTCGGGGCCCTGGTGCCCGTCGGAGTGCCGGGCGAGCTGCTCGTCGGCGGCGCCGGAGTGGCCCGCGGCTACCTGAACAGCCCGGAGCTGACCGACGAGAAGTTCGTACCCGACCCGTACGGGGACGGAGGCACCGGCGGCGGGGACCGCGGGCGGCTCTACCGCACCGGCGACCTCGTGGTGCGCCGGGCCGACGGGAACCTGGAGTTCCGCGGCCGCGTCGACCAGCAGGTCAAGATCCGCGGGCTGCGCATCGAGCCCGGCGAGATCGAGCAGGCGCTGACCGCGGAGCCGGAGATCGCCGAGGCGGTCGTCGTCGCCCACGGCGCGGGCGCCGACGCCCGGCTGGTGGCGTACGTGGTCCCCGCCGCGGGGACGGCGGCTCCGGACGAGGGGGAGCTGCGCCGCCGCCTGGGCGGCCGGCTGCCCGCGCACTTGGTGCCCGCGCTCTTCGCGGTGCTCGCCGAGCTGCCGCGGGCGGCGAGCGGAAAGCTCGACCGGGCCCGGCTGCCGGAGCCCGAGCAGGCCGCGGCCGCCGTGGAGTTCGAGGCCCCCTCGACGCCCACGCAGCTCGCGCTGGCCGGCATCTGGGAGGAGATCCTGGGCCGGGGCGGCTTCAGCACCCACGACGGCTTCTTCGCCGTCGGCGGCAACTCGCTCAAGATCACCCAGTTCGCGGCCCGGGTCCGGGAGCGCTTCGGGGTGGAGCTGGAACTGCGCGACCTGTTCGTCAACAGCACCCTGGGGCAGCTCGCCGACCTGGTCGAGGAGCGGGAGCTGGCCTCGGCCGACGACGCCGAGCTGCTGGCCCTGCTGGAGCGCGCCGAAGCCGCCGAGACGGCCGAGGCCGGACGGGACGGTGCGCTGTGACCGGCGGACACCCGGGCGCCCTCAGCCCCGCCGAGGAGGAGTTCCGCGGGCAGGTGCGGGCCCTGCTGGCCGAGGAGCGCGTACGCGCCCTGGCCGCCGGGATCGCCGCGTACCCGCCGGGCACCGAGGCGACGCACCTGCCGGTGCACCGCTGGCTGGGCGAGCGGGGCTGGCTGGCCCCGAACTGGCCGCACGAGTACGGCGGGGCGGGCCTCGGCGCCGCGGAGGCGGCGATCGTCACCGAGGAGATGACCCTCGCCGGGATCCCCGACGACGTGCACGTCCTCAGCATCGACATCGTCGGGCGGTTCCTGCTGGAGGTCGGCACCGAGGAGCAGAAGAAGCGGCACCTGCCCGCACTGGCCGCCGGCGAGGAGATCGCCACCGTGCTCTTCACCGAGCCGGACGCCGGATCCGACCTGTCGGGGCTGCGCACCACCGCGCGCCGCGACGGCGACGGCTGGCGGCTGTACGGACAGAAGATCTACAACATGAAGTCGCAGTACGGCGAAGTGGCGCTGTGCGCGGCCCGCACCACCGAGTCACCGGTGGCGATGCACGGCATCACCCTTTTCCTGCTGCCCCTGCGCTCCCCCGGCGTCCACGTGGAGCCGGTGGCGACGCTGTGCAACGACCGGTTCAACCTGGTCGTCATCGACGGGGTGCGCCTCACGGAGGCCGATGTCCTCGGCGAGGTCGACAACGGCTGGGCCCTGATGAACGACCTGCTCCAACTGGAGCGGACCGGGGTCGACTTCCACGCCAAGGCCCGCCGCCTGCTGGACCTGGTGGCCGAGCGGGCCGCGGCGACTGGCCGGCTGGCGGACCCGGCGTACGCGCTGCCGCTGGCCGCGCTCGACGCCCGGCTGCGCGCCGGGCACGCCATGGCCTGGCAGCAGGTGCGCAACCTCGGCGCGGGCCGCCCGGACCCGGTCGGCTCGGCGATGGCCAAGTGGTACGCCACCGAGCAGATCCGGCCGGTGCTCGACCTCGCCCTGGAGGTCTGCGGGCTGGAGGCGGTCCTCACCGCCTGGGACGGCGCCGCGCCCGACGGCGGGGTACTGGAGGCGGGGCTGCGGATGGGCCCCTCGCACCGGCTGGCCTCGGGGACCTCCGAGGTCATGCTCACTCTGATCGCCACCAACGGTTTGGGGCTGCTGTGACGACGGCCGTGCTCGACGAGCTGAGGGAACTGTTCGGGCAGGAGCTGGCGCCGGTGCTGCGCCGGCTCGGTGAGCGGCCGCGCGGCGCCGCGGACGGGCCGGCGGCCCGGCTCGGCGAGGAGGACGCGGGCACCAGGGACGCCGTGTGGGCGACCCTGGCCGAACTGGGCGCCTTCGGGCCGCGCACCGGGCACGAACGGGCCGCCATCGCCGAGCTGATGGGCGCGGCCCTGTACCAGAGCCCGTACGCGGACACCGTGACGGCGGCCGCGCTGCTGGCCGCCGCCGGGGATCCGGCGTACGGACCGCTGCTCGACCGGGTCGCCCTCGGCGCGGAGCGTCTCGCCCTCGCGGTCCGCGGGGACGGGCTGACCGGGCCCGCCCGGCCCGGTCCGCTCACCGTGCACCGGGAGGCGGACGGCTACACGGTCACCGGCAGCCGGCCCTTCACCGCCTTCGCGGCCGACTGCGGTCATCTGGCGGTGGTCGCAGCCGGGCCCGACGGTGAGCCCGTACTGGCCCTCGTGCCGCGCGAGCAGCCCGGGGTGCGCCTGGCGCGCCGCGACGACATCGGCCGCGGCGACCTGTACGCGGTGGAGCTGGACCGGGCCGCGGTGTCCGGGGCGGTCCACCCGGTGGGCGCGTCCTGGCCTGCCGTGCTGGCCGCGGCCCGGATCCGGCAGGCCGCCGCGCTGGCCGGAGCCGCGCGGGCCGCGGTGGAGCTGGCCGCGGAGCGGCTGAGGTCCCGGCAGGCCTTCGGGCAGCCGCTGGCCCGGCAGCAGGCCCCCGCCCACCGGCTGGCGGCGCTGGCCGCGGAGGCGGCGACCGTACTGGCCTTCGCCCGCTCGGGGGCCGCGGCCGCCGACCGCGGGGAGGACGTACTGCGCACCGGCGCGCAGGCGCTGTACCTGGCGGGCGATCTGGCCCGGCGGGCGGCCGCCGAGTCGGTGCACCTGCACGGCGCGTACGGCATGACGGAGGCCTGCGACGCCCAGCTGTTCCTGCGCCGCGCCGCCGTGGACTCCCAGTGGCTGGGCACGGGCACCGAGCTGCTGCGCGAGGCGGCGGCGCTGCCCGCTCCCACCCCGAACCCGAGCTGATCCGAAAGGCCGCGCCATGCACGACTCCCCCCTGCTGGACCCGGTGCCGCTGCTGCGGGACCTGATCCGGATCGAGACCGTCAACCCGCCCGGCGACGAGGGCCGCCTCGTCGCCCACCTCGAACGGCTGCTGATCGCCGAGGGGATCACGGACTACAAGGTGGTCGGTCCCAGTGCGGAGCGCACCAACCTGGTGGTGCGCTTTCCCGGCCGGGGCGAGGCCCCGCCGCTGCTGCTGCACGCGCACTCCGACGTGGTGCCGGTGACGGGCCAGGAGTGGACGCACCCGCCGTTCGAGGGGCGCCTCGTGGACGGGGAGGTGTGGGGCCGCGGCGCGATCGACATGAAGGGCGGCCTCGCGATGATGCTGTCCGCGCTCTTCCGGCTGCGCGCGGCCGGGGAGCGGCCCGCCGGGGACGTGGTCCTCGCGGTCGTCGCCGACGAGGAGGACGGCAGCGGGGCGGGCGCCGCGTTCCTCGTCGAGCAGTACCCCGAGCTGTTCGAGGGGGTGCGGTACGCCATCGGCGAGGAGGGCGGCGCCGGCATCGAGCTGGCCGGGATCCGCTTCCACCCGGTGGTGGTGGCCGAGAAGCGGCCGGGCTGGCTGCGGCTGACCCTGCGCGGGCCCGGCGGGCACGCCTCGCGGCTGGCCGCGCCGGGCAATCCGACGGCCCGCCTGGGCGCGGTGCTGACCGCGCTGAGCGGGGCCCGGCTGCCGCGCCATCAGATGCCGGCCGCCGACCGGATGCTGGCCGCGCTGGCCGGGGCGCTGCCGGCGCCGCTGGCCGAGGCGGTGAACCGGCTGCGGGAGGACCGCGAGGGCGACGCGCCGCCGGCGGGACTGCCGCTGAACGAGGCGCTCCAGCTGGACTCGGTGCTGCGGCACACCGTCAACCCGACGGTGGTGCGCACCGGGCACAAGATCAACATGATGCCGGCGGAGATCACCGTCGACGTCGACGGGCGGATCCTGCCCGGGGAGTTCGAGGTGGCCGACCTGGTCGCCGAGATACGCGCCCTGATCGGCGGGGACGGCACCGGCGGCGGGGACGGCGAAGACGCCGAGGTGATCGGCATCGAGCTGCTGCACGAGGACCCCCGGGTCCGGCCCGAGCTGATCGCGGAGCCCGAGTTCGGGCCGTTCTACGACCGGCTGGAGGCGATCCTGCGCGAGGCGGACCCCGAGGCCGTGCCGCTGCCGGTGATGAGCCCGGCCACCACCGACGCCACCGTCTTCGCCCGCCTGGGCATCCGCTGCTACGGCTGGCTGCCGCTCCTGCTCCCCGCCGGGGCCCCGCACCGCCGACTGCTGCACTGCGCCGACGAGCGGATCCCCGTAACCGCCCTGGAGTTCGGCACCCGCTGCCTGACCGAACTGCTGCGCACCTACCCCTGAACGCCGGTCCCCTGACGACGAAGGCCAGTGACGCCATGTCCTCCGAGTTCCTCTCCCCGCAGCGCGCCGCGCTGCTCGCGCAGCTGCGCCGCGGGCGCGGCCTCGGCTCCGCGCCCGGCGGCATCACGCGCCGGCCCGACCCGGCCGCCCCCGCCGCACCGTCCTCCGGGCAGCGCCGGCTCTGGTTCTTCGACCAGCTCCAGCCGGGCAGCGCCGCGTACACCATCGCCTGCGGCGTGTGGCTGCGCGGCCGCCTCGACCAGCCGGCGCTGGAGCGGGCGCTGACCCGCATCACCGAACGGCACGAGGTACTGCGCAGCGTCCTGCGCGCCGACGGCGAAGGGGGCGTGCGGGCGGTGGCCCTGCCCGCCGCGCCCGTCGCCGTCCGCACGGTGCAGGCCCCCGGCGAGGCCGGGGAGGAGCTCGTCCGGCGGGCCGGGCGGATCGCGGCGGAGCCCTTCGACCTCGCCGCCGGACCGCTGCTGCGCTGCACCCTGCTGCAGGGCGACGGCGAGGCCCGGCTCCTCGTCCTGGCCATGCACCACGCCGTGTCCGACGGCTGGTCGCTCCACGTGCTGATCCGCGAACTGGTCGAGCTGCACGGGGCGCAGGCCGAGGGGCGCGAGCCGCGGCTGCCCGAACTGCCGGTCCAGTACGCGGACTACGCGCTGTGGCAGTCGCAGTGGCTGTCCTCCCCGGCGGCGGCCGCGCAGCTGGAGCACTGGCGGGCTCGGCTCGACGGGGCCGTCCTCGCCGACCTGGCCACGGACCGGCCCCGACCGGCCCGTTCCGACTTCTCCGGGGCGCACGCCCGCTTCGAGGTGGGCGCGGCGGCCGGAGCCCGGATCGGCGCGCTCGCCGACCGGCTGCGCACCACCCCCTTCACCGTGGCCATGGCTGCGTTCGCCGCGGTCCTCGCCCGCTTCACCGGCCAGGACGACCTCGTGGTGGGCACGCCGGTGGCGGGCCGCGGCCGGGCCGAGACGGCCGCGCTGGCCGGGTTCTTCGTCAACACCCTCCCGGTGCGCGTCGACCTGTCGGGCGACCCCTCGCTGGAGGAGCTCGTCGGGCGGATGCACGGCGAGGTGCTGGACGCGCGGGCCAACGCCGACGTGCCCTTCGACCACCTGGTCGAGGAGCTGCGCCCGCAGCGGGACGCGGGCGGCCGCACCCCGCTGGTGCGCTACCTGTTCCAGTCCGACGAACAGGCCCGGGAGCCGGTCGTCGTGGGCGGCCTGGAGATGCTGCCGGTCCGGCTGGACACCGGCACCGCCAAGTTCGACCTGGCCGTGGACCTCGCTCCGCGCGCCGACGGAGGCTTCGACGGGCTCGTCGAGTACAGCACCGAGCTGTTCGACCCGGCCACCGTGGAGCGGATCGCGACCGCGCTGCGGCTGGTGCTGGAGGAAGCCGGGCCCGCGCGGGCCTCCGCCGCCCTGTCGGAGCTGCCGGTCATGACGGAGTCCGACCGCGCCGGGCTGCTGGAGCGGTGGAGCGGGGCGGGCGTGCCCGCCTCGGCGACGGACACCGCCACCGTGCACGGGCACATCGAGGCCCAGGCCGACCGCACGCCGCGGGCCACCGCCGTCCAGTACGGCGAGGAGCGGCTGAGCTACGCCGAACTGGACGAGCGGGCCAACCGGCTGGCGTGGGAGCTGCGGGCGCGGGGCGTCGGCCCGGGGGCGCTGGTCGGGGTGGCGCTGCCGCGCGGCCTGGACCTGATGGTGGCGCTGCTCGCGGTCCTCAAGTCCGGCGGCGCCTACCTGCCGCTGGACGCCGGCTACCCGGCGGCCCGGATCGAGATGATGCTGGAGGACGCCGGGGCCCGGGTCGTCGTCGCCGACACGGCCGCCGCACCCGCGGAGCTGACGGCCGCGGCCGCGGCCGCGGGCGCGCAGGTGCTGTGCCTGCGGCGGGACGCCGCCGCGGTCGCCGCCCGTCCGGGGCACCGCCCGCAGTCCGGCGCCGGGGTCCGCGACCTCGCGTACGTGATCTTCACCTCGGGGTCCACGGGACGGCCGAAGGGCGCCATGAACGAACACGGCGCCGTCGTCAACCGGCTGCTGTGGATGCACCGGGCGTTCGGGCTCGCCGAGGGCGAGGGCGTGCTCCAGAAGACGCCCATCGGCTTCGACGTCTCGGTGTGGGAGCTGTTCTGGCCGCTGATGGTGGGCGGCCGCTGCGTGCTCGCCCGGCCCGGCGGCCACCAGGACCCCGAGTACCTGTGCGACCTGATCGCCTCGGCCGCGATCACCACCGTGCACTTCGTGCCCTCGATGCTGGCCGCGTTCACCACCGCCGGCCGGCTGCCCGCCGTACGCGGCACCCTGCGCCGCATCGTGTGCAGCGGGGAGGAGCTGCCCGCCGCGCTGGTCACCGAATGCGCCGCACTGCTGCCGGACACCGGGGTGTTCAACCTGTACGGGCCCACCGAGGCCGCCGTCGACGTGACGTGGTACCCCTGCGCCGAGGGGTACGGCAGCCGGGTGCCGATCGGCCGCCCGATCGACGGCGCGCACGTGTACGTCGTCGACGGCGCGGGCCGGCCCGTCCCCGTCGGCGTGCCGGGCGAACTGCTCCTGGGCGGCCCGGCCGTGGGCCGCGGCTACTGGCGCCGGCCCGGGCTGACCGCGCAGCGGTTCGTACCGGACCCCTTCGGCGCGCCCGGGGCCCGGCTCTACCGCACCGGCGACCTGTGCCGGTGGCGGGCGGACGGCACCCTGCAGTACCTGGGCCGGATCGACCACCAGGTCAAGCTGCGCGGGATGCGCATCGAGCCGGGCGAGATCGAGGAGGCGCTGCGCACCCACCCCGGCGTGGACTCGGCGGTGGTCTCGGTGCGCACCGGCAGCTCCGGAACCCCGGTGCTGGTGGCGCACGTCCGCCCCGCCGAGGGCCCGGACGCGCCCGCCGTCGGCGGACTGGCCGCCGCACTGCGGGCGCACCTGCGGGAGCTGCTGCCGGCCCACATGGTGCCGACGGCCTTCGCCGCCGTCGCCGAGTGGCCGCTCGGCCCGAACGGCAAGCTCGACCGGCGCCGGCTGCCCGACCCGGAGCCCGCCGCCCCCGAGGCCGGCCGGGTCGCGCCCGCGACGCCCGTGGAGAGCGAGCTGTGCGCGATCTGGGCGCAGGTGCTCGGCGTGCCCGCCGTCGGTGCCACCGACAACTTCTTCGACCTCGGCGGGCATTCGCTGCTCGCCACCCAGCTGCTCGCCCGGGTACGGGCGCGGTACGGGGTGGAGCTGCCGCTGGGCCGGCTGTTCGCGGCGCCGACGGTGCGCGCGACGGCCGAGGCCCTGGCCGCGGCCGGGCGCCGTCCGGCGTCCGCACCGGCCCTGCGGCGCATCGACCGGTCCGCCTACCGCGTACCCGCCCCTTCGATTGCGGAGTGAGTCCTGAGATGACCCAGACCGAGACGACCGCGCCCGAGACGGCCGAGGCCGAGACGACCGAGGCCGCGATGTCCGAGGAGCTGTTCGCCCTGCCCGCCTCGTTCGGGCAGAAGCGGATGTGGCTGCTGGAGCAGGCGGGCAGCGGGACCGCCCTCTACACGATGCGGGCCGCCCTGCGGCTGCGGGGCCCGCTGGACCACGGGGCACTGGAGCGGGCCCTGACCGAGGTGGTCGCCCGGCACGAGGTGCTGCGGAGCGTGCTGCGGCTGGACGGCAACGACATCGCGCAGGTGGTGCGGGCCCCCGGCCCGGTGGCCCTGCCCGTCGTGGACGTGCCCGGCGGCCCGGACGCGGCCGTGGCCCTGGCCGCGGAGCTCAGCCGGGAGCCCTTCGACCTGGCCGCCGGCCCGCTGCTGCGCTGCACGCTGCTGCGGCTGGCCGACGAAGACCACGTACTGCTGGCTCTGGTCCACCACAGCGTCTGCGACGGCATGTCGCTCGGCGTGCTGCTGCGCGAGCTGACGGCCCTGTACGAGCCCTGCCTGCACGGCACCGCGCACCCGCTGGAGGAACTGCCGCTCCAGTACGCGGACTACGCCGTGTGGCTGCGCGAGCAGGTGGCCTCCGGCGCCCTGGAGGAGCAGCTGGCCTACTGGGGCGAGCGGCTCGCCGGGGTGCGCGAGCTGCGGCTGCCCGCGGACCTGCCGCGCCCCGCGGTGCGGGCGTGGTCGGCGGTGTCGGCGCCGGTGAGGGCGGCGGCCCCGGTGGTGCGGCAGCTGCGGCTGACCGCCCCCGGCGGCGGGGTGACCGCCTCCATGGTCGCCCTGGCCGCGTACGCGGTGGTGCTGTCGCGGTGGAGCGGGCAGAGCGACCTGGTGGTGGGCCTGCCCGTGGCCGGGCGGCCCGAGGTGGACCTCGAACCGCTGGTCGGTTTCTTCGTCAACACCCTTCCGATCCGCGTCGACCTGTCCGGGGACCCGTCCTTCGGCGAGCTGCTGGCCCAGGTCCGGGACCGGTGCGTGGAGGCGTACTCCCGGGCCGACGTGCCGTTCGAGCTGATGGTCGAGCGGGCGCACCCGGACCGGCGGGCCGGCCGGCTGCCGCTCGCGCAGACGCTGCTGAACGTGCAGCAGTCCGTACCGCTGGGCCTGGCAGCGATCACCGGCGTGACGCTGGAGCCCGTCGAACTCCCCGACACCGCACTGCAGTTCGACGCGGTCGCGGACCTGGTGGAGCAGGGCGACGCGGTGACCGGGCACGTGTCCCTGTCGGCCGACCTGTTCACCGCCGGGACCGCCGACCTGGTGGCGCGCTCGCTGTCCGCGGTGCTGCGGGCCGCCTCGGCGGCTCCCGGCACCGCCTTGTCGGCGCTGCCCTGCCCGGTGGCCGACGCCCGCGCGGCCGCGGGCACCCCGCAGGCCGCCGCGCCCGACGAGGCGTACGAGGAGCCCCCGCGGGACCTCCCGGCGGACGGCGGGATGCCGCAGACCCCCGGCGAGCACCTGCTGGTCGCGCTGTGGCGCGAGGTGCTGGAGGTCTCCGAGGTGGGTGTCCACGACGAGTTCTACGCCCTGGGCGGGAACTCGATGCGGGCCGTGCGGATCGTGACCGCCGCCCGGGAGCAGGGGTTGGAACTTCCCCTGGACCGGATGCTCGGCCAGCACACCATCCGCGAGGTCATCGCCCACACCGAGGCCGCCGCCGCGGCGGCCGGGCACCGCACCACCGCCGCTGCCGCGGCCGCCTGACAGGAGAAACCCCGTGACCACCCAGACCACCGCACCCGAGGCGCACACCGCGCCCGCCGGCAAGGACTACTCCGTACCGGTGCTGCCCGGCACGGGGGACACGGACTACGCCCGCTACATGCGGACCGACACCCTGCTGTCCCTCCAGCGCCGCCCGGAGGAGGTCATCCACCGCGACGAGCTGCTCTTCCAGGTGGTGCACCAGTCCACCGAGCTGTGGCTCAAGCTCGCCTGCCAGGAACTCACCGACAGCACCCGGCTGATCGGCGAGGGCTCCTTCGACACGGCCGTCAGGCTGCTGGAGCGGGCCCGGCTCGGCGTCCGGCTGGCCACCGACCAGCTGGAGATGATGCGCCGGCTCTCGCCCTGGGACTTCCAGACCATCCGCACCGTCCTGGGCCACGGCTCCGGCTTCGAGTCCCCCGGCTGGGCGGCCGCCCGCCGCGCCACCGCGCTGCTCGGCGAGGCTTTCGACCGCGCCGTCGAGGAGCAGGGGACCGACCTCGCCGAGGTCTACCGCACGCAGCCCGACACGCCCGTCCACCGCCTCGCCGAGGCCCTGATCGGCTGGGACGAGGGGATCTCCCTGTGGCGCGTGGAGCACTGCAAGATGGCGCTCCGCCTGCTGGGCGAGGACGTCCTGGGCACCAAGGGCATCCCGATCGGCGTGCTGACCAAGCTGATCGGCCACCAGTTCTTCCCCCGCCTGTGGCTCGTGCGCACCGAGCTCACCCGCACCGGCCCGATGGGCGACGCCGCCCCGGCCACTCCGACCCCGCCCCCGGCGGCTCCCTGCCCGGCGGCCCCCCTTCCCGAGGAGAAAGACCGCAAATGAAAGCGCTCACCGACTGGCTCGCAGCGCCCGAGCCGGACCGTTTCCCCTACGCCGGCGTGGTCGCCGCCTACCGGGAGGGCGGCAAGCACTTCGTCCCCGGGTCCCTGCTGGCCCTGCTGGACCGGGCGCGCGGGGAGCTGACCGCCGCGCCCGCCCCGGTCGGGGCCGGCCAGGAGGCCGCGCGCGAGGTGCTGGAGCGGTTCCTGGACACCGCCCTCGACAAGTACGACGGCCGCTACGACTACCCCACGTACACCGCGCTGTCCCTGCTGGCCCCGCCCGCCGGGGCCGGCCCCGAGGAGATGCGCGGGCACCGCGACCGGCTCGTCGTGCACCTCCTCGGCGACCTCGCCCGCTTCGAACTGGAAGCCGTGGCCGGGGAGACCGCGCTCCTGCCGCAGCTGCGCCCGTCCCCGCTGCTGGTCGGCAAGCGCCACCGGCTGGCGCTGCGGGTGGCCGCCCCGGCGCTGGCCCGCCTCGGGCTTCTTGGCCCCGTACCGGGCGAGGAGCCCGAAAAGGCCGCGCGCCGGCTGTGGGAGACGGCCGACGCGTCGATGACCGCGCGGGAGCGGCTGGTGCTGGACCTGAGCATGCTGCCGGTGCACGTCACCCACGACGAGTACCTGTTCATCCGCGTGCTCCAGGCCTTCGAGGCCACCTTCACCCTGCTGGCGGCCGAGCTGCGGGCGGCGATCGAGGCCCTCGACGCGGGCCGCGGGCCGGCCGCCGCGGACCGGCTGCGCCGCGCGGCGGCCGCCCTGACGGAGTCCGCGCCGCTGTTCTCGCTGCTCGCCACCATGCAGGCCGAGGCCTTCCGGGTGTTCCGGGAGTTCACCGAGGGGGCGAGCGCCATCCAGTCGCGCTCGTACAAGCTGGTGGAGTCCCTGTGCCGGACCCCGGACGCCGAGCGCCTCCACTCGCACGCCTACCGCTCGGTGCCCGAGGTCCGCGAACAGGTGCTGGCCGGTCAGCGGAGCCTGGACGACGCGTACGCGGACGCCCTGGCCGGGCCGCGCGCCGGCCGCGGCTGCGTGCTCCCGGCGGCCGCCGCGATGGAGGAGTTCGCCTCCGCGATGCGCCGCTGGCGCCAGACCCACTACCGGCTCGCCGTACGGATGCTGGGCAGCCGCAGCGGCACCGGATACACGGAGGGGACCCCCTACCTCGGCGAGGTGCGGAAGATCCCCGTGTTCGACTCCGTGCACTGCGCTCAGGAGGCGGAGGCCTCCTCCGCGGCCTGATCCGCGGCCTCCGGCTCCGGTATGGCGCGCAGCGTGCGTACGGATCGGCCGGCGATCGGCGCGATCGAGAGCAGCAGCAGGACCGGTGCGGCGGCGAGGGCGGTACGGGCCCCCGCGTACTGGGTGAGCAACCCGGCGCAGGTGGTGCCCAGCGTGAGCATCCCGAAGCTGATGAGCCGGTAGGTGGCGGTCATCCGGGCGTACAGGTGCGGGGCGGTCAGCCGCTGCCGCATGGTCACCGCGATCACGCTGCCCGCGGAGGCCCCTCCGGTGCCCAGCATGTAGGCGAGTGCGCTCACGGGCAGGTCGGCGCCGCCGCCGTCGGCGGTGAGCAGCAGCAGGTAGGGCGTGGTGGAGAAGGCCAGGACGGTCAGGAAGGCCGGTCCCAAGCCGAGGCGGCGCAGCAGCGGCGGGGCGGTGAGCGCCCCGGCCACGGCGCCGAGCCCGCCGGCGACCATGACGAGCCCGAAGTCGGCGCTGTCGTGGCCGAGTTCGCGGACGAAGCGCATGAGGAACGCCAGGTTCAGCAGGGCGATGCCCGCGTTGTAGATGCCGGCGTGGACGGCGACGGCGCGCAGGGGCGGGTTGTCCAGGACCGAGCGCAGCCCCTCCCCCAGTTCCCGGCGCAGGTCGCGCGGGGCGGCGGAGCGGACGGTCTTCTCCCGGTGGCGTACGAGCATCAGGGCGCTGGCGGAGGCCAGGTAGGACAGGGCGTCGAAGACGAGGGTGGCGGCGGGGCCGAAGAGCGCGGCGAGCCAGCCGGCGAGGCCGGGCCCGGCGGTGCCGCCGACGGCCTGGTTGGCCGTCACCAGGCTGTTGGCGGCGGGGAGCTGGGCGGCGGGCAGCAGCCGCGGCAGGTAGGCGGTGGCGGCGATGTCGTACACCGCGCTGAGCGAGCCGCCGAGCAGGGCGATCAGCCATACGTGCCACAGGGCGAGGACGCCCTGCAGGGCGAGCACGGGGACGGCCAGGACGAGGGCGAAGCGGGCGAGGTCGGCTGCGATCATCACGGGGCGGGCGGGGCGCCGGTCCAGCCAGACCCCGGCGAACAGCGGCAGCAGGAAGAACGGCGCCATGTAGAGGGTCTGGAGCAGGCCGACCTGGGTGCCGCTCGCATGCAGGCCGGTGACCATCAGCAGCGGCAGCACGAACTCCGTGATCTTGGAGCCGAACTGGGAGACGGCGTCTCCCGCCCACAGGGCCCGGTAGTCGCGGGTGGTGCGCAGCGGGTGGCGGGGCCGGGCCGCCACGGGGCCGGGATCGGTGCGTGGCTCGGTGCTCGTCATGGTGACCTTTCCAGGGGTTCTCGGCGGCCGCCGCGGTGAAGGCGTTGAGCGTTAACGCCGTTAACGCCGTTAACGCCATGGCTACGGGACGCCGTTGACGGCGGACTGCGGGAGACCGGGGGCCGGGCACCCTGACGGACTCTCACAGCCCTTACGCGCACGCGGCAGTCGGGGAAAGTCCCGATCGAGGCGGGACCGGCGGCTGGGCCAAGGTGTGCACCGTTGACCACGGTGTGATCGAGGTGAGGTCGTTACATGAACTGGCGAGACGTACTTTCCGGTACGGCACAGGAGCGCCCGCACGCGACGGCCTTCCGCTTCCACGCCGAGGAGCCGGGCGAGCCCGAGGTGCTCGACTGGGCCGGGCTGGACTCCCGGGCGCGGGCCGTCGCGGCGCACCTGGCGGACCTCGGGCTGGCCGGGCGCTGTGCCGTCCTGCTGTTCCCCGCCGGACTGGACTACGTGGCCGCCTTCTTCGGCTGCCTGTACGCGGGGGTCGTCGCGGTGCCCGCGTACCCGCCGAGCCGCAATGCCCGTTCCACCGAGCGGCTCGCCGCGATCGTGCGCGACAGCGGCGCGGAGGTGGCGCTGACGACCGCGGTGATCCGCGACCGGCTCGCCCCGCGCCTGGCCTCCGCCGACGGGGTGCCGCCGCTGCGGCTGCTGGCGACCGACGCGATGGGCGCCGAGGACGCCCCGGCCTGGCGGGCCCCGCGGATCGGCGAGGACGCCACGGCCTTCCTCCAGTACACCTCCGGCTCCACCTCGACGCCCCGCGGCGTCGTCCTCAGCCACGGCAACCTGCTGCACAACACCGCGATGATCGGCCGGGTGTTCGGGCTGGACACCGGGATGCGCGGGGTGTCGTGGCTGCCGATGTACCACGACATGGGCCTGATCGGCTCGGTCATGGGGACCGTCCGCGCGGGCGGCACGATGTCGCTGATGGCGCCGAGCACCTTCGCCCGCGACCCGCTGCGCTGGCTGGGCGTGGTCGCCGAGGAACGGGCGACCGTCACCGGCGGCCCCAACTTCGCCTACGACCTGGCCGTCGAGCGCACCACCGAGGAGCAGCGGGCCGCCCTGGACCTGTCGTCCTGGCAGGTGGCGTACAACGGGGCGGAGCCTGTCCGCCCGGCCTCGCTGCACCGCTTCGCCGAGGCCTTCGCCGTCTCCGGCTTCCGCGCCGAGGCCTTCCTGCCGTGCTACGGGCTGGCCGAGGGATCCCTGCTGGTGACGGGCGGGCCCGCGGGCACCGGCTTCCGCACCTGCGAGCCGCCCGCCGGCTCCGGCGCGGCCGGCGAACTGGTCGCCTCCGGGGTACTGCCGCCCGAGCAGCGGCTGGAGATCGTCGACCCGCAGACCCGGCTGCCCGTGGCCGACGGGGAGATCGGCGAGGTGTGGGTGGCCGGCCCGAGCGTGGCGCGCGGCTACTTCAACCGCACCGACGCCGTCGCCGACACCTTCGGCGCGCTCGTCGAGGGCGGTGACGGCACCGGCTTCCTGCGCACCGGCGACCTCGGCTTCCTCTCCGGCGACGGCGGCACACGCGAGCTGTACGTGACCGGCCGCCGCAAGGACCTGATCATCGTCCGCGGCCGCAACCACTACCCGCAGGACATCGAGCTGACCGCCGAGCGCTGCTCGCCCGCGCTGCGCGGCAACGGCGGCGCCGCCTTCTCCGTCACCGGCGCCGACGGCGCCGAGCAGCTGGTCGTCGTCCAGGAGCTGATCCACGGCCACGGGCTGGCGGATCCGGCGGAGCTGGCCCGCACCGTGCAGGCCGAGGTCGCCGAGCAGCACGAGGTGCGCCCGCACGCCGTGGTCCTGATCCGTACGGCCTCGCTGCCGCGGACCTCCAGCGGCAAGGTGGCCCGGCACGCCTGCCGCGCCGCCTACCTGGCGGGCGAACTGCTGGTGACCGCCGTCCACGCCGACGCGGAGCAGCCGGCCGCCGCGGCCGGGGACGCGGTCGCGGAACTGCCCGTACCGGACGCCGGCGATCGCGAGGCGGTCCTCGCCCACCTGCGGCGGGCCGCGGCCGTGCTGCTGCGGACCCGGCCCGAGGAGGTGCCCGCGGACGCCTCCCCGGCGGCCCTGGGCCTGGACTCGCTGGACTCCGTACGGCTCCTGCACCGGCTCCAGCGGGAGTTCGGGCTGGAGCTCGGCCCGGAGGAGGCCTTCTCGCTGACCCTGGCCGAACTGGCCGACGCCATCGCCGCCGCCGACGCCGCCGCCGCCGCATCGGGCACGGGTCCCGCGGCGCTCGCCGACGCCCCGCCCGGGGACGGCGAACTCTCGCACGGGCAGCGGGCCATGTGGTTCCTGCACCGGATGGACCCCGACAGCTCCGCCTACCACCTCGCCGCCGCCGCCGAGCTGTCCGGCGAGGTGGACGCGGCCGCGCTGCGCCGCGCACTGGCCGCCGTCGTACGCCGCCACGCGGCCCTGCGCACCACCTTCCCCGAGGTCGGCGACGGCCCCGTACAGCGCGTCCACGCCGTACTGGAGCCGGAGTTCTCCGAAACCGATGCGAGCGCGTGGCCCGCGGAGCGGATGCGGGCGGAGCTGACCGCGCTCGCCTACCGGCCCTTCGACGTGGAGGCCGGCCCGCTGCTGCGGGTGGCCCTGCTGCGCTGCGGGCCCGGCCGGCACCGGCTGGTCGTCTCCCTGCACCACCTGGTCTGCGACCTGTGGTCCCTGGAGGTCCTGCTGCGGGAGCTCGGCGCGCACTACCGGGCCGAGACCGGCGGGCCCGCCCCCGACGCGCGGGCCGTGCCCGGGTTCGGCGCGGCCGTACGCCGCCAGGCCGAACGGCTCGCGGGGGCGGAGGGCGAGCGGCTGTGGGAGTTCTGGCAGCGCGAGCTGGCGGGCGCCCCGACCGTACTGGAACTGCCGTCCGACCACGTCCGCCCGGCCCGCCGGCGGGCGCCGGCCGGGATGCGGCGCTTCCGGCTGCAGCCGGGGACCGCAGCCGCGCTGGGCGCACTCGCCCACGCCGAGGGGACCACCCTGTACACCGTCCTGCTGAGCGCGTACCAGCTGATGCTCGGCCGCACGGCCGGGCAGGCGAGCCTGCTCGTGGGCTCCCCCGTACACGGCCGGGAGCACGCCGACACGGCGGAGGTGGTCGGGCCGTTCCTCAACACCGCGGTGCTGCGCGCCGACCTGGTGCCGGGCGAGTCGTTCACCGCCCTGCTGCGGCGGGCCGCGCGGAGCGTACCGGCCGCCCTGCGGCACAGCGCGATGCCGCTGTCGCTGCTGGTCGAGCGGAGCCGGGTGGCGCGCGACACGAGCCGCACACCGCTGGTGCAGGCGCTGTTCACGCTCCAGTCGGGCCCCCTGGCGGCGTTCGTCCTGGGCGATCCGGCCTCCCGGTTCGACCTGGGCGGGCTGGAGATGCGGCCGGTGCCGCTGGACCAGCCGCACGCCCAGATGGACCTCCAGCTGACCTTCGCCGAGGTGGACGGCACGCTCAGCGGGCTGCTCCAGTTCGACCGCGCCCTGTTCGAGGACGCCACGGCCGAGCGGATGGCCGCCGGGCTGTGCGCCCTGCTGGACGCCGTCGCCGCGGACCCGGAGCGCCCCGCCGCCCTGCTGCCGCTGATGCCCGCCGCCGAGCGGGCCGCCGTCCTGCGGGGCCGCAACGACACGGCCGTGCCGGGGACTTCGGAGGTCCCGGTGCACGAGCTGGTGGCCGCGCAGGCCGCCCGGACGCCCGATGCTCCCGCCCTTGCCTTCGACGACACCGAGTACGCGCTCGGCCCGGCGGGGGCCGCCCCGGACGCGGACCGGGTGCGCGGCACCCGGACGCTGAGCTACCGGGAGCTGGACGCGGCCGTGAACCGGCTCGCCCGGCTGCTGCTCGCGCGGGGGCTGCGGGCCGAGGAGACCGTGGCCGTGCGGCTGCCGCACGACGAGACGATGGTCGTGGCGATGCTCGCGGTGCTGCGGGCGGGCGGCAGCTACCTGCCGGTCGACCCGCACCTGCCGGCCGAGCGGATCGCGTACCTGCTGGCCGACAGCGGTGCCCGGATCGTGCTCACCGACTCGTCCGCGGACCGGGCCGGTACGCGCGCCACGGCCGGCGCGGCCGGTGCGGCCGACGGGGCCGGTGCGGCCGGCGCGGCCGACGGGGCCGGTGCGGCCGGCGCGGCCGACGGGGCCGCGTCCGGCCCGGTCCGACTCGTCCTCGACGCGCTGGCCGGGGAACTCGCCGCGCTGCCCGCCTCCTCGCCCGGCGTTCGCGTACGCCCCGACCAGGCGGCCTACGTGCTCTACACCTCCGGCTCGACCGGCCGCCCCAAGGGGGTGCAGGTCCCGCACGGAGCCCTGGCCAACTTCCTCGCCGCCATGGTCCGGCTGCTGGGGCCCGCCGAAGGCGGCCGGCTGCTGGCCGTGACCACCTTCTCCTTCGACATCTCCGCCCTGGAGGCCTACCTCCCGCTGATCACCGGCGGCTGCTCCCACATCGTGCCGCGCCGGATCGCGGCCGCCGGTGATCAGCTGCGGGTGCGGCTGGAGTCCGGCGCCTTCTCGATGATGCAGGCCACCCCCGCGACCTGGCGGCTGCTGTGCGAGGCGGGCTGGACCGGCACCCCGGGCCTGGCGATGGCCAGCGGCGGCGAGGCCCTCTCCCCCGGGCTGGCGCGCACGCTGCTGTCCTTCGGTACGGGCACCCTGTGGAACCTGTACGGGCCGACCGAGACCACCGTGTGGTCGACCGGCACGCAGGTCACCGCCGTGCCGGGGGCCGCCACCCCGCTGGGCGCGCCCGTCGCCAACACGCAGGTGTACGTACTCGACGCGGCGCTGGAGCCGGTACCCGCCGGTGCGGCCGGCGAGCTGCTGATCGGCGGCGCCGGGCTGGCCCGCGGCTATCTGGGCCGGCCGGGCCTGACGGCGGCGGCGTTCGTACCGGACCCGTACGGGGACACCCCCGGCGCCCGCCTGTACCGGACCGGGGACCTGGCCCGGACCACCGCGGACGGCCGGACCGAGCTGCTGGGGCGGGTCGACAACCAGGTCAAGGTCAACGGCCACCGGATCGAACTGGGCGAGGTGGACGCCGCGTTGAGCCGGCTGCCGGCGCTGAGCCAGGGCGTGGCCGTGGTGCACCGGCCCGCGCCGGACGCCCCGGCGGTGCTGGTCGCGTACGTCCGCCCGGGCCACGACGGGGGCGGCGCGGTCGGCGGGGACTTCGACGAACACGCCGCCACCCGCGCCCTGCGCGAGGAGCTGGCGCGGGTGCTGCCCGCCTACATGGTGCCCGCCCGGTTCGTGTGGGTGGACGGCTTCCCGCTGGGCACCAGCGGCAAGGTGGACCGGGCGGCGCTCAAGCCGCCCGCGCCGGAGCAGGACGCGCCCCGCGACGAACCGGCCACGGCGACCGAGCGGGAGCTGGCGGGGATCCTCGCCGAGCTGCTCGGCACCGGGGCGATCGGCCGCACCGACAACCTCTTCGACCACGGCGCCCACTCCCTGCTGATGTCCCGCTTCGCGGTGCGGGTGCGGGAGTCGCTGGGGGCGCAGCTGCCGCTGCGGGTGATGTTCGAGACGCCGACGCTGGAGCACCTGGCGGCGGCCGTGGACACCCTCGCCGCGGCGGGCGCGCCGCCGCAGCCGGGCGGCGGGGCGGGCCGGATCACCCGGATCGACCGCACCCGACAGGTCAGCCTCGTCGCGCCGGGAGCGGCGCCGGGCGGGGGCAAGGACGCGCTGCGGGCCCTGCGGGCCGCACGCCGGATCGGCAGCCAAAGCGGCTCATGACGTACGTGGAGAATCCGATGTCCCTGATGCACCCCGAGCAGATCATGTTCCCGGCGACGCACGCCCAGCAGCGGATCATGATCATCGAGCAGCTGTACCCGGGCGGCTCCGCCTATCACGTGCCCTTCGCGGTGCGGCTGCGCGGACCGCTCGACACCGCCGCCCTGACCGGCGCAGTCCGGGAGGTGGTGCGCCGCCACGAGTCGCTGCGCACCGTCTTCCGCACGGTCGACGGGGTCCTCGGCCAGATCGTCGAGGAGGACCACCTCGTCGAGGTGCCGGTACGGGACCTGGCCGGCCACGCGGCCGCGGCCGACCCCGAGGCGCTGGCCGCCCTGGTGGCCGAGGCGGCGGCCCGCCCCTTCGACCTCACGGGACGGCTGCTGCGCGTCGAGCTGCTGCGGCTGGCCGCCGAGGACCACGTCCTGGCCGTCACCATGCACCACCTGGTCTCCGACAGCTGGTCCTGCGGGATCTTCGTCGGCGAACTGGCCGCCGCCTACCCGGTGCTGCGGGCCGGCGGCCGGCCGCGGCTGCCCGAGCCGGAGGTGCAGTACGTCGACTACGCGGCCTGGCACCGCGAGCAGCTCGACGGGGAGCGGACCGAGGAACTGCTCGGCTACTGGCGCGAGCGGCTGGCCGGGATGCAGCCGGTGCTGGAGCTGCCCGCCGACCGCCCTCGGCCGCCCGTGCAGTCCTTCCGCGGGGCGACCCTGCCGGTGCGGCTGTCCCCGCGGACCTCGGCCGCCGTCCGGCAGGCGGCCCGCGCCCTCGGGGTCACCCCGTTCACCGCCCTGCTGGCCGCCTTCCAGGCGGCGGTGGGCCGCTGGACCGGCAGCGAGGACGTCACCGTCAGCAGCGGGGTCGCCCACCGCACCCCGCAGGTGGAGCAGGTCATCGGCTGCTTCATCAACGTGCTGCTGCTGCGGGCCTCGCCGGCCGGCGACCTTCGCTTCGCCGAACTGGCCGCGCAGGTGGGCGAGACCGTGCTGGACGGCCTGCAGCACCAGGACCTGCCCTTCGACCGGCTGGTGGAGGAACTCGCGCCCAAGCGGGACCTGAGCCACCAGCCGCTGGCGCAGGTGATGTTCCTGCTGCAGAGCGCGCCGCTGCCGGACGTGGCGCTGGACGGCCTGGAGCTGTCGACCGTCCCGGTCCGCCGCAAGGCCACCCACCTGGACCTCAACGTGCAGCTGTGGGACTCCGGGGAGTGCTTCGAGGGGGTCGTCGACTACAGCACCGACCTCTTCGACGAGGCCACCGTCGCCCGTATGTGGACCCAGTACGAGACCCTCCTCGCGGCGGCCGCGGCCCGCCCCGGGGACCGGATCGGGGAACTGCCGCTGCTGCGCCCCGAGGACGAGCACACCCTGATCACCGAGTGGAACCGGACCGCCGCCGAGGTCCCCGCGGACCTCACCCCGGCCCTGGTCGAGGCCCGCGCGGCCGCCCACCCGCACGCCCCGGCCGTGGTCGGCGACGCGGGCACCCTCACGTACGGCGAGCTGAACGAGGCCGCCAACCGGCTGGCCCGGCTGCTGATCGAGCGCGGCGCCGGCCCCGAGCGGACGGTGGCGCTGATGCTGCCGCGCTCGGCCGAGACGGTGACGGCCGTGCTGGCCGTCCTGAAGTCCGGCGCCGCCTACGTCCCGGTGGACCCGGTGCTGCCGCCCGACCGGATCGCGTACCTGCTCTCCGACGCGGCGCCGTCGGCCGTGGTCACCACCACGGGCGTCGCCGCGGCGGCGACGGGCACGGCCGAGCGCCTCGACCTGGACGCGCCCGCCACCCGGGCCGCGCTGGCCCGCTGCGCCGCCGCAGACGTCACCGACGCCGACCGGCGGGCCCCGCTGCGCCCCGACCACCTGGCGTACGCCATCTACACCTCCGGCTCGACCGGAAAGCCGAAGGGCGTCCTGATCAGCCACCGCGCGCTCGCCGACTACCTGGCCGCCTGCCGCCGGGACTACCCGGGTCTGGCGGGGTCGGCGCTGCTGCACTCGCCGGTCTCCGTCGACCTGTCGGTGACCACCCTGCTGGGGCCGCTGACCGCGGGCGGCCGGATCGTGCTGGGCGGGCTGGACGGCCGCACGGACGAACTGCCGGGCGGGGAGGGCCGGCTGTCCCTGCTGAAGGTCACGCCGAGCCACCTGCCGATCCTGCTTGGGCTGCCGGAGGCGTACTCGCCCACCGGGGACCTGGTCATCGGCGGCGAGATGCTGACCTCCGAGGTCCTCGACCAGTGGCGGGCGCGCTTCCCCGGCGCGGTGGTCACCAACGAGTACGGGCCCACCGAGGCCACCGTGGGCTGCGTGGCCCTGCGGGTGGGCCCCGGCGAGGTGCTCGCCCCGGGTCCGGTCCCGATCGGCCGGCCCATGGCCAACTCCCGCGCGTACGTACTGGACCGCGCGCTGCGGCCGGTGCCGGTCGGGGTGGCGGGCGAGCTGTACGTGGCGGGCGCCGGGCTGGCCCGCGGCTACCACGGGCGGCCCGCGCTGACCGCGTCCGCGTTCCTGCCCGATCCCTTCGAGGGGCCCGGGCAGCGGATGTACCGCACCGGGGACCTGGCCCGCTGGACGGCCGGCGGCGGCCTGGACTACCTCGGCCGCATCGACGACCAGGTCAAGGTGCGCGGGTTCCGCATCGAGCTCGGCGAGGTGGAGGCGGCCCTGGCGTCCCTGCCCGGGATCCGGGAGGCGGTCGTCAAGGCGGTGCGGGAGACCGGCGACACCACCCTCGCCGCCTACTACGTACCGGAGGGCGGCGGGGAACTGCCGGTGGGCGGGTTGCGGGAGCAGCTGCGCCGGACCCTGCCCGAACACATGGTGCCCGCGCACTTCGTGGCGCTGGAGCGGCTGCCGCTCGCGGTCAGCGGCAAGGCCGACCGGGGGGCCCTGCCGCCCGTCGGCAGCGCCCGGCCGGCCCTGGACACCGGGCGGCTGGCCCCCCGTACCCCGGTGGAGAAGCTGCTCGCCGAGGTGTGGGGCAGCGTGCTCCACGTCGACGGGGTCGGCGTGCGGGACGACTTCTTCGAGCTGGGCGGCTACTCGCTGGCCGCGACCCGGATCGCCGCGCTGACCGCGGAGGTGTTCGGGGTGGAGATCCCGCTGCGGGAGGTCTTCGCGGCCACCGACGTGGAGAGCCAGGCGGCCCTCGTGGAGGCGGCCGGCCGGGACCAGGGCGTGGACGTCGCGGCGATCGCGCGCCTGGCCCTGGAGATCGGCGAGCTCAGCGAGGACGAGGTGGAGGAACTGCTGGCCGGCCGGGACGGATCCGGGCCGGCGGACACGGACGCTGGAGGCGGTCGGGAATGAACGGACAGGCATGCCTGCACGAGCTCGTGCAGGACTGGGCGCGGCGGATCCCCGAGGCGCCCGCGCTGCGCTTCGAGGGCGAGCAGTGGAGTTACGGGGAGCTGAACGGGCGGGCCAACCGGCTGGCGGCGCACCTGCGCCGGATGGGCGTGGGCCGGGAGTCCGTCGTGGGCGTGCTCATGGAGCGCGGCCCGCAGCTGCCGCTGGCGATGCTCGCGATCCTCAAGGCGGGCGGGGCGTACCTGCCGATGGACCCGGCGCAGCCCGTGGACCGGCTGGGTTACCTGATGGGGGACGCGGGCTGCGAGCTGGTCGTCACCACGACCGCCCTGGCAGGGCAGGTCCCCGAGGAGGCGGCGGCGGTCTGCGTCGACGACCCGTTCACGGCGGACATGCTGACCGGGCTGTCCGCGGCCGACGCGGAGCTGCCGGCGCACCCGGACCAGCTGGCGTACGTCATCTACACCTCGGGATCGACGGGCCGCCCCAAGGGGACCCTGCTGCCGCACCGGGGCGTGGCCAACCTGACCTCGCACATGGCGCGGCAGTTCACGATCGGGCCGGGCGACCGCTGGCTCCAGCTGACCACGCCCTGCTTCGACGTGAGCGTCCTGGAGATCTTCGGGGCGCTGACCACGGGCTCCTGCCTGGTCCAGGGCTCTGCGCTGACCCTGCTCGACCCGCGGGCGCTGGGCGCCCTGATGCGCGACGAGGGCGTCACGATCGGGGTGTTCACCACGGCGATCCTGCCGCTGCTGGACCCGGAGCAGCTGCCCGAGCTGCGGGTGGTCAACGTGGGCGGGGAGCAGCTGAGCCGCTTCCAGGCGGACCGGTGGTCCTCGGCGACGCGGATCGTCAACAACCAGTACGGGCCCACCGAGGCGACCGTGGCCTGCACCGAGCAGCGGCACGATCCGCGGCTGGGCCGGCCCAAGCCGCTGATCGGCGAGGCGATGCCGAACCTGGAGGCGCACGTGGTGGGCCCGGACGGGTCGGAGCAGCCGCCGGGCGGGTTCGGCGAGCTACTGATCGGCGGCGTGTGCCTGGCGCGGGGCTACCTGGACCGGCCGGGGCTGACGGCGCTGAAGTTCGTACCGGACCCGTTCGGCGGGCACGGCGCCCGGCTGTACCGGACGGGCGACCTGGTGCGCTGGACGGAGGGGGGCGACGGCCTGGAGTTCGCGGGGCGGATCGACACCCAGATCAAGCTGCACGGGCACCGCATCGAGCCCGGCGAGATCGAGGAGGTCCTGCTGACGCATCCTCGGGTCAAGGACGCGGTGGTGGACCTGGTGCGGCCGCAGGAAGGCGGCGAGGGCGTGCTGACGGCCTTCGTCACCGGTACGGACACCCCTTCGCTCGCGGAGGTCCACGCGCACCTGCGCACGGTGCTGCCCGTGTACATGCTGCCGGGGCGGGTGGTCGTGCTGGACGAGATCCCGCTGACCCCCAACGCCAAGGTGGACCGGCGGGCGCTGGCCGCGGCGCTCTGACGCGAGGGGGCCCGGCCCGCGGTGCGCGGGCCGGGCCCCCTCGGGTGCGGGGCGGTCACAGAGCGGGGGCCTCCTGGCCGACCCTCAGCCGGGCGTCCCAGAGAAACTCGTAGAACGGGCGGTGGTGCGCGGCGAACTGCGCGAGCTTCGGGTTGTTCTCCGGGGTGTGCCGGTAGGCGGTGCGGCTCTTGGAGAAGCCGGTGCTGTTGCTGACGGCGACGTGCCAGCGGTCGGTGCGCTGCCATTCGCCGCGGGCGGTGGCGTCCCAGCTGAGCGTCTCGGGCCGGAAGGGGATGCCGACGGCGGCGCAGTAGGCGGCCATCGTCGCGGCGGGCCGCTCCACCAGGTCGTCGGAGTCGACGACCACGGGCGGCTCACCGCCGGCGCCGAGGACGGCCAGGTACATCTCGTGCAGGCCCTCGATGCCGACGTCCGAGAGCTCCATGTCGGGCTGGAGGGCGTAGAAGGAGGAGACGATCTCCTCCGGGCGGCGCAGCAGGAAGGTGTGCCGGGTCCCGGCGAGGAACTCCGTGTCCGCGAGGACCTCGGCGTAGTGGTGGTCGGTGGTGTCCTTGAAGAACACCGGCCGGTGGCGGGCGAGTTCGCCGATCGCGTTGATCAGCTCCCGTTCGGAGCGCACCACGGCGCCCTCGATCTCGGTCTCCCCGAAGTCCGCGACGTTGCAGAACGGCTCGTGCAGGGCGGTGATGTCGCCGTGCTGGAGCATCGACCGGAAGAACGCGGTCGAACGTGATCGTGGTGCCGCCCAGAGCGCTGTCGCCGGCATGTCCCCGCCTTCGTGTCCGGAAATGACCAAGGGTGAAGTGCACCGGTTCCGCCGCTGCGGCGTCCCCGGGTGCCCCACTCAACCGCGGGCCGCTCCCGGCCCGCTATCGGCCCGCTGCCGGGCCGCTCTCCCGGCCGACGGCCGGCCAATAGCGAACGAATAGCGGAACGACTGTCGGGAGATTCCCCGGCTTATGCCCGGGCGGTGCGACTGCCACCGTCGGGAGCGCAGAGTTCCGCCGAGCATGGGATCGGACGACATGAGCGATGTGATGGATCCGCTGACCCGGCCCGGCGCGCCGGGTGGGGAGGACCCGGGTGGCACCCCTCGGGGGGACGGGCCGCCGGACGGCGGGCCGCAGGAGGTGCGGGCCGCGCCGCGGCGGGGCTCGCGCTGGTGGCGCAGGCTGCGGGTGACCGCGTGGTGCCTGGCGGTGCTGCTGGTGACGGTGGCCTGCGTGGCCGGCCTCGCGGCGACCCGGATGGTGCGGGCCTCGTACCCGCAGGTGTCGGGCGAGCTGGCGGTGGCGGGCCTGCACGGGCCGGTGACGGTGGCCCGGGACGCCTCGGGCGTCCCCCAGATCTACGCGGGCGACCCGCACGACCTGTTCCTCGCACAGGGGTTCGTGCACGCCCAGGACCGGTTCTGGGAGATGGACGTCCGCCGGCACATCACCTCCGGCAGCCTCGCCGAGCTGTTCGGCGAGAGCCAGGTGGAGACCGACTCCCTGATCCGGACGATGGGCTGGCGGCGGGTGGCCGAGCAGGAGGTCGCCCTGCTGGACCCGCAGTCGCGGGCCAACCTCGACGCGTACGCGGCCGGGGTGAACTCCTACCTCGCCGGCCACGGCGGCGCGGACCTGGGGGTGGAGTACCCGCTGCTGAAGCTGGGCGGCCTGGACTACAGCCCGGCGCCCTGGACGCCCGCGGACTCGGTGTCCTGGCTCAAGGCCATGGCCTGGAACCTCAACGCGACCCTCTCGGACCAGGTGCGGCACGCGCTGCTGGCCGCGACCCTGACCGACGCACAGGTCGACTCCCTCTTCCCCACGTACGACTTCTCCCGCTGGCGGCCCATCGTCTCCCCCGGCGACAGCCAGGGCACCGTGCCCGAGGCGCCGGCCGGTCCCGCCGCGTCCGCGGCCGCCAGCGCGACGGCGACGGCCACCGCGACGGCCGCGTACGGGCCGATGGCGGGTGCCTCCGACGCCCTCGCCGGAGTCGACAAGGTGCTCGGGCCGCGCGGTTCGGGCATCGGCTCCAACTCGTGGGTGGTGGCCGGCAGCCGCACGACGAGCGGCAAGCCGCTGCTCGCGAACGACCCGCACCTGTCCCCGTCCATGCCGGGCGTCTGGTACCAGGGCGGCCTGCACTGCACCACGACCGGCCCGGCCTGCCCGTACGACGTGTCCGGCTTCGGCTTCGCCGGGATGCCCGGGGTGATCGTCGGCCACAACGGCGACATCGGCTGGGGCGTGACCAACCTGGCCCCCGCCGACACCGACCTGTTCGTGGAGCGCATCACCGGCGGCACGTACGCCTACAAGGGCGGGCAGCGGCCGCTGGAGTCCCGGCAGGAGGTGCTGAAGGTCGCCGGCGGACCGGACCGCACCATCACCGTCCGCTCCACCGTCCACGGCCCCGTCATCTCCGACGCCTTCCCCAAGGCGAAGACGCTCGCCGCCGAGGGCCGCATCCCCGGCGTGGAGCGCGACAGCGGCGGGGGCGCCGAGTACGCGGTCGCGATGCGGTGGAGCGCCCTGGACCCGGGCCGGACCATGGACGCGGTGTTCCAGCTGGACACCGCCAAGGACTGGGACTCCTTCCGGGCCGCGGCGGCGCTGTTCTCCTCCCCCGCGCAGAACCTGGTCTACGCCGACCGGCAGGGCCACATCGGCTACCAGGCGCCCGGCCGGATCCCGGTGCGCGGCAAGGGGGAGGGCCGCTGGCCGGTGCCCGGCTGGACCGGGGAGTACGACTGGCAGGGCTTCGTTCCCTTCGACGCGCTGCCGCGCTCCTTCGACCCGGCGTCGGGCTACATCGTCACCGCGAACAACGCGGCGGCCGGCCCGCAGTACCCGTACGACCTGACCCGCAACTGGGGCGACGGCTACCGCAGCGAGCGGATCGCGCAGCTGATCGAGAAGGCGGGCAAGCTGGACGCCGCCGCCATGCAGCGCATCCAGCTCGACGACCACAACGAGAACGCGGCCGCCCTGACCCCGTACCTGCTGGCGGTCACCCCCGGCAAGGACGCCCGCGCCGCCCAGGACCTGCTGCGCGGCTGGGACTTCGGGCAGGGCGCGGACTCGGCTCCGGCCGCGTACTTCAACGCGGTGTGGAGCAACCTGCTGAAGCTGACGTTCTACGACGAGCTCGACGGCAACAAGGCCCAGCTGCACGTCGACGGCGGCGGCCTCTGGTACGACGTCGTCCGCAAGCTGCTGTCCTCGCCGGACGACCCCTGGTGGCGCAGCGCCAAGGACCCGCGCGGCCTGCGCACCCGCGACGACGTGCTGCGGGCAGCCCTGGACGACGCCGCGAAGGAGCTGTCCGGCCGGCTCGGCGCCGACCCGGCGAAGTGGCGGTGGGGCGCCCTGCACACCCTGACCCTGCGCAACGACACCCTGGGCACCGGCGGGCCCGCCCCGGTGCAGTGGCTGCTGAACCACGAGCCGGTGGAGGTCGGCGGCGGCTCGGCGACGGTCGACGCGACCGGCTGGGACGCCTCCAAGGGATACGAGGTGAACTGGGTGCCCTCGATGCGGATGGTCGTGGACTTCGCCGACTTCGACGCCTCGCGCTGGATCAACCTGACCGGCGCCTCCGGACACGCCTTCAACGACCACTACGACGACCAGACGGAGCTGTGGCGCAGGGGCGAGACCCTCCCGTGGCCCTCCAGCCGGTCCGCGGTCACCGCCGCGACGAAGGACCGCCTGACCCTCCGCCCCGAAGGAGCGTGAGCAGACCGATGACACTCGTGACGACCCTCCCCGCGGCCCCGCCGCAACCCGGCGCCCTGCCGCAACCCGAGGCCCGGCTGTGCACCTGCTGGCCGGGGGCCACCGTGTGGCTCACCGGACTGCCGAGCGCCGGCAAGACGACGATCGCCGAGGAGCTGGCCGGACGGCTGCGCCGGGAGCACCGGCGGGTGGAGGTCCTCGACGGGGACCAGATCCGCAAGTTCCTCTCCGCCGACCTCGGTTTCTCCCGGGACGACCGCAACACCAACGTCCAGCGGATCGGCATGGTCGCCGAGGTGCTGGCCCGCAACGGGGTGCTCGTCCTGGTCCCGGTGATCGCGCCGTTCACCGACAGCCGCGAGGCGGTCCGGGCCCGGCACCGCGCGACCGCGACGCCCTACCTGGAGGTGCACGTGGCCACTCCCGTCGAGGTGTGCTCCGTACGCGACGTGAAGGGCCTGTACGCCAAGCAGGCGGCGGGCGAGATCTCCGGTCTGACCGGCGTCGACGACCCGTACGAGGCTCCGGACTCCCCGGACCTGCGCATCGAGTCCCACACCCAGACCGTCCGGGAGTCGGCTTCGGCCCTGCACGCACTGCTCACCGAAAGGGGTCTGGCATGACGGCCACCGTCCGGGCCGCGGAAGCGGCCGGCTCGCTCTTCACGCTGAGCCATCTCGACGCCCTCGAATCCGAGGCCGTGCACATCTTCCGCGAGGTGGCGGGCGAGTTCGAGAAGCCGGTGATCCTCTTCTCCGGCGGCAAGGACTCCATCGTCATGCTGCACCTGGCGCTCAAGGCCTTCGCGCCCGCGCCGGTGCCCTTCACGCTGCTGCACGTCGACACCGGGCACAACTTCCCCGAGGTCCTCGACTACCGCGACCGCGCGGTGGCCAAGCACCACCTCCGCCTGCACGTCGCCTCCGTCCAGGAGTACATCGACGCCGGCAAGCTGCGCGAGCGCCCGGACGGGGTCCGCAACCCGCTCCAGACCGTCCCCCTGACGGAGGCCATCCAGCAGCTGAAGTTCGACGCCGTGTTCGGCGGCGGGCGCCGCGACGAGGAGAAGGCCCGCGCCAAGGAGCGCGTGTTCTCCCTGCGCGACGAGTTCTCCCAGTGGGACCCGCGCCGCCAGCGCCCGGAGCTGTGGCAGCTCTACAACGGCCGCCACGCACCCGGCGAGCACGTCCGCGTCTTCCCGCTCTCCAACTGGACCGAGCTGGACGTGTGGCAGTACATCGCCCGCGAGGACATCGAACTGCCGCAGATCTACTTCGCCCACGAGCGCGAGGTGTTCCAGCGCAACGGCATGTGGCTGACCGCCGGCGACTGGGGCGGCCCGAAGGACGGCGAGAGCACCCGGCGGCGCCTCGTCCGCTACCGCACCGTGGGCGACATGTCCTGCACCGGCGCCGTCGACTCCGACGCCGCCACCATCGACCAGGTCATCACCGAGATCGCAGCCTCCCGGCTCACCGAGCGGGGCGCGACCCGCGCCGACGACAAGATGTCCGAGGCCGCGATGGAAGACCGCAAGCGCGAAGGGTACTTCTAGCCATGACCCCCACCACGAACACCGCTCTCGGCGGCATCGCCGGCACCTCGCTGCTGCGCTTCGCGACCGCGGGCTCCGTGGACGACGGCAAGTCCACCCTGGTCGGGCGGCTGCTCTACGACTCCAAGTCGGTCCTCGCCGACCAGCTGGAGGCGGTCGAGCAGGCCTCGCGCGGCCGCGGCCAGGACGCCCCCGACCTGGCGCTGCTCACCGACGGCCTGCGCGCCGAGCGCGAGCAGGGCATCACCATCGACGTCGCCTACCGCTACTTCGCCACCGCCCGGCGCCGGTTCATCCTCGCCGACACCCCCGGCCACGTGCAGTACACCCGCAACATGGTCACCGGGGCGTCCACGGCGGAGCTCGCCGTCGTGCTCGTCGACGCCCGCAACGGGGTGGTCGAGCAGACCCGCCGGCACACGGCGGTCGCGGCCCTCCTGCGGGTCCCGCACCTGGTGCTCGCGGTGAACAAGATGGACCTGGTCGGCTACGACGAGTCCGTCTTCGCCGCCGTCGCCGCGGAGTTCGCCGACTACGCCCGCGGGCTCGGCGTCCCCGAGGTCACCGCCATCCCGGTCTCCGCGCTGGCCGGGGACAACGTGGTCGAGCCCTCCCCGCACATGGACTGGTACGGCGGCCCCACCATCCTGGAGCACCTGGAGACGGTCCCCGTGGACCACGACCCGCAGGGAGCGCCGGCCCGGCTCCCGGTGCAGTACGTGATCCGCCCGCAGACCGCCGAGCACCCCGACTACCGCGGCTACGCGGGCCAGATCGCCTCCGGCGTGCTGCGCGTCGGAGCCCCGGTGACCGTCCTGCCGTCGCGGCTCACCACCACCATCGAGGCCATCGACACGCTCGGCGGCCCCGCCGAGGCGGCGTGGGCCCCGCAGTCGGTCACGGTGCGGCTGGCGGACGACATCGACGTCTCCCGGGGGGACATGATCGCCCCGGCCGACGGCGCCCCGCCGGTCACCCGCGACCTCACGGCCACCGTCTGCCACGTCGCGGACCGGCCGCTGCGGGTCGGCGACCGGGTGCTGGTCAAGCACACCACCCGTACGGTCAAGGCGGTCGTGAAGGCGATCCCGTCCCGGCTGGCCCTGGACGACCCGGCCCGCCGCACGGCGGTCGAGGAGCTGCGGGCCAACGACATCGGCCAGGTCGTGGTCCGCGCGGCCGAGCCGCTCGCCCTCGACGCGTACGCGCGGTCCCGCCGTACCGGGTCGTTCCTGCTGATCGACCCGGACGACGGCACCACGCTGACGGCGTGCATGGCTACGGAGCCGGCCTGCTGACCCCGCCTGCCCCGCCGATCCCACCGATCCCGCTGACCCCGCTTGCCCCTGCGCCAAGGGCGCCGGCCACCAGGGCGACCAGCTGCTCCTCGCGCCCCTGGAGGTAGAAGTGGCCGCCGGGGAACACCCGGGTGCCGAACCCCGCCGTGGTCAGCTCGCCCCAGGTCGCCAGCTCCCCGGGCGGGCAGCCTGTGTCCCGGTCGCCGCCGAACGCGGTGACCGGGACACCGGTGCGCGCGGGCTCGCGCACCGGCAGGTAGTCGGTCAGCAGCCGGAAGTCGGCGCGCAGCGACGGCAGGAGCAGCTCCCGCAGCTCGGGTATCTCGTACACCTCGGGCTCGGCGCCGCCCTGCCGGCGGGTGTACGCGACCAGCGAGTCGTCGTCCAGCGCGGGCAGGTTCTCGCGGTCGCGGTGCGGGGCGGCCGTCCCCGAGACGAACAGGTGCACGGGGGCGGCGTGCGGCGCGGTCCGGCCGAGCCGGAGCACGGTCTCGTACGCCACGAGCGCGCCCATGCTGTGCCCGAAGACGACGGTGGGCAGTACGGGCAGCGCGGCGAGGGCCGCGGCGGCGGCGCCCGCGCTCTCCTCCATCGTCTCGCTGCAGGGCTCGGCCAGCCGGTCCTGGCGGCCGGGGTACTGCACGGCGAGCAGTTCGACCGCGGCCGGGAGGTGGCGGGCCCAGCCCTGGTAGGTGCTCGCGCCGCCGCCGGCGTGCGGCAGGCAGACGATGCGGGCGCGGGCGGGCTGCGGGGCCGGGGCCCCGGGGACGGTGAGGCGCTTGAGCCAGCGCGATCCGTCGGCGCCGCCAGCCGAAGTGGCGTGCGCCGTCACCCGAGTTCCCCGCGCTCCACGCAGAACTCGTTGCCCTCGGGGTCCGCGAGGGTGACCCAGCCGCTGCCGTCGGGGCGGGTCCGGTCGGCGACCAGGCGGGCGCCGAGGGCCTGCACCCGGGCCACCTCGTCCGCGCGGGTGCGGCCGTGCGGCTTGAGGTCGAGGTGGATGCGGTTCTTGGCCGCCTTGCCCTCGGGAACCCGTACGAACAGCAGGGTGGGGCCGCCCTCCGGGTCCTCGATGACCGCCTCGGGGTCGCCCGGCTTGTCGTCGTCGGCCAGGGGGCGGCCCAGCAGGCCGCTCCAGAACAGGCCGAGGTCGTACGGGTCGCCGGTGCAGTCGAAGGTGATCGTGCGGATGCTCGGGTACATCGTGGTTCTCCGTGGGCAGTTGGGGGTGGGATCGGCCGGCCGGCCGATCACCCGGATGATCTCAGGATGCCCCGGCGAGGGACTTGGCGCGGGCTCGGGGACGGGCGACCACGGTGTTGCGGCCGATCATGTTGGCGATCTCCGCGCGTGAGGAGACCTCCAGCTTCGCGAAGATCCGGCCCAGGTGGGTCTCCACCGTCTTGTGGCTGACCCCGAGGGTGCGGGCGATCTGCCGGTTGGTGCAGCCCCGGCTGACCAGCTGGGAGATCTCGTACTCGCGCTGGCTGAGCATGTACGCCTCCTGCGCGGGGGCGGCGGGTACGGCGGCCTCGGCGGTGGCGGCGGCGACCTCCCGGCCGAGCCGGGCCGCCGAGCAGGCGGTGGCCGTGTACGCGGCGGCGGTCAGGTGGCGGTCGGCCTGTTCCGGCTCGCCGAGCCGCGTCCGGGCCCGGGCGAGGGCGACGCGGGCCCAGCCCTCGTCGGCGGCGTGCCCGCAGGCGGCTGCCGCGGCCAGGGCCTCCTCGGCCGGGGCGAGCGCCTCGGCGGGGCCGTCGGCGACGGCCGCGGCCAGCAGCAGCGCCTGGACGCGCAGCCCCGCGAGGCCGGTCCGCGCGGCGAGTTCGCGGGCCTGGTCGGCGGCGGCCCTCGCCGCGTCGGGGCGGCCCACCGCGAGCCGGGCCCCACACAGGGTCTCGGCGAGCGCGAGCCGCTCCGCGGCGGGCAGGGGCGCGGCGTGCGGGTCGGCCAGTTCGGCGCCGGCGAGGGTCTCCAGGCTGCCGAGGGCGTCCCCGGCGGCCAGTTCTGCGGCGGCCAGCACCAGCCGGGAGCGGTGCCACCAGGCGCCGTCGGCGGCGGCCAGGGCGCAGGCGGCCCGGGCCACCGCGACGGCCGTCTCGGGGGTGTGGGCCTCCAGGGCTACCTGGGCGCGCACGCACAGCGCCAGCGCGCGCGGTTCCTGACCGCCCGCCAGTTCGGAGCAGCGTACGGCCTCTTCGGCGCGGGCGGCGGCCTGCGGAAAGCGGCCCTGGCGCAGCAGCAGGGCGGCCAGGCCGGCGGCGAGCGCGGTGGCGGCCGGCCACTGGCCGGTGGAGCGGGCGGTGTCGAGGCCGCGGGTGAAGTGCCGTACGGCGGAGCCGTACTGCTCCAGTTCGGTCTCCAGACGGGCCAGGCAGTCCAGGGCGCCGAGGCGCAGGGCGAGGGTGCGGTCGGTCAGGGTGTCGGCGATCCGGGCCGCGGCGCGGGCATCGCCCAGGGCGGCGGAGGCCTCCCCGGCGGCCAGGTGCACGGCGCCGCGGGCGGCGAGGGCGTGGGCGTGGAGCGCCTCGTCGGCGCCGTGCGCGGCGGCGGCCCGTACGGCCTCGTCGGCCCAGGCTTCGGCCTCCGCGGGGCGGTCGGCGCCGGCCGTGGCCGCGAGGGCGGTCCACAGGGCTGCGGCGCGGTGCGGGTCGGCGCCGGCGGGGGCCGCGGCGAGCTCGGCGAGCGCGGCGCGGCGGATCGCGCGGGCCTGCGCGAGGTCCCCGGCCAGTTCTGCGAGCCGGGCGCGCGGTTCGGCGGCGTCCGCTCCCCCGGGGGCCTGCTCGCGCCCGTCGAGGAGTTCCTCGCGGGTGGCGAGGGCGGCGCGGGCCAGGTCGCTGCGGCCGCTGCGGACGGCGGCGGCGGCCGCGGCGGCGAGCAGCTCCCGGCGGCGGGCCCGGTGCGCGGGGGTGGCGGGCAGCAGCCGGGCGGCGGCGGTGTACCAGGCGCATGCCGTGGCGGGGGCCGAGGCGAGCATCTCTTCGGCGGCGGCGACGAGTTCGGTCGCACCTGACTCGTCTCCGGGCCGGCAGGCCTGCTCGGCGTGGCGGGCGCGGCGGACCGCCGGGCGGCCGTGGCTCCGGTGGTGCGTACGGGCGCGGCGGTGCGCGCCGAGCCGCCAGCCGCCGGGCACGGCGCCGTGCACGAGCCGGGCCAGCAGGGGGTGGCGGAACTCGACGTGGCCGGGGACGGCGGCGCAGGTGCGCAGCACGTCCGCGGCGAGGAGTTCGTCGACGGCGGCGAGGACGGCGGCGCGGTCGAGTTCGGCGACCTCGGCGAGGGCGTCGGGCTCGGCGGGCTCGCCGAGCACGGCGGCGGCGTGCGCGACCAGGCGGGCGTGCGGGCCGAGGGCGGCCACCTCGGCGAGCAGCGGGGCCGCGGCGCGGGCGGCGAAGGGGCCCGCTCCGGGGGCGTCCCCGGGGCAGGCACCGGGGCCCTCGCAGGAGGCGGTGAGCAGGGCGAGCAGGCGGGGGTTGCCGCCGCTGTCCTGGTGCAGGGCGGCCCGGTGGCGGGCGCACGGCCCGGCGCCCGCGAACTCCTCGGCGCCGGCCCGGTCCAGCGGGGCGAGGTCGAGGTGTTCGGCGTACCGGCCGGGGTGCGGCGCGGTCAGCGCGGCGAGCAGCCCGGGCGGGCACTGCCGCGGCCGGTAGCCGAGTACGAGCAGCACCCCGTCCCGCGGTGTCTCCAGCAATCCGGTCAGCGCCTGCCGCGCCTCCTCCCCGCACCGGTGCACGTCGTCGACGATCAGGACGACGGGGGCGGTCGGGGCAGAGGGAGCAGTCGGGGCGGTGCGAGCGGCCGGAGCGGTGGGAGCGGCCGGGGAGGGCAGGGCCGCGAGGGCCTGTGGGAGGGCCTCCGGGGTCGTGCTGCACACGTGGGCGCCCGCGCGGGCGGCCCACGCGGCGATCTCGGCGAGGAGCCGCGTGGTGCCCAGGCCCGGATCCCCCGCGATACCGACGAGGGCCGGGCCGTCGCCGAGGGCGGCGAACCGCCGGCGGACGGCCGCGAGCTCCTCCCCACGGCCGATCAGCGGGCGTATCGAGCCTGTGGTCACCGAGGCCCCGCTCCGGCGGCGGCGCCGGCGTCCTGCGCCATGGCCTGACGCAGGCTGAGCGGCCGCATGTCCGTCCACACCTCGTCCACGTGCGCGACGCACGCCTCCTTCGACCCGCTGAACCCGGTGGCGCGCCAGCCCGCCGGGATCTCGCGGATCTGCGGCCAGATCGAGTACTGCTCCTCGTCGTTGATCACGACGTCGTACCGGCCCTCGTCGTCGTCCTGGAACACGGCCCAACCTCCGATGATCGCGCTGATTGCGTTGACAAATGCCCGACCAGACTGGTTCAGCGGGTCCCGACGCCACAACGGACGGCCGATGGAGGGTGGCGAACCCTCCCATCGGAGAACCCGATCGCACCCGGTCAGGGCCCCGGGCGCAGCCGATCGCCGCATCCGGTCGCACCACCGGTCAGGCCAGGCCACGACCCGGCCGCAGCCGAGGGCCGCACCCCATCGCCGCGGCCGATCCCACGCATCGCGAACCCCGCACCGCGACCCCTGGCAGGGGCCGGCCGGCGGCCCGTAGCCTGCCCGCGGCCGCCCCTGCCCAACGGGCTGCCGGGAATGGGGGATTCGCAGATGAACATCGGCCTACTGGGTCCGCTGGAGCTCACACGGGACGGCGTGCCGCGCCCCCTCGGCGGACCCCGCCAGCAGATCGTCCTCGCGGCGCTGGCCCTCCACGCGAACCAGGTCGCCCCGCAGGAACTGCTCGTCGACGCCATCTGGGGCGAGTCCCCGCCGGAAACGGCGCGGACCCAGGTCCAGTCGGCGGTCTCCGCTCTGCGCAAGATCTGTGCCCGGGCCGGGCGCCCCGACGCGATCGAGACGACCGCGGCCGGCTACCGGCTGCGGGTGGCGGACGAGGAACTGGACGCGCACCGGTTCGCCCGGCTGCTCGCGCGCGCCCGCTCGTACGCCGCAGCCGGCGACCCCGCCGAGGCGGCGCGGCACCAGCGCGAGGCGCTCGCCCTGTGGCGGGGCCCTGCCCTGCTGGGCCTGGACAGCGATCCGGTGCGCCGGGGCGCGACCCTGCTCGACGAGCAGCGGCTGACGGCCCTGGAGGAACTGGCCCGGTTGGACCTGGCACTGGGCCGGCACGCCGAGATGACGGGCGAGCTGTTCGCCCTGGCCGCGGCAGAGCCGCTGCGCGAGGGGCTGCACGCGAGCCTCATGCTGGCGCTGTACCGGTCGGGACGGCAGGCGGAGGCCCTGGAGGTGTACCGCAGGCTGCGTGCCGTGTTCTCCGCGGAGCTGGGAATCGAGCCGGGCCGCGCCCTGCAGGACCTGGAGGCGGCCGTCCTGAACCGGGACCCCTCCCTCGACGAGGCCGCGGCCGCCCCGGTCGGCCCGTCGGGGGGCCGGGCCGTGGCGCAGCCCGCACCGGCTTCGGCCGCAGGCCCCGTACGACCCGAACAACTGCCCTCCGACCTGCCCGACTTCACGGGCCGCGGGGAGTACCTGGCCGCGCTCACGGAGTTCCTCGGCGGCCCGGGCGGGGCCTCGGGCGGTACGGGTGAGCCCGTGCGCATCGCCGGGATCTGCGGCAAGGACGGGGTCGGCAAGTCGAGCCTGGCCGTGCACGCGGCGCACCGGCTGCGCGAGCGGTTCCCCGACGGCCGCCTGTACGCCGCGCTGGCCGACGGCGGCGACGGGGGCGGCAGCGGGGACGGGGGCGGTGCCGGCGGCGACGCGCTCGCCGGGGTGCTGGCCGGCTTCCTGCGCGCGCTCGGCGTGCCCGCGCACGCCGTGCCCGAGGGCCGCGGAGAGCGCCGGGCGCTGTACCGCAGCCTGCTGGCGGGCCGGCGGGTGCTGATCGTGCTGGACGACGTGGCCGACGAGGCCGCGGTCCGCGAACTCCTGCCGGGCGACGCCTGTTCGGCGGTGGTCGTCACCGGCCGCTACCCGCTGACCGGCCTGCCCGGCATCCGGCAGATCCGCCTCGACGTCCTCGACGAGGCGCACTCGGTGGAGCTGCTGACCCGGATCGCCGGCGCCGAGCGGATCGCGGGCCAGCTGCCGGCGGCCCTGGAGCTGGCCGAGTTCTGCGGTGGGCTGCCGCTGGCGCTGCGGGTGGTGGGGGCGCGGCTCGCCTGCCGGCCGCACTGGACGCTCGACCGGCTCGTACGGCGCTTCCGCGACGAGGCGGGCCGGCTCGACGAGTTCTCGTACTGCGGGATGGAGCTGCGCTCGCACATCACGCTGGCCTACCGGGCGCTGGATCCGGAGCCGGCCCGGCTGCTGCGGCTGCTGACGCTGCTGGACGCGGCGGAATTCCCGGGCTGGACGGCGGCCGCGCTGCTCGGCACGGATCCGGCCGGGGCCGAGGACGTGGTGGAGGAGCTGGTCCACTCCCAGCTGCTGGACCTCGTACCCGGCGGCGAGGAGGGCGGCGGGGAGGGCGGCGGCGACGCGGGCTCCTGCACCACGGCCCGCTACCGCTTCCACGACCTGATCCGCGTCTTCGCCCGCGAGCAACTGCTGGCGACGGAGAGCGCGCAGGAGTCCGCGAACGCGGTACGCCGGGTGCTGGAGACCTGGCTGTCGCTGGCGGCGCAGGCCCACCGGCGCGAGCACGGCGGGGACCTCCCCGTACTGCACGGCGGCGCCTCCGCGCCGCTGTACGCCCTCCCCGCCGCCGCGGTCGACGAGGTCCTGGCCGCGCCCGGCGGGTGGTGGGAGCGGGAGCACGACGCGCTGGTGGCGGCGGTGCGCCGGGCCGCCGGTGCCGGCCTCCACGAGGTGGCCGGGGAGCTGGCGGTGACCTGCGCGGGGCACTTCGAGACCCGCGCCCACACCGAGGACTGGCGCGAGTGCGGTGAACTCGCCCTGGCCGCCTGCGAGGAGGCCGGGGACGCGCGGGGCGCGGCCGCGGCGCGTACGAGTCTGGCCGCGCTGCACCTGTTCCGGCACCGGGCCGCCGAGGCGGCGCCGCTGCTGGCCGCGGCCGCGGACGCCTTCCGCGGACACGGAGACCGGCACGGGTCGGCCCTCGTACGGTGGCTCTTCGCGCGCGCCGACGCCGTACGGGGCGACCACGCGGCGGCGGCAGAGGGGCACGCGGCGGCCGCGCTGCTGCTGCGGGAGGCCGGGGACCGGGCGGGCGAGGCCCTGGCGCTGGCCGGGGAGGCCGCCGCCCGGCTGGAGCAGGACCGGCCCGAGGAGGCGCGGGATCTGCTGACCCGGGCGCTGGGCCTGAGCCGGGAGACGGGCTCGCCGCGGGCCGAGGCGGAGACGGTGCGCGGGCTGGGCGCCCTGTACCTGTACACCGGGGAGGGCGAGCTCGCCGCCCAGGCGTTCAACTGGGCGCTGCGGATGGACCGGGCGGCCCGCAACCGCACCGGCGAGGCGCACACGCTGCTGGGCCTGGGCCTGGTGCACGGGCGCGCCGGGCGCGGCGAGGCCGCCGAGGGGGCGCTGCTCCAGGCCCTGGCCCTGGCCCGGCGCACCGGCGACCGGGTGGCGGAGGGCCGGGTCGCGCTCGCCCTGGGCCGGGCCGCTCTGGAGGGCGGTGCGCCCGAGGCGGCCGTGGCCCATCTGGCGTCGGCGCGGGAGGTGTTCGGCGGCCCGGGCGGCTCCCGGGTCTGGCGGGGCCGTGCGTCCAGCGCGCTCTTCGACGCGTACGCGGCCGCCGGCGACCTGGCTGCGGCCCTGGCCGAGGCGTCCGCGGCCGAGGAGCTGCTGGCGCCCGACCCGGCCCCGGCCGCGGCCCGTCTGCGTTCCGAACTCGCGGGCAAGCAGCTCCTGGTGCGGGGGTCGGCGGGGTAGCGGTGCGGTGGGAGCGGCCGGCGGATAGCGGGCGGGTAGCGGGCGGCGGCACGCTGCGGGCACCGGGGCAGGCGGCCCCGCTCGCAGGAAGGCACCCGCATGCCCCGTACCGCACCGCCGGCCCTCCCGTACGGGGCCGCCCTCTCCTACGAGGCCGCCGCCCGGGTCTGCGCGACGGCGGCCCGGACGCTGCTCGTGCCGCGCGTCAGCTCCGCGACCGTGCTGGGTACGGGCCCGGCCGCGGCGGCCCACCTCTCGGCGCTCGTGCGCGAGGTGCCCGGCCTCGGCAACATCACGGTGCACCCGGGCCCGGCCCGCTGGCCGGACGCCGGGGCCGCGGCCCTGGCGGCCGCGCAGGGCACGGTCCTGGCCGCGGCCGCCTCCCGCGACCGGGCCCTGCTGGGTGCGGACCTGGTCGTCGTGGCCGGCCCTGCCCTCCCGGTGGACCGCGCCCTCCTGGCCCCCTCGGCGGTCGTCATCCAGGCCCCGCCGACCGCTACCTGACGGCCCGGCAGGCGCCGTGCCGGTGTGCGCCGTAGGCGCCGTGCCGGTGTGTGCGCCGGGCGCCGTGCCGGTGTGCGCCGCAAGGCGGGCCGCCGCCTGGGGCTGCGCGACTGCGACCCGGACGCTGCGGCGCTGCAGTGCGCCGCGCCGTGCCGGAGTGCGCCGCAGGTGCCGTGCCGGTAGGCCCGAGCCGTCGCCGTGCCGGTGCGCGGAGCCCGGCCGGTCACGAGGCCGGCGCACGCGTCGCGGCGACCGCGGGACGCCGGGTCGTGGTCCCGTACGCACCGTCCCGGCCGTCGGTCCAGGTCCCGAGGGCGATCTCGGCGGTGATGCCCGGGCCGAAGCCGGCGATGAGGCCGGGGGCGGCCTCCTGTTCGCCGCCGCCGTCCGCGAAGAACCGGTCGAGGGCGTCGAAGACGACGGCACTGGCGATGTTGCCCCGCTCGGTGAGGGTGGCCCTGCTGTGGCGGAACATCGCGGCGGGCACCCGCAGGTGCGTGGCGAGGTCGTCCAGGATGCGCGGTCCGCCCGCGTGGACGATGTAGAAGGCCAGGTTCGAGAGGTCCCAGCCGTACGGGGCCGCCATCTGGACCATCGCGGGGGCGAGCCGGGCCATCGTGCCGGGGACGCGCTTGTCGAGCACGAAGTGGAAGCCGGTGTCGCGGACGTCGTACGAGATCCAGTCCTCGGTGCCTGCCACCAGATGGGATCCGTTGTGCCGAAGCCGCACGCCCCGGCCGCCGCTGCCCCGTACGACCGCCGCGGCGACGGCGTCGCCGAACAGCCCGTTGGAGAGCAGGTTGCCCACGGCCAGGTCGGTCGGCTGGTAGCTCAGCGAGCAGAACTCGCAGGCGACGATCAGCACGTTGGCCCCGGGGTAGGCGGTGCAGAAGTCGTGGGCGCGGTTGACGGCCGCACCGCCGGCGGCGCATCCGAGCTGGGCGATCGGCAGCTGCCGGGTCTGCGCCCTGAAGCCCATCGTGTTGATGAGCCAGGCCGTCAGGGACGGCATCATGAAGCCGGTGCAGGAGACGTAGACGATCAGGTCGATGTCCTCGGGGCCCAGGCGGGCGTGGGCGAGGGCCCGGCGGACGGTCTGGGGTACGAGCGCCTTGGCCTCCCGGGCGTAGACGGCGTTGCGCTCGGTGAACCCCGGGTGGTGCAGGGTGGCTTCGAGGGGCTGGACCAGGTGGCGGGTCGCGACGCCGGTGTTGGTGATCAGCCGTAACGCGAGGTCGAGCATGGGGTGGCCGGCGTGGCGGCGCCGCGCGAGGTCCAGGGTCTGTTCGAGGGTGATGACGTGCTCGGGGACGCTGATCGCGGGGCGGCAGAGGACGGGGGC
Source organism: Streptomyces sp. NPDC051109 (assembly GCF_044455885.1). Classification (NCBI taxonomy): domain Bacteria; kingdom Bacillati; phylum Actinomycetota; class Actinomycetes; order Kitasatosporales; family Streptomycetaceae; genus Streptomyces; species Streptomyces sp. NPDC051109. Next base: position 119,551 of record NZ_JBITFF010000017.1, read on the forward strand.
GGGGAGGGACACGGCGGGTTCGGTTTCCTTACCGGGCGACCGGCAGGGTGAGGGGGGCCGGGTCGGGGCGCCGCTCACCGCGCGCGATGGGGTGGTTGATCATGCGCCCACTTATAACGGCCCGACGATCGGTCTCCGGCCGCCTGCCGCCGCCGGCCGCCGCGGTACGGGGCCGCGGGGTGGGGCTCGGGCCTTGGCGGCGGGGGCCGGTACGGCTCCGGCGGCGGGTCCCCGCGCGCACGACTGTCGAGCCGTTCGGGTGACACAGGAGATCGCGGGGAGTCCGGCGGCGGGGTCGGGGGCCACCGGACTGCCCCGACTCCGCGCGCCTCAGAGCGGCTTGGCGTCCTCGGCGTGGACGAGTTCGACGATCGTCTCGATGCCGAGTGCGTACGCGGGGACCCCCGCGGTGAGGAGCGAGGTCTCGGCGACGCCGATCAGGTCGGCGACGCAGGCTCCGGCGTGCAGTGCGCCCCGGGCGTGGATCCGCGCCGGGTCGGCCCGGCCGAGGGCCAGCAGCTGCCCGAAGTGGACGAGCTGCTGTACGCGCCCGCCGAGCGGGTTGTCCGTCAGCACGATGTGCCGCAGCCCGGCGACCGCCTCCTCCGTGTGGAGCCGGCCGTGGGCCTGGGCCAGGTCCAGACGGGCCTGCACGCCGGCCGGGACGGCCCCGAGCGTGGCGCGGTAGCGCTCGCGTACCGCCTCGGCCCGCGGGGCGGCGGCCTCGTCCCGTGTCACGACGCCACCCGCGCGATCGCCGCCCGCACCGTCTCCAGCGCGCCCTCGGGGAAGTCCACGGCCCCGCCGATCGCCGCCGCGGCGAGCTCCGCCTCGGCGCTCTCCTCGATGGCCACCACGAGGTGGGCGGTGTCCGCCGGATCCGGTCCGAACACCAGGAGGCCGTGGTTGGCCAGCAGGACCGCGGCGGTCGTGGCGCTGTGCGCCAGCGCGTCGACGACACCCCGTACCGAGGTGTCCGACCCGCGCGGCCCCCACGGCACCACCGGCACGTCCTCGGCCTGGCCGAACCGCAGCATGGGCTCGGTCCGGCAGGGCAGCGGCCGGTGGGCCACGGCGAAGGCCGTCGCGGAGGGCGAGTGGGTGTGGATGACCGAGCCGACCTGCGGGCGGGCGCGGTAGACGGCACTGTGCATGGCGATGATCTCCACGCTGACGGAGCGCAGTTCCCCTTCGAGGACCTGCCCGTCGAGGCTCACGGTCGCCAGGTCCTCGGGCCGCAGACCGCGGACGAAGCCGGGCGTCAGCATGAAGCGGTCGGCGTCGAGACGGACGCTCAGGTTGGCGTGGCCGGAGTGCGACATCACCCCCGCCTCGAAGAGCCGCCGGGAGGCCTCCACGAGCTGATGGGCCTCGTCCCGGATCCGGCGTGCGTCTGTGGTCATGTCTTCGTCTCCCAACGCTGGGGGCGACGGCCGCTGTCGTGCGGCCGTCCCGTACGTGGCCCACTCTTCAACTTGAACTAAGGTTCAAGTCAAACGCGAGAGGAGAGCGGACGTGCGCATGACGATCGGGCAGCTCGCCGGGGCCACCGGGGTACCCGCCTCGGCCATCCGGTACTGGGAGCGCCACGGGCTGCTGCCCCAGCCCGAGCGGCAGAGCGGGCAGCGGCGCTATCCGGCGGGCGCCGCGGAGCGGATCGTGCTGCTGCGCAAGTGCCAGCAGGCGGGCCTGACCCTGGCCGAGATCCGCGAGCTGCAGCAGGACCAGCCGCGCCGGCAGGCGATGATCCGTACGAAGGTCGCCGAGATCGAGCAGCGCCTGGTCGATCTCGACCACGCCCACCAGCTCCTGACCCACGCCCTCCAGTGCAGCAAGACGGACATCGTGGGCTGCCCCAACTTCCGGGAGCAGATGGCCGCGTGGCGTGCGCCGTCCGCGCCGTGACCCACCGCCCGAAGACTGCTCGAAATCGAGGTGCGGTCCCTGGGTTCCGCTGACACGCTACCCCCAATGAACCGTGAACAGATTTCCGAAATCGCCCACACCCACCACCCGATCAAGGCCCCGCTCGACGACGAATCGGTACGCCGGCTGCTGGAGCGCGGGCTCCCGCGGGGCGACGAGCGCGTCCTCGACCTCGGGTGCGGCAGCGGAGAGTGGCTGCTGAGGGCACTGGCCGCACGACCGCTCGTACGCGCCGAGGGCGTGGACATCTCCGAGGAGGCCCTGGCACTGGCCGGGAAGGCGGCCCAGGACCTCGGCGTGGAGGAACGGCTGACCCTCCACAAGACGCCGGCCGCGGACTTCGCCTCCCCGCACCCGTTCGACCTGGTGCTCAGCGTCGGGTCCACGCACGCCTTCGGGGGGCTGCTCCCCACCCTCGCGGCGGCGCGCGAGCACCTGGCCCCCGGCGGCAGCGTCATCATCGGCGACGGGTTCTGGGAGCGCCCGCCGTCCCCGGAAGCGGTCGAGATGCTCGGCGAGTTCGCCGACCTGGCGACCACCGTGGACCGGATCGCCGCCGAGGGGTGGACCCCCGTCGAGGGGCACGTCAGCACGCGCGCCGAGCTGGACGCGTACGAGTGGTCCAACTGGGGTTCGCTGGCGTCATGGGCCCTGGACCACCCTGCCGATCCGGACCGTTCGCACGTGCTCGAAACGGCGAACACCCGGCGCTCCGAATGGCTGCACACCTACCGGGAGACCTGGGGCTTCGTCTCCCTGGTCCTGCGCCGCACGCCGGGCCGCTAGCTCCGCACGCCGGGCCGCTCGCTCCGGGCGCCCGGCCACGCGCGCCGGGCGCCCGCCCGCCGGCGACCGGCCGACTCGCAAGGCGCTACCGCAACCGCCGCTCCCGGTGGGGTATACGTCGTCTGGGGTTTGCCCGATGCCGGCGAAGGGAGTGGTTGCCGTGGAGCGTACGGCCTGCTGTGTGGTGGGAGGCGGGCCCGCCGGGATGGTGCTGGCCCTGCTGCTGGCCCGGGCCGGGGTGGAGGTGACCGTGCTGGAGAAACACGGCGACTTCCTGCGCGACTTCCGCGGCGACACCGTGCACCCGTCGACCCTGTCGCTGTTGGACGACATCGGCCTCGCCGAACGGTTCGCCCAGCTGCCGCAGCGGCGGGTGACCTCGGTGCAGCTGCCCATCGGGCCGGACCGCTCCCTGGTCACGGTCGGGAACATCGGGGCGCTGCACGGCAAGTACAACTACATCGCCATGGTGCCGCAGTGGGACCTGCTCGACCTGCTCGCCGACGAGGCCGGCAAGGAGCCGTCCTTCCGGCTGCGCATGGAAACCGAGGCGACGTCCTTCCTGATGGAGCGGGGCCGGGTCGCGGGCGTGCGGTACCGCACCGCGGACGGCTCCACCGGCGAGCTCAGGGCCACGCTGACCGTGGCCTGCGACGGCCGCGGGTCCTTCGCCCGGGTGCTGCCCGAGCTCGGCCTGGAGAGCTTCCCGTGCCCGATGGACGCCTGGTGGTTCCGGCTGCCGCGCCACGAGAGCGACCCCAGCGGGCTCGTGGGAGGCCTGGGCGAGCGGTTCTTCAGCGCGCTCATCGACCGCGGTGACTACTGGCAGTGCGCGGGGCTCATCCCCAAGGGCACCGACGCCGAGCGCCGCGCCGAGGGCCTGGACCGGTTCATGGCCCAGTTCACCGAAGCCGTCCCGTGGCTGGCCGACCGGGCGCACTCCGTCACCTCGTGGGATGAGGTCAAGCTGCTCGACGTACGCCTGGACCGGCTGCGCCGCTGGCACCGGCCGGGTCTGCTGTGCATCGGCGACGCCGCCCATGCCATGTCGCCGGTGTTCGGCATCGGCATCAACCTCGCCGTGCAGGACGCGGTGGCCGCGGCCCGCCATCTGGTGCGCCCGCTCCGCGAGGGAACCGTGGGACTCCACGACGTACGCCGCGTACAGCTCCGCCGCATGCCCACGACGGTGGCCGCGCAGGGCATGCAGCGCCTGGCCCACGCCCAGGTCATCGAGCCGCTGCTGGCCGGCCGCACCCCCTTCGGCCACCCCCAGCGGGCGAAACGGCTCACGGAGCTCGTCACCGACTCGCGGTGGCTGAACCGGGTGCCGGCCTACTTCATCGGCTACGGGGCGCTGCGCGAGCGGCCGCCGGCGGAGTCGCTCCGCGGCGGCGACGCGATGCGGGAGGTGTCGTGAGCGAGCAGCCGGTCCTCCTCCCGTACGGCGACCCGGCCTTCGTCGCGGACCCGTTCCCGCTGTACCGGCAGCTGCGCGAGGACGGCCCGGTGCGCCGCGTCGTCATCGCGGGCGCGCTGGAGGCCTGGCTGGTCACCCGCTACGAGGACGGGCTCGCGGCCCTGTCCGACTCCCGCCTCAGCAGCAACGTCCGCGACGCCTCGGACACCCGGCTCCTGCAGCAGCTGCCGGACACCGAGCGGGAGTCGATGCTGGGCAACATGCTGCGCAGCGACCCGCCCGACCACACGCGGCTGCGCCGCCTGGTCTCCAAGGCGTTCACCGCCCACCGGGTGGCGCAGATGCGGCCGCGGATCCAGGCCGTCGCCGACCGGCTGCTGGACGCGGTCGTCGCGGCCGGGCGCGCCGATCTCGTCGCGGACTTCGCGCTGCCGCTCCCGGTCACGGTGATCAGCGAACTGCTCGGCGTCCCGGTGGACGAGCGGCACGAGTTCCAGCACTGGACCGACCGCATGATCATGCGGGGCGCGGAGCCGCCGGACCCGGCCGTGGTGAACGAGGCGTGGCAGCACATGCGCGGCTACGTCACCGAACTCATCGGCGCGAAGCGGGCGGAGCCGGGCGAGGACCTGCTCAGCGCCCTCATCACGGCCCGGGACGAGGAACAGCGGCTGAGCGAGGACGAGCTCGTCGCCATGGTGTTCCTGCTGCTGGCCGCCGGCTACATCACCACGGTCAACCTGATCGGCGGCGGCATCGCCATGCTGCTCGCCCACCCCGGCCAGCTCGACCTGCTGCGCTCCGATCCCGGTCTGCTGCCGGGCGCGATCGAGGAGTTCCTCCGCTACGACGGCCCGGTCAGCCCCGGCATCGCCCGCTTCGCGCGGGAGGACGTGGAGATCGCGGGCGTGCGCATCCCGCGCGGCGCGACCGTGCTGATCGGCTCGGCCGTCGCCGACCGCGACGCGGGGCGCTTCCCGGATCCCGACCGCCTGGACATCACCCGGCCGGACAACGCCCACCTGGCGTTCGGGCACGGCATCCACTACTGCCTGGGGGCTCCGCTGGCCCGTCTGGAGGGCCAGATCGCGATCGGCACCGCCCTGCGCCGCCTCCCCGGCCTCGCCCTCGCGGTACCCGCGGCGGAGATCCCCTGGCGTCCCGGCGGCCTGCGCGGCCCCCTGGCCCTGCCGGTGACGTTCACCCCGGGCGGGTAGCAGGCGGCGCGGCCCGGCCCCGGCGGACGGCACCCGGCGGACGGCCCCGGGCTGCGGCACGGGGCGGCTGCGCCGGGCGGTTGTCACCCACACGGAAAACGCTTGGACGGCGCGTACGCCGCCACGGGAGACTGCGGCTTCCGTAACCGAGCGACCACACGGGGTGACCATGGAAACGTCCGCATCACGAGGGGGGCCGCCCGGGAAGGGGCCGGTGCTCCTCGCACTCCGGCACTACGGACGGGAGTTGGCGCGGAGGCGGTGGCTGACCGCGCCCGCCATGCTGATGCCGGCCCTCGGCAACATCGGCATCAACTACATCGCCCCGCTGGTCATCGCCAAGCTCGTCGGCCGCATCGCCGACGACGCCGGCGGCACTGGCCTCGGCGTCGGCGCCGCGCTCCCGTACGTCCTGGGCTTCGCCGGTGTCCTGCTGCTCTCCGAGGCGGCCTGGCGCCTCGGCCTGCACTGTCTGAACCGGCTCGACGCCCTCGGCATCGAGCGGCTGTACATCGTCGGGATGGACGAACTGTTCGCGAAGGACGCCGCGTTCTTCCACGACAACTTCGCCGGGTCGCTGACCAAGCGGGTGCTGAGCTTCGCCTCCCGCTTCGAGGAGTTCGTCGACGCGCTGACCTTCTCGGTCGTGGGCCGGTTCGTGCCGCTGCTGTTCGGTTCGGTGGTGCTCTGGCGCTACGAACCGCTGCTCGTCGTGGCGCTCCTGGCCATGATCGCGGTGACGGGGGCGTGCGTCCTGCCCCTCGTCCGGCGCCGCCAGGCACTCGTGGACCGGCGCGAGGAGGCGATCGCCCGGGTGTCCGGGCACGTCTCCGACAGCCTGATGAACATGGACACGGTCCGCGCGTTCGCCGCGGAGGAGCGCGAGGCCGCCGAGCACCGGTCCCGGGTCGCGCACTCGCGCGCGCTCACCCTGCGCTCATGGGACTACGGCAACCTGCGCATCGACACCGTCGTCGCGCCGATGTCCGTGGTGACCAACGCACTGGGTCTGCTGATCGCCGTCACGGTCGCCGGGAGCGGGGGCTCGGTCGCGGGCGGGCACGGGGTGGAGGCGGTCGTGGTGGCGTTCACGTACTTCTCCAACGCCACCCGGATCATGTTCGAGTTCAACCAGATCTACCGCCGGCTGGAGAGCTCGATGACGGAGGCCGCACAGTTCACGCAACTGCTGCTGACGCCGCCGACCGTGCTCGACCCGCAGTCCCCGGAGCCGGCGCCGGAGCCGGGCCGGGCGGGCGAGGTGCGCTTCGAGAAGGTGGACTTCGCCCACGCGGGCGCGGAGCCGCTCTTCGAGGGGCTGGACCTGGACGTGCCCAGCGGGGCGAAGATCGGGCTCGTGGGACGCTCCGGAGGCGGCAAGACCACGCTCACCCGGCTGCTGCTGCGGATGACCGACATCGACGCGGGCCGGATCCTGGTCGGGGGCCGGGACATCAGCAGGCTGCGCCAGCGCGACCTGCGCGACCTGATGGCGTACGTGCCGCAGGACCCGGCGATGTTCCACCGCACCCTGCGGGAGAACATCGCGTTCGCCCGGCCCGGTGCCACCGAGGCCGAGATCCGGCGCGCGGCCGGGGCGGCGCACGTCACGGAGTTCGCCGACGCGCTGCCCGACGGCCTCGACACCATGGTCGGCGAGCGCGGGGTCAAGCTGTCCGGCGGGCAGCGCCAGCGGGTCGCGCTGGCCCGGGCGATCCTGCGCGACGCGCCGATCCTGCTGCTGGACGAGGCGACCAGCGCCCTGGACTCCGAGAGCGAGATCCTCGTACAGGAGGCGCTGTGGCGGCTCATGGAGGGCCGGACCGCCCTCGTGGTCGCGCACCGGCTGAGCACGGTGGCGCACATGGACCGGCTCGTCGTACTCGACCGCGGCCGCATCGTCGAACAGGGCACGCACCACGAGCTCCTCGCCTGCGAGGGCACGTACGCGAAGTTGTGGCAGCACCAGTCGGGCGGCTTCCTCGACGAGAGCGGCGATGACCACGGCAGCCCCCTGCCTCCCGGACCGCGTCAGGGCGATTCCTGGAGGTAGGCGGCGATCAGGGCGAGGTCGTTGGCGATGGAGAGGACGTCGTCGGGGTTCGCGGTCGGGGTGGAGGCGCCGTTGACGCCGGCGTAGAAGGTGTCGAAACGGCCGCCGCCCTTGTCGAGGTAGCCGGCGATGGTGATGGCGCCGACGGCGAGCCGGTCGTTGAGGGCGTCCCCGCCGACGGCCGCGCCGGTCTTCGCGAACACCTTGCCGCGCGCCGGGCAGCTGCGGCAGTTCTCGGCGAGCAGCCCGTCCACGCCGAGAACGGGCAGGGCCTCCCGGAAGCGCCTCGCGTCCGGGGTGCGCTGCCAGTACGCCAGCATCTGCACCAGCGCCTGCGGGGTGGCCCGGTCGGCGGGGTTGCCGCCCCGGCCGTCCATGAGCTCCGCCTGCTCGCGGTCGACGCCCGCCCGGTCCAGGAAGGCGGCGAGCACCGGGAAGCCGTCCTCGCACTGCGTGCTGCCGGCGGAGACGGCCATCAGGCAGATGCCGAGGTTGGCGCCCAGGTTGTGGCTGACCTTGAGGATCAGCTTGGCGTACTGCTCGTACGGGGGCGAGGTGTACTCCGCCACCCGCGGGCGGCCGTCGTAGTCGCGCGGCAGCCGGGCCGCCGGGTTGGGGCCGGTCGGGGCGGCGGTGACCTGTACGCCGGCCCGGGCGAGGGCCTCGATCAGCGCGCTGCGGCCGAACGCGGCGGGATCCGTGACGGGGCTGGTGCGCAGCAGGGGCTTCGCGTCCGCGGCGATGGTGCCGGAGAGCAGGATCCGGGTGCCGCCGTCGGCGGCGGTCACCGTGATGTTCGTGGGCTTGCCGGCGGCGACGGTCTTCACCGTGGAGGTGACCGCGTACGGGGAGACCTTCGGCCGCCACTCCAGCCGGGCGTCGGCGCCCGCCCGGTCTCCGGGCGTGGTCAGCAGGTCGATGAGGTTGTCGTTGATGATCAGGGGGGTCGGGGTGGGGTCGAGGACCGGGTCGGGGGCGAAGAGGCGGCTGTCGACGACGACGTCGCCGTCGACGCGGGTGATGCCGGAGTCGCGGACCTGCCGGGCGATCCGGTCGATGCCGGCGAGGGGGTTCTCGGGGGTGAGGGTCGCACCGGGGAAGTCGTTGGCGTAGGTGTGGTCGAGGTCGGTGTACGCCACCGTGCCGTCGGGGCGGGTACGGCCGCCGAGGGTGAGGTCTCCCTGGGCGACGAGGTCGAGGTCGCCGGTCAGGGTGGCCCCGGTGCGCCGGCCGACGGCGTAGACGGGGGTGACGAAGCGGTGGTCGGTGCCGAGGGTGCGCCAGGTGCCGGAGACGGCGAAGAGCTTCGCCGTGGAGCCCGGGATGAAGAACTGGCCGGGGAAGAGGCTGTGCAGTACCTGCCCGTCGCCGGGCCGGGTCTGCAGGAGGCCCCACTGGGCGTGCCGGTACTCGGGCTTGCGCATGATCTCGGCGATGCGCGGATCGAGCGCGGCCCGGGAGGGCGAGGGCGTGGGGGACGGGTTCGGGGAGGGGGCCGCGCCGGCGCCCGCACCCGGGGCGAGGGCCACCAGCAGCAGGGCGCCGCAGGCGGCGGCCGCCCGTCGCCGCAGCGCGGCGACACGTATCGGATGTTCCACAGCACGCTCCGTCCGTCGCGGCTGCCCTCTCCCGAGGCCTGCGAACAGGGTCACACGCCCCCCTCCGCCCCGCACGTCACCGGTATGCGGGCCCGGCACGATCCGAAGGAGACGGCATCAGTCCTGGGCGGTGGGGCGGACGACGATGTCGCCCACGTCCACGTTGTCCGGCTGCTCGACGGCGTAGGCGATGGCGCGCGCGATGGCGTCCGGCGGGATCGCCATCGCGTCCATGCGCTCGCGCACCTGCGCCCGCATCTGCGGGGCCATGGAGTCCGGGAAGTCCGTACGCGTGACGCCCGGCGAGACGACCGTCACGCGCAGGCTGTCACCGGCCTCCTGGCGCAGGCCCTCGGAGAGGGTGCGTACGGCGTTCTTGGTGGCGGCGTACACCGCCTGGAGCGGGACGACGCGCAGTCCGGCCGTGGAGACCGTGTGGACGAAGTGCCCGGTGCCCTGTTCCCGGAAGACCGGCAGCGCGGCGGCGATCCCGTACAGGACGCCCTTGAGGTTGACGTCGATCATCTGCTCCCAGTCCTCGACGCGTACCTCGTCCAGCGGGGAGATCAGGCCGATCCCGGCATTGCCGACGAGGACGTCGAGCCTGCCGAACCGGCTGCGCGCCAGTTCGACGAGCCCGGTCAGGTCCTCGCGCACCGTGACGTCGGTGCGCGTCCACGCGGCTTCGCCGCCGGCCGCGTCGATGCGGGCGGCCAGGGCTTCGAGCCGCTCCGACCGGCGCGCCCCGAGGACGACCTTGGCGCCGCGTTCGGCGAGCAGCAGGGCGGTCGCCTCGCCGATACCGCTGCCGGCGCCCGTGATCGCCACGACCTTGCCTTCGATTCCCGACATGAGCAGCAGTCCTTCCAGGAGGAATACGGGCAGGCCAGGGCATGCCCTAGAGTCAAGTGGAGGCGCCACCACTTCATGCTGCCAAGCTAACTGGGCGCGCCTCCACTTAGCAAATGGTGAGGACGAGAGAGGACGGCGGCCGCCGATGACCCCGGACGCAGCACGCCCGCTGAGAGCCGACGCGCAACGCAACAGGGACAAGATCCTGGCCGCCGCGGTACGGGTGTTCACCGAGGAGGGACTGGACGCACACCTCGAACGCATCGCCAGGGCGGCGGGCGTGGGCACCGCGACCCTGTACCGCAACTTCCCCACCCGCGAGGCGCTCGTCGAGGCGGCCTACCGCAACGAGGTGGCCCAGCTGCGCGACGCCGTCCCCGGGCTCCTGGCGGCGCAGCCGCCGTACGAGGCGCTGCGCGCGTGGACCCGCCTCTTCATGGACTACGCCACGGCCAAGCTCGGCATGGCCGACGCCCTGCGCGCCATCGCCGCCTCGGGGAGCAACCCGTACGCCCACAGCCACGACATGATCCAGAGCGCCATCGCCGCGCTGATGGACGCGTGCGCCGAGGCGGGCGCGATCCGCACCGACATCGGTCCGACCGACATGTTCGCGGCCCTCGCCGGCATCGCCCTCACCTCGGCGAAACCCGAACAGCGCGCACAGGCCGAACGCCTGCTGGACCTCACCCTGGACGGGCTCAGACCCCCTCGACGGCCGCGATGACGGCACGCGCCCACTCGGCGGGCTCGCTCACCCCCGGGCCCGCCGCTCGGGGTGACGCCCCATGGTCAGCACAGCACGTTCATCTCGCCGACACGCGACCGGTCACGCGCGGCCGCCCCTGGACGGACTCGGGTTCAACGTGCCGCCCGGCACCGGGCCCCGGTCAGCGCAAAGCCCCATCGCGCCCGCCCGCCGCGGCCCCCTCCGTGGTACCACCAGTGCGCCGCAGCCGGCCGCCGCCGGGCAGCCCAGCCATGGGGTCGGACGCGTGAAACCCGGCTGCGGAGGTGCGGCCGTCGGCCGGAGCGGGGTCCGCGGAGGCACTACGGCTGGGGCGCCGGCGCCGATCGGGCCAGGAGGCGTTGGAGCCAGCGGGTGCGGGTTTCGCGGGCGGCCCGGGTGAGGGCGGCCTCGGGGGCCAGGCCGTCGAAGCCGTGGTAGGCGCCGGGCCAGACATGGAGTTCGGCGTGGCCGCCGGCCCGCCAGATGGCGTTCGCGTACGCCACGTCCTCGTCGCGGTACATCTCGGCCGACCCGACCTCGATGAAGGCCGGCGGGAGTCCGGTGAGGTCCGTGGCGCGGGCGGGGGCCGCGTAGGGCGGCAGTTCGGCGGCGCCGTGGCGGTCGCCCAGCAGGGCCTTCCAGCCCGTGGTGTTAGAGGTGAGGTCCCAGACGCCGAGGCCGGTCATCTGGTGGCTGGAGAAGGTGGTGCCGCGGTCGTCGAGCATCGGGCAGAGCAGCAGTTGGCCCAGCGGGACGGGACCGCCGCGGTCGCGGGTCAGGAGGGCGAGGGCCGCGGCGAGGCCGCCTCCGGCGCTCTTGCCGCCGAGGACGATGCGGTCGGGGTCGATGCCCAGTTCGGCCGCGTGGCCGGCCGCCCAGACGAGGCCGGCGTAGCAGTCCTCCAGGGGTTCGGGGTACTGCGCCCGCGGCGCGAGCCGGTACTCGACGGAGATGACGGCCAGTTCCAGCGGGAGGGCCCATTCGCGCAGGATCCGCGGGAGCACGGACCAGGCGTTGCCCATGACCATGCCGCCGCCGTGCAGGTAGTAGAGGAGGGGCAGCGGCCGCCCTGCGAGCCCGGACGGGCGGGCGCTGACGAGCGTGACGGCCGGGCCGTCCGGTGGTCCCGGGACCTGGAACTCCGTCACCTCGAAGCGGCCGCCGTCGCGAAGGTCCTCCGCCGTGGGCCGGGGCCGGAACGCGGCGTCCCGCTCCTGCCGGGCCGCGAGGTTGTCCGGGGTGATCGGCTCGCGCGACCGCGCGTCCAAGGCCGCGAGGGCGACGGCCAGTTCGGGGTCGAAGGGCGGTACGGGCACCCCCGTCGGCGGCTGGCTTCCTCGTTCGGTGAGACCCATACGGCGTATCCCATCACACCGTCACGCGGCCCTGTCCGGGCGGCGTATGACAGCTGTCATACGGCACACGTGACCTGGTGCTCTGCCCCCGATACCGCTTCCCCGGAAAAATAGTGATCATCACACCGACCACGGGGGCAGCAGCATGGACATCCTGAAGAAGAAGACCGAGGGCGCACCGGCCGAGGCCGTCGACACGAGCGCCGTGGCACCGGCCGACTACCGGCTCCCGCTCTGGTTCTTCGGCTTCGAAGGGGTGCTCGCGGCCGCCTTCGACATCCTGAAGGCCTTCCCCTCGGTCTGGCCCGTGCTGCTGGTCCTGCTGGCCGTGAACATCATCGTCTCGCTGACGATGATGCGCAGGCGGATCCAGCTCGCGAAGGCACTGTGGCGCGGCAAGGAGACCCGCAAGGTCGCGTTCGCGCTCATCGCCCTGCGGGTCGGCAGCCACTTCGCCCTGAACGCCGCGGGCCTGGCCGTGACCTCGACCCTGGGCCACGTGCTCTTCGCCGTCGTCATGAGTGCGATGACGATAGGCCTGCTCGCCTACTCCCAGGAGACGGCCATCCGCGCCCTGACCGCCAGGAGCGCCCGCTAGGGGTCTCCGCGAAGTCCTGCCCGGCCCGCGGCGTCCGGTGCCGCGCCGCGCCGGGTTGTCGGAGCGTCCGAGTACGTCCCCGTACCCGGGCGCCCGGCACGACTGTGCGGACACCCCCTAGCGGGCGCTGCCGATGTTCCGGTCCGCGGCGGAGCCCTCCAGCATCAGGGTGGTCTCCTCTATGCGGTGGAACCGGCCGTCGGGCGCGAACTCCGCGAACACGTAGACCTCCATGCGTACGGTCGAGCCGTCCTTCTTCGTGATGTGGGCGGTGTGCCGGTCGGCGTACTTGGCCCCGTCGTACAGCTCCTCGTGCACCTCGACGCGGCCGTCGGCCACCAGGCCGCGCACGTGGGTGATGTGCTCGATGAACCCGGCCCGGTCGGCCCACTCCCCGTCGGTGCGCTGGCGGTACTCCGGGGTGAAGTGGCGGTCGGCGGCCTCCTCGACGGTGATGTCGCGATTGAAGAGCAGGTCGTTGAGGGCGACTTCGATTCCGGTGCGCGTCATGGGATTTCCTCACGGGACGAAGGATCAAGGAGAAGTGCGTGCGAATCGCACGCATCTCCGTCACAGTAGCACCAACAGCGTGCGCGGCGCACGCTATTCTCGTAGCGTGGAGAACGAAGCAGGTCACGAGATCGCGGACGCGCTGGGCATCCTGCTCAGGCGCAGCACGCGCACGCAGCTGCACCGGCGGCTCACCGAGGGCATGGGCGAGGGGCTGGACGAGCTGACGTACCCGGTACTCAGCACACTGGCCCGGACCGGCCCCCGCAGCGCCGCCGATCTGGCCCCCGACGTCGGAGTCGACCGCTCCGGCGTCACCCGCCGCGCCTCCCGGCTGGAGGCGGCCGGCCTCATCCGCCGCGAGCCGGACCCCGCCGACGGGCGGGCGCACCTGCTCGTCCTCACCGAGCGGGGCCGGGCGGCGGTGGCGGAACTGCGGGCCCGGCTGGCCGCCCGCATCACGGAGAGCCTGTCCTCGTGGCCGCCGGGCGAGGCCGAACGCTTCGCCCGCGACCTGCGCCGCTTCACGACCGAGGGCCCGTTCGCCTAGAGATTGTCCGCACGGTCGTGCCGGGCGCCCGAAGGACACCGCGGACCGGGCAGGTCATCGAGGACGCCGGCCACTTCGCGGCCTTCCGCCACCCGGACCGCTTCCTCGACCTCCTCCCCACCAAGGTCCGCCCGGCCCTGACGGCGCCGCGGCAACGGCCGTGACGACCGCGCCCGCGGCCGGGCCGGCCTCGGCTGCCGGCTGAGCCTGGCCGCAGGTCGCAGGGCGACCGCACCCACGTATCGCGGGCGTATCGAAAAGCTCATACGCCACCGCAACGGCCCTCCGCCTCCAATGACGCCATGACCCGCATCGCACCCCCGTCCGCACCCTCCGCACCGCCCCGCCGCGCCCGCCGCGCACGGCGGATCGTGCTCCTCGGCCTGGCGTTCCTGGGCCTCGCGAGCGCCGTGTTCGCCCTGCGGGGGCCGCTCATGATGTCCGCTCCGAGGTGCATGGCCGGGCGGTGGCACGGCTGCTACGACACGTTCAACGGTGTGGTGCTCATGACGCTGGTCGCGCTGCCGCCGGCCGCGGCGGCGGCCTGGGCGCTGGCCCGCCTGCGGCGGGCCGCCGGCGCCACATCGGCGTGGCGGACGTCGCTGGCCGAGGTGGGCATGGTGCACGGGACGGTGCCGTTCGTCTGGATGACCATGATGCCGGGCGGCGGGGCCGGCACGGCCCCCGCCCGGGTGAGCCTGGTGCCGCTCCGGGACCTGGTCACGATGGGGGCGCTGGGGATCGTCGGCAACCTGCTGGTCTTCGCGGCGCTGGGGTTCTTCGCCCCGATGCGGTTCGCGGCGACGGCGTCCTTGCCTCGGATCCTGGCGCTCGGGGCGGGCTGCTCGGTCCTGGTCGAGAGCGCGCAGTACGTCCTCCGGCTGGACCGGGTGTCCTCCGTGGACGACGTACTGCTCAACGCCGCGGGCGCCGTGCTGGCCGCGCTGGCGTCGCGCCGCTGGTGGCGCACGTCCGTGCGCACGCCGCCGCATACGGCGGCGACATGTCCTGCTGCTTAGGCTTCGGACATGCGCGTACTGATCGTGGAGGACGAGCCCTACCTGGCCGAGGCCGTCCGTGACGGTCTGCGGCTGGAGGCGATCGCCGCCGACATCGCCGGCGACGGCGACTCCGCCCTGGAACTGCTCAGCGTCCACTCCTACGACCTCGCGGTCCTCGACCGCGACATCCCCGGCCCGTCCGGCGACGAGGTCGCCCGGCGCATCGTCGCCTCCGGCAGCGGCATCCCGATCCTCATGCTCACCGCCGCCGACCGGATCGACGACAAGGCATCCGGCTTCGGGCTCGGCGCCGACGACTACCTCACCAAACCCTTCGAGCTGCGGGAGCTCGTCCTGCGGCTGCGGGCCCTCGACCGCAGGCGCGCGTACGCCCGGCCGCCGGTCCGCGAGATCGCGGGCCTGCGCCTCGACCCGTTCCGCCGGGAGGTCTTCCGCGACGGGCGCTACGTCGCGCTCACCCGCAAGCAGTTCGCCGTGCTGGAAGTCCTCGTCGCCGCCGAGGGCGGGGTCGTCAGCGCCGAAGAGCTGCTGGAACGGGCCTGGGACGAGAACGCCGACCCCCTCACCAACGCCGTGCGCATCACCGTCTCGGCACTGCGCAAACGGCTCGGCGAACCATGGGTCATCGCCACGGTGCCGGGTGTCGGCTACCGGATCGCGACCGCCGTCGACGCCACCGCCCCCGACGCGCCCGCTCCCGATCCCGATCCCGATGCCGGCCGTACGCATGCGTAGACGCCCGGGGCCCAGCGCCCGGCTGAAACTCACCCTCAGCTACGCCGGGTTCCTCGCCCTCGCCGGCGCCCTCCTGCTGGCCGTGGTGTGGGGGTTCCTGCTGCGCTACGTGCCCGACAACCCCAAGGGCCTCCTCGGGATCTCCCCCAACCGCTACGTCCTCGTGCGCGCGTTCCTCCCGGCCGCGGCCGTGGCGATGGCCTTCCTGCTCCTGTTCGGCCTCGTCGGAGGGTGGCTCCTCGCGGGCCGGATGCTCGCACCGCTCACACAGATCACGGACGCGGCACGGAGGGCCGGCAACGGATCGCTGTCCCACCGGATCCGCATGAAGGGCCGCCAGGACGAGTTCCGCGAACTCTCCGACGCGTTCGACTCGATGCTGGGACAGCTGGAGTCCCACGTCGCCGAGCAGCAGCGGTTCGCCGCGAACGCCTCCCACGAACTGCGCACCCCGCTGGCGATCTCGCGGACGCTCCTCGACGTCGCCCGCAAGGACCCCGCACGGGACCGGGACGAACTCATCGAGCGGCTGTACGTGGTCAACACCAGGGCGATCGACCTCACCGAGGCCCTGCTGCTACTCGGCCGCGGTGACCGCGGCGACTTCACCCGTGAGAGCGTCGACCTCTCCCTCCTCGCCGAAGAAGCCGCCGAAACGCTGCTCCCCCTCGCCGAGCAGCGCCGGATCACGCTCGACGTAACCGGCGGGGCGGCCCCGACCGGCGGCTCCGCGGAGCTCCTGCTGCGGATGGTGACGAACCTCGTCCAGAACGCCGTCGTGCACAACCTCCCCGCCGGGGGCACCGTGACGGTCCACACCGGGGCGCACGGGGGCACGAGCGTGCTGCGGGTCGAGAACAGCGGTCCCCCGCTCCCGCCGGACCTGGTGCCCACCCTCACCGAACCCTTCCGGCGCGGATCGGACCGCGTGCGCACCGACGAGCACGCCGGAGCCGGCCTGGGCCTCGCCATCGTGCAGAGCGTCGTCCGCGCCCACGACGGGACCCTCGACCTTCTCCCCCGCCCGGGCGGGGGCCTCCTCGTCACGGTCCGGCTTCCCGGCGGCTCTTAGGGGGTCCGTGGCCGTCCCCGCACGACGTACGGGCGAAAGGGCGGCGGGCCGACGACGCCCGCATCCTCGTCTCGGAAGCGGTCAGCAACGCGCTCCGGCACTCGGCGAGCACCCGCCTCCGAGACGAGGAGGCGGGGACCGAGCGGCTGCTGTGCGCCCTGCGCGACTGCGACGACACCCCCGTTCTCGGGCCCGCGAACCGGGCCCCCGCGGGCTCTGCGCGGCGTGAGTCCGGGCGGGGGCTCGGGCTGATCGCGCCCCTCAGCCAGTCCTGGGGCAACGCCGCGGACGGGGCGGGCAAGCGGGTCTAGTGCTGGCTCGGCGGCTCCGCGACCCGCGTCTGAGCGAAGCCCGCCCGCGCCGCCCGACGCGGGCGGTGCAGTATCGCCTCGGTCGGCTCCGTATCGCCTCGGTCAGCGCAGTACCGACTCGGACGTGCGGATGGCGCGCAGGGTGCGTTCCACCGTCTCTTGCTGCTCGCCCACCGGGGCGGCGTAGGCGATGGCGGCCCGCGCGGCCTCCTCGCCGAGCGTACGGGTGATCGTCCACGCGGCGAGGTACTGCGAGGCCAGGCAGCCGCCCGCCGTGGCGATGTTGCCCTCGGAGTGGAAGGGCGCGTCCAGCACGGTGACGCCGCAGGCCTCGACGTACGGGCGGCTCGTCAGGTCCGCGCAGGCCGGCATCCCGCCGAGCAGCCCGAGCCGGGCGAGGACCAGCGCGCCGGAGCACTGCGAGCCGATCAGCTGCCGCGCGGGGTCCAGGGGCAGCTGGGCGAGCAGCCGGTCGTCGGCGACCACGTCCCGCGTCTTGACCCCGCTGCCGATCAGTACGACGTCGGCGTCCGGGATGAACTCCATCGGGCGCTGACCGGTGACCTCGACGCCGTTCATCGAGGTGACCACGGGCGTGGGCGTGGTGATGAAGGCTTCCAGGCCGTCCTTGCGGCACCGGTTGATCAGGGCCGACGCGATGAAGCTGTCGAGTTCGTTGAACCCGTCGAACGTGACCACCGCTACCTGCATGCCGACCTCCTGGGAATGGCGTTCAGGACGCCAGCCTCTCAGGTGCGCGGCAGCGGGTCACAGGCCAATCGGCCACCAGTGGCCTGCCCGGCTCCCTCTCCCCCGGCACCTGCCGCCCTTCCGCATTTCCAATCCATCTGGCCGGCAATCCCTGGGCGGGCCTGGTGACCGTGTCACCGGGGTTCTTCATGACGCTGCTGGATCTCACCAGCGGGCGGTGTTCACGCTGGCCGGCGTCGCGTGCGGGCTCGCGCCGAGCGCCGGCCCGCTGATCCCGGCGCGCGGATTGCAGCGGCTGGGCGCGGCCCTGCTGGCGCCTCAGACGAGGGCGCTGGTCGTCTCGGTCTTCCCCGCGCAGCGGCGCGGTACGGCCATGGGCGTCTGGGGGATGGTGGCCGGACTCGCCACGCTGTCGGGGCCGACCCTGGGCGGCATCCTCGTGTCGATCGTCGGCTGGCGGTGGATCTTCCTGGTCGACGTGCCGATCGGCGCGGCGGCGCTGGTGCTCACGTACCTGGTGGTGCCGCACGAGCGCAACGGGCGCGGCCACCGCTTCGACCTCGTGGGCGTGCCGATCGCGACCGCCGCGCTGTTCTGCCTGGCGTTCGGACTCCAGGAGGGCGAGCGGTACGGGTGGGGCGCCGGGATCTGGGGGCTGCTGGCCGCCGGTTTCGCGCGCTGTTCCGCGACCGGAACCTCACCGTGATGACCGCGCTCGTGGCGCTGGTGTCGATGGCGATGATCGGGCTGGTGCTCCCGTTCAACCTCCACCTGCAGTCCGTACTGCACATGAGCGCGCTGAAGGCCGGTCTGGTGCTCGCGCCGTCCTCGCTTCCCCGCGGGCGGACGGCGCTAGTTTGCGGACACCCCCTGGGCCGCGTCTGCCGGTGCGTCAATTCCCTTTCCTGGAAAGCTCTTTTGGGTTTCTTGATCGCTCCGTGCCCCTGACGTGAACGGTTCCTGACAAGAGTTGCGGCCGTACGCCGCGCACATCGCCGCGGTCCGCGCAACCAGCTCGCGACAGACTCCACTTCACTGCAGGGGATGAGATGAGAAGCACCCGCACAGGGCGCCGCACCCTAGGTGTCATGGCAGCGACACTCCCCTTGCTCACCGGCGCGTTCGCCCTCGCGATACCGCCCGCGCAGGCCGCCGGGCCCGTCCCCGGAGGGCGGTCCGCCCTGGAGGGGACCCGGCCCTCCTGGGCCACCGCCTCTGCCGACCAGGGCACGGTCGCCCCGTCCGCGAAGGTGAACGCCCGGGTGTACCTGGCCGGGCGGGACGCGAAGGGCCTCACCGCCTACGCCGAGGCCGTCTCGGACCCGCGGTCCTCCGCTTACGGGAGGTACCTGAGCCCCGCAGAAGCGAGCCTGCGGTTCGGGCCGACCGCCGACCAGATCGGAGCCGTCACCCACTGGCTCCGGCAGGCGGGTCTCACGGTCACCGGTTCCGACCAGCACTACATATCCGTCTCCGGGGACGTGGCGGCGGCGGAGAAGGCGTTCGCCACCCAGCTGCACGGCTACCGCAAGGGCGACAAGGTCTACCGGGCCCCCGCCAGGACGGCGTCCGCCCCCGCGGACCTGGCCGGCGCCGTGCTCACCGTCACCGGTCTGGACGACGCGCCGCACCGGTCCGCGCACCAGGACACGCTGCCGGGCCCGGGCGCCGGGTTCCGCAACGCCGGGCCCTTCTCCACCTACTTCGGGTCGAACGTGGCGAAGACCCTCCCCGACGCCAACGGCACCAAGATCCCCTACGCGGTCAAGGGATACACGGGGCAGCAGTTGCGCGCGGCCTACGGTGCGAACGGGTACACCGGTCAGGGGGTAACCGTCGCCATCACGGACGCGTACGCCTCGCCGACCATCGCCCAGGACGCGCGGCAGTACGCGCAGCGCAACGGCGACAAGGCGTACAGGGCCGACCAGCTCCGCCAGGTCGTGCCCGCCGACTACACGGCGACCGAGGAGTGCGACGCGTCCGGCTGGTACGGGGAGGAGACCCTCGACGTCGAGGCCGTGCACGCCGTCGCACCGGACGCGGGCATCGTGTACGTCGCGGGTGCCTCGTGCAACGACCCGGACCTCCTCGACGCCCTGGACAAGGTCGTCGACAGCAGGCTGGCCGACATCGTCTCGAACTCGTGGGGCGACATCGAGGCCAACGAGACCC
Organism: Streptomyces sp. NPDC051109; assembly: GCF_044455885.1. Classification (NCBI taxonomy): domain Bacteria; kingdom Bacillati; phylum Actinomycetota; class Actinomycetes; order Kitasatosporales; family Streptomycetaceae; genus Streptomyces; species Streptomyces sp. NPDC051109. The sequence goes on from NZ_JBITFF010000017.1 coordinate 139,172, forward strand.
CGGACATCGCGGCGGCCTACGACCGGACGTTCAAGCTGGGGGCCGTCGAGGGCATCGGCTTCTACTTCTCCTCGGGCGACGACGGGGACGAGGTCGCCAACACCGGGAAGAAGCAGGTCGACACCCCGGCCAACTCGGCGTGGGTGACCGCCGTGGGCGGTACCTCACTGGCCGTGGGCAAGGGCGACACCTACCAGTTCGAGACGGGCTGGGGCACGCTCAAGGCGCCGCTGAGTGCCGACGGCACCAGCTGGACGGGCTTCCCGGGCGCCTACACGGGCGGCGCGGGCGGCGGAACGAGCGCGACGGTCGCCCAGCCCGCCTACCAGCGGGGCGTCGTACCCGACTCCCTCGCCAAGGCGAACGGCACGGCGCGCATGCGCACCGTCCCGGACATCGCGGCCATCGCGGACCCCAACACCGGGTTCCTCGTCGGCCAGACGCAGAGCTGGCCCGACGGCTCGGTCTCGTACGACGAGTACCGCATCGGCGGCACCTCGCTCGCGGCCCCGGTCATCGCCGGGGTGCAGGCGCTGGCGCAGCAGGCCCGCCGCCTGCCGATCGGCTTCGCGAACCCCGCGATCTACTTCCGCTTCGGGACCCCGCTCTACCATGACGTCACCGACCACCCGCTGGGCAAGGACCGCGACCTCGCCGTCGCCCGCGTCGACTTCGCGAACACCGTCGATGCCGCGGACGGGCTGCTGACCTCGGTCCGCAGCCTCGGCAAGGACAGCTCTCTGGCCGCCGTCCGCGGCTACGACGTGGTGACGGGCGTCGGGTCGCCGGGCCCGGGCTACGTCTCCTCGTACCGCAGGTAGCCTCCGCACTTCGTCGCCCGGGCCCCGGCGGCTCGGGCGGCCGGGGTCGGCTGCCGTACGTCAGAGGTCAGGCGTCCGGCCTCGGGCCTCTGGCCCGGACGAGGGTGCGCCGCCGGTCGCGGGGGTCGGTGGCCGTGACCACGGAGCCGGTCTCGCGCAGGCGGGCCACGCAGGCGGACACCGCGCTCTGCGGCAGGCCCGAGCGGACGGCGATCTCGCCGACGGCGGTGTCGGGGCGGGCGGACACGTCGGTCATCGCCGCGGGCCGGAGAAATCCCTTGGCAGGGCCACCTGTCCGCCGGGTACGTTCCCCGGCATGTCCGTCACGAACACGAAGATGCACGCCGACGAGGTCGACATCGACGAGGCCCTCGTCGGGCGGCTGGTCGCGGCGCAGTTCCCGCAGTGGGCCGGGCTGCCCGTACGGAAGGTGCGCTCGGCCGGCACCGACAACGCCGTGTACCGGCTGGGCGAGGACATGAGCGTACGGCTCCCCCGCATGCCCGGTGCCGAGGGCCAGGTCGCCAAGGAACAGCGCTGGCTGCCGCACCTCGCACCGCACCTGCCGCTGGACGTACCCGTCCCGCTCGGGCAGGGGGTCGCGGGCGAGGGGTACCCGTTCGCCTGGTCGGTGTACCGCTGGCTCGACGGTGAGAACCTGTTCGACGAGCCGCTCACCGGACTGCACGACGCCGCGGCCGAGCTGGGACGGTTCGTCGCGGCGCTGCGGCGCGTCGACACCACCGGCGCACCGCGGTCGTTCCGGGGCGGGCCGGTGAGTACGGCCGACGCCGAAGTCCGGGCCGCGATCAGGGACCTGGGCGCCGACGGAACGCTGGACGCGGAGGCGGCGACCGCCGCGTGGGAGGCTGCCGTTCGCGTCCCGCAGTGGGAGGGCGCGCCCGTCTGGCTGCACGGCGATCTCCTGCCGGGGAACCTCCTCGGCCACCGCGGCCGCCTCAGCGCGGTCATCGACTTCGGCTGCGTGGGCGTCGGCGACCCGGCGTGCGATGTGATGGCGGCGTGGACCCTGCTGTCCGCCGGCACCCGCGAGGTGTTCCGCGAGGCGGCGGGCGTGGACGACGCGACGTGGGCCCGGGGGCGCGGCTGGGCGCTGCGCTTCGGACTCACGGCGGAGCACCACTACCGCGTGACCAACCCCGTCCTGGCCCGCGTCGCCCACCGGGCGGTGGCCGAGGCGATCGCCGACCACCACGGCCGCTGAGAGTTCACGCCCCGGCGTGAAGTCGGACGAGGAGGCCGCACCACGGCCATCACCCTGGTGAACCCCGCCGGACTGCCCGAGGTCCCCGTCTACCGCCAGGTGGCGATCGCTTCCGGCTCGAAGCCCGTCTTCGTCGCCGGGCAGGTCGCCTGGGACGCCGACGGGGTCACGGCCGACGAGGGCGACCTCGCCGCCCAGGTGGAGCGGTGCCGCCTCGACGTCGCCACCGCCCTGGACGCGGCCGGCCGCTCGTTCGAGGACGTGGCGAGACTGACCGTGTACGTCGTCGACTGGACCCCCGACAAGATGCCGGTCCTGCTGGAGGGCATCGCCCGGGCGGCGGCGAAGCTGGGCGTGACCCCCGTCCCCCCGGCCGGCACGCTGGGTGTCGCCGCCCTTGACGTACCCGAGCACCTGGTCGAGGTCGAAGCCACCGCGGTCCTCGACTGAGCCGTCGTACCGGTGAGTTCGCGGTGAGCGTCCGGTGAGCCGCCCGCGCGACGGTTGGTCCGGCGCCGGATCCACCGCGGACCGGCCACTGGACAGGGAGCGGTAATGAAGGTTCTGACCGACAAGACGGCACTGGTGACGGGCGGTTCGCGGGGCATCGGCCGGGCGGTCGCGCTGCGGCTGGCGGCCGAGGGCGCGCTGGTCGCCGTCCACTACGGCGGGAACGAAGAGGCGGCCGGGGAGACCGTGGCCCGAATCGAGGAGGCGGGCGGCCGTGCGTTCACGGTCCGGTCGCGGTTCGGCGAGGACGGTGCGGTGGACCGGCTGTTCGAGGGGCTGGCCGCGGGGCTGGCGCGGGCCGGGTGCGCAGGGGGTGGACTGGACATCCTGGTCAACAACGCGGGCATCAGCTCGGGCCATGCGATCTCGCAGGTCACCGCGGCGGAGTTCGCCAGACTGCTGGAGATCAACGTCGCCACCCCGTTCTTCGTGATCCAGCGCGCGATGGCGCTGCTCAACGATGGCGGACGCATCGTCAACATGGGCTCGACGGCCAGCCGGTTCGCCGTCTCCACCCAGATCGGCTACACGATCAGCAAGGCGGCGCTGGAGTCCATGGCACCCTCCCTGGCCAACGAGCTCGGCCGTCGCGGCATCACGGTGAACACCGTCGCGCCCGGCGCCGTGCGCACCGACATGACCGCGGGACACACCTCGGTGCCCGAGGTGGTCGCCGGGCTGGAGTCGATCACCGCGCTGGGGCGGCTGGGCGAGCCCGAGGACGTTGCGGACGTCGTCGGATTCCTGGCGGGCCCGCAGGGCCGGTGGGTCACCGGCCAGACCGTCGACGTCTCGGGCGGGACGTTCCTCGGCCCGATCACTCCGTGATCACGTGCCGGTGGATAATCACCGGCATGCGGTTCGGAATCCTCGGCGAGACCAAGGCGTGGCACGGCGACGGCGGCGAGGTGGCACTGGGCGGTCCCGCCCGCCGGGCACTGCTCGCCCTGCTGCTGGTGCGCTCCGGGGAGACGGTCTCCTCGGACCGGCTGGTCGACGAGATCGACCCCGCCCGGGTGCTGTCGGCGCATTCGCTGCAGTCGCAGGTATCCAGGCTCCGTACGGCACTGGGCACCGGCGCGGTCATCGAACGGGCCGGGGCGGGCTACCGGATCGTGGTCGATCCGGACGACGTGGACGCTTCCCGGTTCGAGCGGCTGGCCGGGGCCGGCAGGGCGGCACTGGCCGACGGCGACGCCGCCCGGGCGCTCCCCCTGCTGCACGAGGCCCTGGAGCTGTGGCGGGGACCGGCGCTCGCCGGCCTGCCCGAGAGCGAGACGGCCCGGGCGGCCGCCGCACGGCTGGAAGAGCACCGGCTCGCCGTGCTCGAAGACCGCATCGAGGCCGGCCTCCGGCTCGGCGAGCACGCGGCGGCCGTACCCGAGTTGCGCGAGCTGGTCGGCCGGCATCCGCTCCGGGAACGGCTGGCCGGGCTGCTGATGCGGGCGCTGTTCGCGGCGGGCGGGCAGGCCGAGGCACTGGTGGTGTTCGAGCAGGTCCGCAGGCATGTGGCCGAAGAGCTGGGCGCCGACCCGTCGGCCGAGCTGACGGCGCTGCACCGGGAACTGCTGAGCGCCGGCCCGGCACCGGCGCCCGCCGCACCGCCCGCCCAGCTGACGAGCTTCGTGGGCCGCGCCGACGAGGTGACCGACGTCGGCGGACTGCTGCGGGTGGCCCGGCTGGTCACCCTGACGGGGCCCGGCGGCGTCGGCAAGACCCGGCTGGCGGTCGAGGTCGCGGACGCCGAGGGGACCGCCGACGAGGTGTGCTTCGTGGAACTGGCCCCGCTGCGCGACGAGGCCGGGCTGCCGCAGGCCCTGCTGGGCGCGCTCGGCCTGCGCGAGAACGGTCTCCAGATGGACGGCGGCGCGAAGACACCGGTCGACCGCCTGGTCGCGGCGCTGTCGGACCGGATGCTGCTGCTGGTACTGGACAACTGCGAGCACGTCGTCGACGGGATCGCGCAGCTGGCGGCGCGGCTGCTGTCGACCTGCCCGCGACTGCGCGTGCTGGCGACGAGCCGGGAGCCGCTCGGCATCACCGGCGAGCACCTGTTCCCGGTACGGCCCCTCGACGCCGACGCGGCCGTACGGCTGTTCACCGAGCGGGCCGGCGCCGTGCGGCGGGGCTTCACCGCGGACCCCGCGCTCGTACGGCGGATCTGTGCGGCGCTCGACGACCTCCCGCTGGCCATCGAGCTCGCGGCGGCGCGCTCACGCACCCTGGACCTCGAGGACCTGGCGGGACGGCTGGACGATCTGCTCGGCGTCACGGCCCGCGGCAACCGTACGGTCGACGAGCGGCACCGCACGCTGCGCTCGGTGGTCGCGTGGAGCTGGGAGCTGCTCTCCGCACCCGAGCAGCGGGCGGCGCGGCGCTTCACGGTCTTCGCCGGGGGCGCGACGGCCGAGTCCGCGCTGCGGGTCTGCGGCGCCGACGGTGAGACGCTGGAGTCGCTGGTCGACAAGTCCCTGCTGGAGTGCGCCGGCGGCCGCTTCCGGATGCTGGAGACGATCCGCGCGTACGGCGCGGAGCTGCTCGACGCGGCGGGCGAACGGGCGTCCGTGCGGCGCGCCCACGCCCGGCGCATCCAGGAGCTGATACGGGCGGCCGACCCGCATCTGCGGGGTGCGGAGCAGCTGGAGTGGCTACCTGTCGTGGCCGCCGAGCACGGCGACCTCATGGCGGCGCTGCGGTGGGCGGTCGAGGAGCCGGACGTGGCCACGGCCTTCGAGCTGTTCGCCTCGTCGGCCACCTACCTGTGGATCCGGGGGGCGTCCGCGTCGGCCGCGCCGCAGGCGGCCGCCCTGCTCGCGACGGTCGGCGAGTCCGTCCCCGAGGGACTCGGCGAGGAGTACGCGGCGTGCGCGCTGCTCGCCGGGGCGGCGCCGGCGGCGGGTGACGCCGGTCGGCGGATGTGGCAGCGCCATCGCGCGTCGGCCGCGTCGGCGCTGGCGGCAGCCTGGTCCGGCGGCCGGCCGGGCCGGTACCCGGCCGTCCTGCTCCTGTGGATGATGCGGAACGTGATGGGGCCCGACCCGGAGGGCGCCTTCGCCCTCCTCGCCTCTCAGCGCGACTGCGCCGAGCCGTGGACCCGGGCCGCCGCCCACTACGTGTCGGGGTTCGGGCGCCTCGGCGAGGGGGACCCTGCGGGGGCCGAGCAGGCCTTCGGCGAGGCCCTGCGGGGATTTCGTTCGCTCGGTGACCGGTGGGGCACCGCACTCGCCCTGGACGCGCTCGCGGGGGCGGCGGGTGCCCGTGGCGACCGCGCGCGGGCGGTCGCGCTGACCGACGAGGCACTCGTGCTCACCGAACGGCTCGGCGCCCTCGAGGACAGTGCCGACCTGCTGGTCAACCGGGGGGACCACCTCGCCGGCGAGGACGCGGCGGCGGCCCGGGGCGACTACGCGCAGGCCGCCGCGCTCGCCCGCCGCGCCGGCAGCTCCACGTACCTGGCGGCGGCCCTGCGCGGCCTCGGGGACATCGCCCTGGAAGAGGGCAGCCCGGCCGAGGCCGAACGGCTGTACGCGCAGGCCCTGGAGCGGATCGACCCCTACTGGGTCAAGAGCCTGGGGACCCGGCTGCGCACGCTCATCGGGCTGGGCCGCGTCGCCGGTGCCCGCGGCCGCGACGCCGAGGCGCGCGAGCGCTACCGGGAGGCCGCCGCAGCCGCCGCGGGGATGGGGGCGCCCGCACCGGAAGTGCTGCGGATCCTGGGGCTGTCCGAGGAGGTCGCGCACGCGGTCCTGAGCGCGTGACATCGCCTCGGTGACCTCGCGGGCGGTGAGCACGACCGGCACCCGGCGAGCGCGGTGAGCGCACGGTGAACTCCCGGTGAGCGGCCCCGTGGAAGCTCTGCGGCATGACGAACCTCAAGGTCTTGATCTCCGGCGCCTCCGTCGCCGGCCCCGCGCTCGCCCACTGGCTTCACCGGTACGGCTTCCAGGCCACCGTCGTGGAACGTGCCCCCGCGCTCCGCGAGGGCGGCTACGCGGTCGACTTCCGCGGCGAGGCCCACCTGACGGTCCTGCGCCGCATGGGCGTCCTGGCCGACATCGAGCGCGCCCGCACCGGAATGGGCTCCATGACGTACGTCGACAGCGCGGGCAAGCGGCAGGCCGAACTGCCCGCCGACCTGTTCGCCGGGGACGTCGAGATCCTCCGGGGCGATCTGGCCCGGATCCTGTACGACGCGACCAGGCCGCACACCGAGTACGTCTTCGGCGACTCCATCACCTCGCTCACCGAGGACGCCCACGGCGTGCAGGTGACCTTCGAGCGCGGCGCGCCCCGCCGGTTCGACCTGGTGATCGGCGCGGACGGGCTGCACTCCCACACCCGCCGCCTGGCGTTCGGGGCGGAGGAGCAGTTCGTCAAGCACCTCGGCGTCCACTGCGCGATCTTCACCACGGCCAACCACCTCGGCCTCGACCACACCGGGCACGCCTACCGCACCGCGGGCAGGCTCGTCGCGATGTACAGCGCCCGCCACAACGAGGAGGCCAAGGCGGTCTTCTACTTCGCCTCGCCTCAACTGGGCCTGGACCGCCGCGACGTGGCGGAGCAGCAGACCGTCCTCGCCGAGACCTTCACGGGCAACGGCTGGCAGAGCGACCGGCTGCTGCACGACATGCGGTACGCGCCCGATTTCTACTTCGACTCGGTCGGCCAGGTCCACATGGACAGCTGGTCGCGCGGCCGCGTCGCGCTGCTCGGCGACGCCGCGCACTGCCCCTCCTCCCTCTCGGGCATGGGGTCGGGGCTCGCCCTGGTCGGCGCGTACGTGCTGGCGGGCGAACTGGCCGCGGCGCACGGTGACCACCGCGTCGCGTTCGGGCGGTACGAGGAGGAGATGCGCGCGTACGCGCTGGGCTGCCAGAAGATGGGCGACGGCGTCGCCAGGCTGATGGTCCCCGGAAGCCGCGCCCTGGCCACGGTCCTCAACCGCTACTACAAGATCATGCCGTACCTGCCGGGAAAGAACATGGCCGCCAAGATCGCCCGCAAGGCCGCGGAGAACATCTCCCTGCGCGACTACCGCGAGCCCGACCGACGATAGGCGCGGGGTTCACGAATTCTTTATGAGGGAGTTCCCCCGGTCCGTTCTTTTCGCCGGGGACGGTGGAGACCGGCTCGGGCTGCGCACGAGGACGCGTACGGCAGTACTCGTGGCCGGCGGGTATTCACACGCCCGGTCTCGAGCCGCGCGCGCGATGCCACAGGGGTGCGGGCGGCCGTCCGAATCAGACGCCGGCCGGCTGCCGCGCACCCGTGACCACCGGGCGCACCCGGGTCAGCATCAGGTGCAGGAACCACTGCGGATCGCGGTAGCAGGCGAAGTGGCTGGTGTTCCCGATGAGCGCGAACTCCTTGACCGGGGCCTGCACGTCGTCGAAGAACCTCCGGGCGCGCTCCGCCGGGGTGATGACGTCGCGGTCGCCCTGGAAGATGAAGAAGGGCAGGTCGAAGCGGGTGCCGTCAGCCCAGTCGTCGGCTGCGGCAACGTCGGCGAGGATCTGCTCGGAGAACTTCATGGCCTTCGCGAAGCCGCCCAGCTCGCGCAGGGTGTGCAGCGGGGAGAACCACAGGGAGCCCATCACGACGCTCTTCATGGTGTCGGCCGTCAGGGGGTCGCTGGTGGCCAGCATCTTGCTGAAGGCGGCGCGCTGGCCGGCGGTCCACCAGCGGGAGTCGGGACCCATCCGCTCGAGGGCTGCCAGCCGCTTGCGCTTGCCCCCGGCGCGCAGGCGCGCCCGAAGTCCTTCGTACACGGAGGTGTCGCGGCCTGCATCCTGGATGTTCTGATCGGTGCCCACGTAGGCCGAGTACCACTGGGGGTACTCGCGGGCGAGGCGCAGCCCGAAGACACTGCCGAAGGACTGACCGAGGAGCACGACCTTGTCGACACCGAGCCGCTCACGGACGTACCGGGTGACCTCGACGGCGTCCTGGTACATCCGGGCCGTGGTCATCTCGCCCTGGCCCTCGGGGCCGGAGCGGGCGAAGGTCTTGCCCGCTCCGCGCATGTCCCAGCGGACGAGGGTGAAGTGCTCCTCCCAGGCCCGGGTACGCGTGCCGAAGATCGAGTTGGAGGAGCCGGGGCCGCCGTGCAGCTCGAGGACGACCGGGTTGGCCAGGTTCTCGCCGCGGATCGAGATCCACTGCTCGAGCCCGCCGATCCGGACGAAGCCCTGCTCGTCGATGCCGTTCGCGGTGTCGATGCTCAGCAGCCGGGCGCCCTGGAGGCGCCGCAGTGCGCGGTGCCCCAGCAACCCGGCCGCAGGTGCGGCGAGAAGGGCGGCGGACGTGGCAAGCATGGTGTCGAGCATGGCGGACCCCCACTTACTGTTTACGACTTAAGCGATTACGTTTACGGTATATACGGTTTCCCTGGGGCGTCAACCCGGCAGGCCGAAAACCAATCTGAGAGCAGGGCTGTATGACCAGAAACAGGGAAGAGAAGCGTGACGCGGCCGTCAGCCTGGCGCTCCTGTGGAACGAGGCGGGACAGCCCAGACGCGGCCCGAAACCCTCGTTGAGCGTCGAGCGCATCGTCTGCGCGGCGCTCGACATCGCCGACAAGGAGGGACTGGACGCGCTCTCCATGCAGAGCGTCGCCGCGCAGCTCAGCGTCACGACCATGGCGCTCTACCGCTATGTCCCGGGCAAGGCGGAGCTGGTCGACCTGATGGTCGACGCCGCCATCGGGCCAGCCCCCAAGGTCACCGACGTACAGGGCGGCTGGCGGCCCCAGCTGACCGAATGGGCCCGGCAGTGCTGGGCGCTGTACCAGCGCAGGCCGTGGATCGTCACCGCCACCGCGATGCGCCGCCAGCTGATGGGTCCTCACCAGCTGGCGTGGCTCGACTCCGCACTGGCCGTGCTGTCACAGACCGGACTGTCCTTCGCGCAGCAGCACGACATCTTCCTGCTGGTCATCGGGCACGTCCGCAACCTGACCCAGCAGCGCATCGACCAGGACGAGGACGGCGACCAGGAGTGGAACCGCCTGACGGCGGACGTCCTGGAGCGGCACGGACACCGCTTCCCGGCGCTGACGGCGGCCATCGCCGCGGTCGGCCCCGAAGCCTTCGTCCCCCAGGACGACGACCCGCTCGACTTCGGGCTGGAACGCATCCTGGACGGGGTCGCCGTGCTGATCGACCGGTCCTGAGAGCGGGGCCGGCGGGCCCCGGAATACGCCGCGCCGCCCGGGGCCTTTCGGCCAACCGGGCGGCGTACGGGGTGTGGGGTATGTAGGGGATGCGGTGTGGGGGGAGGTGGGACGGCGGGTCAGGAGGCCCAGGCGCCCGGCGCCATGAAGGGGGGATGGCGGCGCACGGGGAGTTTGTGCACCCGGGCCTCGCCCTGCGGGTCAGTCGCCTCGTGGGACGTCCGGCTCCGCGCGGTGAGCAGGACGGCCAGGGCGGCGACCTCCTCGGCGGTCGGGTTCCCCTTGGTGATGCGGATCGCCGCCAGCGCCAGGGCGGTCCGGTCGTCGGCGGTCACAGGGGCACGTTCCCGTGCTTGCGGCTCGGCTGCTGCGTGTGCTTCGTACGCAGCATGTCGAGGGTGGAGATGAGCCGCGCGCGCGTCTCGGCCGGGTCGATGACGTCGTCGACGAGGCCGCGTTCGGCCGCGTAGTACGGATGCATCAGCTCGGTCTGGTACTCCTTGATCTTCTGCGCGCGCGTGGCGTCGGGATCGTCCGAGGCGTTGATCTCGCGCCGGAAGATGACGTTCGCCGCGCCCTCCGCGCCCATCACCGCGATCTCGTTCGACGGCCAGGCCAGGGCGACGTCCGCGCCGATGGAGCGGGAGTCCATGACGATGTAGGCGCCGCCGTACGCCTTGCGCAGGATCAGCGAGATCCGCGGGACGGTCGCGTTGCAGTACGCGTACAGCAGCTTCGCGCCGTGCCGGATGATGCCGTTGTGCTCCTGGTCGACGCCCGGCAGGAAGCCGGGCACGTCGATCAGCGTGACCAGCGGGATGCTGAACGAGTCGCAGAACTGGACGAAGCGGGCCGCCTTCTCGGAGGCCTGGATGTCCAGGACGCCCGCCAGGTGCGCCGGCTGGTTGGCGACGATGCCGACGACGTGGCCCCCGAGGCGGGTCAGCGCGCAGACGACGTTCTGCGCCCACTGCGCGTGGACCTCGAAGTAGTCCCCGTGGTCCGCGACCTCCTCGATGAGGTCGCGGATGTCGTAGCCCTGGGTGGGCTTGGCCGGGACCAGGTCCAGCAGGCTCTCGCACCGCCGGTCGACCGGGTCCTCCAGGTCGCCGGCGGGGGAGAGTTCGCGGTTGTTGGAGGGGAGCAGCGACAGGAGGTGGCGTACGTCCTCCAGGCAGCTCTGCTCGTCGTCGTACGCGAACGCCGCCACACCCGAGGCGCCGGCGTGGCTGTCGGCTCCGCCGAGGTGTTCCATCGTGACGGCCTCGCCGGTCACGGCCTGGACCACGTCCGGGCCGGTGATGAACATCTGCGAGGTGCCGCGCACCATGAACACGAAGTCCGTGAGGGCGGGCGAGTACGCGGCGCCGCCGGCGCAGGGCCCCAGGATCACGGAGATCTGCGGGATCACGCCGGAGTTGCGGACGTTGCGCTGGAAGATGCCGCCGTAGCCGGCGAGCGCGGTGACGCCCTCCTGGATACGGGCGCCCGCGCCGTCGCACAGGCCGACGATCGGGGCACCGGCCGCCTCGGCCAGGTCCATCAGCTTGTGGATCTTCTCAGCGTGCGCCTCGCCCAGCGCGCCGCCGAAGATGCGGAAGTCGTGGGCGTACGCGAAGACGGTGCGGCCGTGCACCTTGCCCCAGCCGGTGACGACTCCGTCCGTGTGCGGCTTCTTGTCCTCCAGGCCGAAGCCGGTGGCACGGTGCTTGCGGAGCTGCTCGACTTCGTTGAACGTTCCTTCGTCAAAGAGCAGTTCGATGCGCTCGCGGGCGGTCAGCTTGCCCTTCGCGTGCTGGGCGGCGGTGGCGCGCTCGCTCGGGCCGGCCTCGGCCAGCGCCCGTACCGCGTGCAGTTCCGCGGTGCGCTCGCGCAGGGAGGCGAAGCGGGTCTCCTCGCGGCGCGGGGAGACCGGAGCCGCGGGTCGGGAGTCCGGCGCGAGTACGGTCTCCAGTGGTCTTTCCTCGACGATGCTCATACGGGCCCTTTCGACACAGAGGCACCGGGTCCGGCCGGTGTCGCGTCGCCCAGCATCGACCCGGGCGCTACAGCCGGACTCGAATTGCGCACGGGGATCCGTACGGGGCCGCTCGCGCCGCAGGCCGGACGGGGTTTTCCGGACATGCCCGTGCCTCGCTGCGCGGGCGTGGGCCCGGGCAGCGAGGCACAGGGGAGCGGCACGGCGCCGGTTGGGGGTACCGGCGCCGTGCCGCGGGTCCGACTCTCCCCCGGCACACTCGGGGCCGCCTACAGCGGCAGCCCAGCAGCGGTGGCGCGGGGGGGTCAGGACCGGTCGAGGAGACCTGCCACCGTCGCCATGAAGCCCTCGTCGAGCATCGTGGAGACCGCGGTGTCACGTGAGGTGCCCAGGCCCGTGTCGTGGCAGGCGACGCTGACCAGATAGCGGTCGAGCACCGGGTACGTGCCGAACGCCCACTCGCCGCGGGCCGCGGGCGTGCCGTCCGGGGCGAGCAGGCCGGCGCCGCCCGCGCTGCCGGTGGCGAAGCCGAACTCGGAGAAGCCCAGCCGCAGTCCCTGGCCGAGCGCCTTCGTGTAGGCCTCCTTCAGGGTCCACAGCCGCAGCATCGCCGCCGGCTGCCGCGCTTCGGGCAGCGACGCGAGCTCGGCCTTCTCCGCCTCGGTGCACACCTGGTCCTGCAGGAGGTGGAAGGAGAGCCTGCGGTCTGCCGGTTCGGTGTCGATGCCGATCCTGCCGGTACGGCTGATGCCCACGGCGATCAGGTCGTCGGTGTGGGTCAGGCTGACATCGATCTGGTCGAAGCCGCGCAGGTACGGACGGCCGCCGATCTTGTAGGCGAGGTCCAGGTCGGCGGGGTCCACCCCGAGCGCGGCCGCCGCCGTGTACTTGACGGCCAGCCGGGAGGCGACGAAGCGGTAGCGGACCGTCGGGTCGGTGGTCTGCCGGTAGCGCAGCCAGTCCCGGCCGAGCAGCGGGCGCAGCGCCGGTTCCGCGAGCGCCGCGGTGAGCCACTCGCCCCAGGTGGTGAACACCGAGGCGTTGCCGCGCAGGGCCATGCCCTCCCCCACCTCCCTCCAGGGACCGGCCGGCCCGGTGACGTGGACCGGCGTGGTGATGCGCTGGGCGTCGTCCGCCATCGGCTGCCTTTCGCTGGCGCTGGATGTGCTGGGTATGCCGGTCGTGCCCGATGCGGTTCTTTGGTGGCCGGGCCCGTGCCGGGCGGCCAAGGTCACTGCGCGAGTTCCGTCGCGTCGAGGTCGCAGCTGCGGCCCGTGCGGTAGCGGATCATCAGCTCCTCGAGAACCTGCTCGAGGCAGCCGTCGGGGAGGTCCGGCACCGGGACGCCGAGCCGGCCGCCGATCCGGGAGAGGGCCAGCACCGCCCAGGCGGGGGCGGCCAGGAAGGGGTCGCTGCCGTCTTGGCCCTGCCAGATGCCGAGGACCGAGGCGGCCGCCAGGACCAGGGCGTAGCGATCGCTGAGCACGCACAGGGCGGGGTCGGACAAGGTGGCGCGGGTGCCGTGGGCGGGGATGGCCCGGCAGCGTTCGCGCAGGGCGCGCAGCTCGGTGACGAAGGCCTCGGCGAGGTCGGCGAGTGCGGTCAGCTGGCCCCCGACCCCGCGCACCTCGGCCAGCCGCGCGGCGGACTCGACCAGCGATGCGGCGAGGAAATCCCCGCCATCGGCGATGCCGAGCAGCCGGTAGTCGAGGGCGGGCAGGGCGGCTCCGGTGCGGAACAGCTCGGGCGGCGGCGCCTGCTCGCGGAACCACGCGCGTTCGGAGAGTGCGCGCAGCTGGGGGACGATCACGGCCTGGCAGGAGGCGGTGCCCGCGTGTCCGAGGCCTGCCACGGGCAGATCGCGTCCGAGCTTGTCGAGGGCCCCGTACTCGGGGGTGCCGCGCTGGTACCCGCGGGCGCCGAGGACGGTGGCGAGCTCTTCCAGGTCCTCCCGGAGCAGGTCGGGGACCACGTACTTGACCGCTGCGGCCAGCACGTGGGTGCGGTCGGGCAGCAGGCTCAGCGCGCGCAGGGAGACGGTGGCCATGCTGTCGCAGGCGAGCATGTCGGCGAAGACCCCGGTGAGCGGCTTGTGCCAGCGGCGGGCCAGGGGACGGCTGCGCCCGGCGGTGGCGGCCCGTACGGCCGAGTGCAGAACGGTGTCGACGGCGGAGACGGCCGTCGAGGCGATGACGCAGCGGTTGACCTGGTACGTGCGCAGCGCGAGGGCCACGCCCTCGCCGGGGCGGCCGACGAGCGCCTCGGCGGGGACCGCGCAGTCGGTGAACCGGAGCCCGGAGAACAGGCCTCCGCGCATGCCGGTGGTGGGGACTCGGGGCAGGTGGGTGATGCCGCCGGCGAGTTCGCCCGGGTGTACGAGCAGCACGGAGTGGCTGTAGGGGGTACGGGCCGGGTCGGTGCGCGCGTAGACGACGTACGCCTGGGAGCGGGCTGCGTTGATGATGACGTCCTTGCGGCCGCCCAGTTCGTAACCGCCGCCCGGTGCGGGGACGGCGGTGAACTCGTCGCGCAGGATGTCGTTCGCGTGCGCCAGCTCGTGGTGGACGATCGAGGCCCGGCCGCCGCCGAGCAGCAGGTCGGCGGTGGACCTGCGCTGCGCCGCCGTGCCCGCCGCCCAGACGGCGGAGGCGGCGAAGAGCGAGGTGATCCCGAAGCCGAAGCCGAGGGCGAGGTCGCGGCGGAAGACGGGGCGCAGCACCTTGGCCAGATGGTCGGCGCGGGTGAGGCGGCCACCGTACTCGGCGGGTACGAACTCCGCTCCGAGTCCGGCCTCGGTGAGCAGCTGCTCGGTGGCCTCGGGCGGCTCGCGCCGCTCGTCGGCGGCGAAGAGGGCCCCCAAGCCGTGGGGGTTGGCGGGGTCGTACGGGTCGCCGAGCTGTGCCTCCAGCCGGGCCGCGCGGCGCAGCGGGGCGGTGGCGTCGACGTGTCCGGAGGCGGTGTCCGCGTGGATTCCGGTGGTGGCCATGGTGGCGGGATCAGCTCCTTCGTCGTGGGACTCGCCGTTGCTGGTGGCCCGGGGCTGGTCCGTCCGTCGTGCACGGGTGTCCAGCGTCACGGGAACCGCTCGACAGCCGCTCGAGCCTTCGTACAGCCGGGGCCGTGAGTCGCCGGAAGCCGCCGCGTGCGCGGGCGCCCACCGGCCGCGCCCGGCCCCCTGCGACCGTCTTCGGCCCGGCTTCACGGGGGTGCGGTATCGGAGAAGACCAGGGGCCAGGCGATCGGGTGGCCGTGGTGGTGGAGGCGGCCGAGGGCGGTCAGCACGGCGTGCACCTCGCTGCCGGGGGCGGTGTCGCGCGCGTCGGGCCCGCAGAGGTGGGTGCAGGGGAATCCGGCGGATTCGAGGGCGCGTTGCGCGGCCGCGGGCGAGGATGCCGCGCGGGCCCGGCTCAGGAAGTGCTCGGGGGTCACGGCCCGCTCCCCGGGGCGGGGGCCGAGCCGTTCGCCCGTCGTCGCGCAGACCAGCGTGCGGGTGGGCGCGCCGAGGCGAGAGCCCCGGGCCACCCGGAGGAACCGTCTCTCGGAGGCTGCGCGGGCGGTGTGGGGTGCGTCCTGCGGGGCCAGCCGTCCGCGGAGCGCCACCAGGCGTGCCGCGTCGTCCAGGTCGAGCACGCCGGCCACGTGGGCCGCGGAGATCTCGCCGACGGCGTGCCCCGCGACGGCCTGTGCCTGGACTCCCCAGGCCTCCCACACCCGGAACAGGGCGACGTGGTGGGCGAACAGCGCGGGCTGGGCGAATGCGGGGTCCCGGATCAGGGCGGAGTCCACGCCGTCCCGGGGGGCGAACACGACGGCGGCCAGCGGCAGCGGCAGCCAGGCGTCCAGTGCCTCGGCCACCTCGTTCCACGCCGCGGCGAAGGAGCGGCAGGTGCCGTACAGGTCCCGGCCGGATCCGGGGAGCAGGGGGCCGCGGGCGGTGAACAGGACGGCCTGGCCCGGCGTCCGGTCCGCCGCCGCACCGGGCACGGGGGCGGCCGGCCGGTGCGGCCGGGGCGCGGAAGGGGGACGCGGCGCGGCTCTCGGCAGCGCGGGACCCGGTCCTGCGAGCAGGACCTCCCAGGAGCGTTCGTCGGACACCGGGCGCCTCCACGGTCTCGTACCGGTCCTTCGGGGCAGCGGACGCGTCGATGTCACCGTGCAGGGTCGGCTCGCTGACGACGGTCACCGCGCTCGGCCCTGTTCGGCTCTGCTCGGGTGCGGGGCAGCGGGGTACGGCTGCCCGGAACGGTTGTAGTCGGAGGTGGCGACTGCCGGGCACACGCTGCACGGCTCGGCTGGAGGAATCTTCGAAGGCCGCTCGAGACTCGCCACAGGAGCGGCGCGGGGTCCGGCGTACCAGAGAGTGCCACGGCGAGGCGGCCGGAGCGGGGCGCCGTTCCGAATGACGCACCGGTTCGGCGGCTCCCGATAAGCGGAGGAAAAGCGTCTCCGGTCGAACGAAACCGACCGCGGCGGACCCTCCTCCTGAAGGCCTTCGATATTCGGCCAACTATCGGCGGAACGGGTTTGGAGGCTCGTCCCCCTACGCCCTGGGGGACGAGTTCGCCCGCCTAAGGGGTGTCCCGAAACGGCAACCCCAGATTGCCGCTGCCGTCATGGATCTGGGCCGCATTCCGTAATAGCTTGAGACGCACTCGATCGGCTGAAGAGCCGAGGACGACTGAAGACGGCCGGTCAGGAAATCCCAGGTGACCGCGTCACTTCCCAGGTGACTCCTGGGAGCCGGCACTGGAGGTATCTGTGCGCGTTCGACCGGTGCCGGGGCTCAGTGTCGCCGTCGATGCGGACGGGCGCATGGAAGTCCTGGCGGAATCCGCAGACGGGACGGAACGGTTCTACTGCGGTCCCGTGGGAACCGCCATGTGGATCGTGCTGCGCCAGCACGACGGGGACGTGGGCGCGGCGGCCGACGCCTTGGCCGGCCTCTGGGAGACCGCTCCGGCCAATGCCCTGGCCGACCTCGAGATCTGGGTCGAGGAAATGCGCGATGCGGGGCTCATGCGCAGCGAACCCTGTCCCTGATCCCACCCCCTACTCCGCCGACCCGGCCGCCCGCGGCCCCGGAAGCTCCGTCATGGCTCGACCACCCCTGTAGGAAGCTGCTTCAGCCTGATTCAGGTTAGGGGTGGACCATTCACTACGGGGGCAGGTATGTCGTTGGTGGGCCGAGCATCGGTGATCGCAATTCTGGACACGGCTCTCGCGGACTGCATGTCCGGCGAGTCCCGCATCGTACTGATCGAGGGCGCGACGGGATCCGGCAAGAGCACCCTCGTCGACACCGTCGCCGAGCGGGCCCGCGCCGCCGGAGCCGTCGTACTGAGCGCGGTCGCCTCGCCCGCCGAGCAGGAGGTGCCGCTGGGCATCCTGGGGCAGCTCGTCAACAGCGAGCAGTCCTTCACGTCGCCGGACCTCGCGGCGGACTCCCCCGCGCCGTCGCGCGTCGGCGCCATGCAGGCGTTCTGCGCGCAGCTGCGCGAACTGGGCACTGCCAGCCCCGTGGTCCTGTGCATCGACGACGTGCAGCACGCGGACGAGGAGTCCCTGCGGTACCTGCAGTACGTGGCGCGGCACGCGCGCTCGGCCCCGGTCCTGATGGTCGTCACCGGTGCGCCGTACGCCGAGGCACAGGATCCCGTGTTCACCACGGAGCTGATGCGGCAGCCGCACTTCCGGCGGATCAGGCTGGGGCTGCTGTCGGAGGCCGAGGTGTACGCCGTACTCGGCGGGCAGCACGGCGAGTTCCGGCCGCGGCCGGAACTCGCGGCGGACCTCCACCGGACGAGCGGCGGGAACCCCCTGCTGCTGCGCGCCCTGCTGCAGGAGCTGCACGAGGTCCGGGAACAGCGCGCCCATCGGGGGCTCGGCAAGGACGACGGAGCCCGGGCGGCGGACTCCGCCGGGGAACGGCTCCCCGCACCCGCCCCCGGAGGCCCTTTCGCCGAGGCCGTGGCCACCTGCCTGCACCGCACCGGTCCGACCGCGACCGGGCTGGCCCGGGCGGTGGCGCTGCTCGGCGAGCTCGCCTCCGTACCGCGGATCACCCGGCTGCTCGGTGCCGGCTCCTCCTCGGCCCAGCGGGGCCTGGCCGCACTGGAGGCGGCGGGCATCCTCGACGGTCTCCGGTTCCGGCACGACGGCGCGCGCAGCGCGGTCCTCGACGGCACCGGTCCCGCCACCAAGGCGGATCTGCACCGCCGGGCCGCCGCGGTCCTGCGCAAGGACGGAAGTCCGGCGACCGCGGTGGCCGGGCATCTGCTCGCCGCGTCGGCCGACGGGGCACCGTGGTCCGCCGGCGCCGCTGACATCGAGGTGCTGCGCGATGCCGCCGAGGACCTCCTGGTGTCGAACGACGCGCCCAAGGCCCTGCGGCTGCTGGAGCTGGCCCACGAGGCGGGTGCCGACAGCCCGTTGCGGGGCGCCGTCCGGATCCGGCGGGCCCAGATCACCTGGCGCGACGACCCCGTGGCGGCCGAGCGGCAGGTCGGCTCGCTGCTCGACGACTTGCACTCGGACCGGCTGGACTCCGAGCACGTGCAGCCGCTGGCCGGCCTGCTGCTGGCCCAGGGGCGGGTGGCCGATGCGGCGCAGCTGCTGAAGGGATCCGAGGGAGCGGGTCACGAACCGGGCACGTCGCCCCTCGACACGCTGCTCGACACCGGTGTCGCCGCCAGCGAGCGGCTGCTGCAGTCGGCGAGGCTGACCGACGCGACCATGGCTCCGCTCAGCCAGGCGCTGCGCTCCCTGATCGCGTCCGAGCACCCCGAGCGGGCGGTGCCGTGGAGCCGGAAGCTGATGGAGGAGGCGCACCGCTGCCAGGCCCCCGGCTGGAGCGCGGTCTTCGCCACCCTGCACGCCGAGTCGCTGCTGCGGCTGGGTGATCTGCGCGGCGCCCACACCCATGCCGCCATGGCACTGGAGCTGCTGCCGGAGAAGAACGGCGGTACGTTCCACTGCGCGCCGACGGCGGTACTGATCCGCGCGTGCAGCGGCATGGGCCGCTACGCCGAGGCCTCGCGCCACGCCGACCAGCAGATTCCGCAGCGCCTGCTGTCGAGTCTGCACGGGCTCGGCTACCTGCGTGCGCGCGGTCTGCACCAGTTGGCGGTCAATCAGCCGCACGCGGCGCTCGCCGACTTCCTGGAGATCGGCCGGATCCTGGAGAGCTGGGGGGCCGACCGGCCCGCCTACCTGCCGTGGCGTACGGACGCGGCCGAGGCGCTGCTGCGCCTGGGCAAGCCGCGCCAGGCCGAGCAGTTCGTGGTCCAGCAGCTCTCGCTGCCCGATGCGCGCCGGCCCTGGGTGCGGGGCGTGTCCCTGCGGCTGCGGGCGCTGGTCGCCGATCCGAAGCAGCGGCTGGCGACGCTCAACCAGTCGATCGACGAGCTGCACCGCTCCGGGGACCGGGTCGAGACCGCCCGGTCCATGGCTGAGCTGGGCCGGGCCCTGGAGGCGGAAGGTTCGCCCGCCAAGGGCAGCGCGATGATCCGCACGGCGTGGAACCTGGCCAAGGAGTGCGAGGCCACGACGCTGTGCAAGGAGATCCTGCCCGACGCACCGCTGACCCCTGTGGCCCGTGACCGGGCCCCGGCCGGTTCGGGCGGCGCGAACACCGAGACGAAGCTGAGCAGTTCCGAGCAGCGCGTCGCGACCCTGGCGGCCCAGGGACTCACGAACCGGGAGATCTCGGCGAAGCTCTACCTCACGGTGAGCACCGTCGAGCAGCATCTGACGCGGGTCTACCGCAAGCTGCAGATCAGCTGCCGCGGGGACCTTCCGCTGGACCTGGAGCTGGGGAGCCGGGCCACGGTCTGACCGGGTGCGGGTATGCCGCGGCGGGCCCCCCCCCCCGGGGGGGGGGGGGGGCCCCCCGCCCCCCCCCCCCCCGGGGGCCCCCGCCCCCCCCCGGGGGGGGGGGCCCCCCCGGGGGGGGGGGGGGGGGGGGGGGTTGGGGGGGGTGGGGGGGGGGGGGGCGGGGGGCCGGCGGGTCAGGAGGCCCAGGCGCCCGGCGCCATGAAGGGGGGATGGCGGCGCACGGGGAGTTTGTGCAC
>NZ_JBITFF010000018.1:0-157242 GCF_044455885.1 Streptomyces sp. NPDC051109
AGACCATTGCTCGCACCATCCTGATTGACCGCCGAACCACGCACCACCGCCAGCACCGGATGCCCGTTGCGACGCGCATCCGACAACCGCTCCACAAGGAGCATGCCGACGCCCTCGCCCCAGGCGGTGCCGTCCGCACCGGCCGCGAAGGAGCGGCATCGGCCGTCGGCCGACAGACCGCGCTGGCGGCTGAACTCGACGAACACGTCCGGGGTGGCCATGACGGCCACACCGCCGGCGAGCGCCATCGAGCACTCCCCCGCACGCAGCGCCTGGATCGCCCAGTGCAGGGCGACCAGCGAGGACGAGCACGCCGTGTCGACCGTGACCGCCGGGCCCTCCAGCCCGAAGACGTACGAGAGACGGCCCGAAGCGATCGATCCGGTGTTCGTGTTGTCCGCGTAGTCGTGGTACATCATGCCGGCGAAGACGCCCGTCGAGCTGCCCCGCAGCGTCGCCGGGTCGATGCCCGCCCGCTCGAAGACCTCCCACGAAGCCTCCAGCAGCAACCGCTGCTGCGGATCCATGTGCAGGGCCTCGTTCGGGCTGATCCCGAAGAACGCCGGGTCGAACTCGTCTGCGGTGTGGAGGAATCCGCCCTCGCGAACGTAGCTGGTGTTCGGGCGCTCCTTGCTCGGGTCGAAGATCTCGTCGAGGTCCCAGCCGCGGTTCGACGGGAACTCGGTGATCCCGTCCACACCGTCTGCTACCAGCTTCCAGAGGTCCTCCGGCGATTCGACGCCGCCCGGGTAGCGGCACGCCATCGACACGATTGCGATCGGGTCGTCGTCCAGCACCGTCGCGGCGGCGAAGGCGTCGCCGCCCTCGACGGACCCGGTCAGCTCAGCCGCCAGGTGACCGGCGACCGCCTCGGAGGTCGGGTAGTCGAAGACGAGCGTGGCCGACAGACGCAGGCCGGACACCTCGTTGAGGCGGTTGCGCAGTTCGACGGCCGCCAGGGAGTCGAAGCCCAGCTCGCTGAACGCACGTCCGGCCTCGACGGCATCGGCGGACGCGTGGCCGAGCACCTCGGCGACCTGTGCACGGACAAGGTCGACGAGGAAGCGTTCCCGCGTGTCCTGGGGCATCCCGGCGAGCTGTGCACCGAGGCCCGAGCCCGCGCCGGCCGCGCCGTTGCGGGCGGTCTGCCGGAGCGGCGTACGGACGAGGCCGCGCAGCATCGGCAGGGAGTTCCCGGTAGCGGCCTGGGCGCGCAGGGCGGCCAAGTCGAGCCGGAGCAGGACGTTCAGCGGGGCCTCGGAGCCGAGTGCCCGGTCGAAGAGCGCGAGGCCCTCCTCAACGGAGAGCGGCGGGAAGCCCTGGCGGCGCAGCCGCCGGACGGTCGCCTCGTCGAGGTGCCCGCCCATGCCCGACTCCCACAGGCCCCAGGCCAGGGACACCGCGGGCAGTCCCAAGGACCGCCGGTGGGCGGCGAGGGTGTCGAGGAAGACGTTGGCCGCCGCGTAGTTGGCCTGTCCCGCCGCGCCGAGCGTGCCGGCGACGGAGGAGAAGACGACGAAGGCGGACAGGTCCATGGCGCGGGTGAGTTCGTGCAGGTGCCAGGCCGCGTCGGCCTTCGGCGCCAGCACGGTGTCGAACCGCTCCGGGGTCAGGGCCCCGACGACACCGTCGTCCAGGACACCGGCGGAATGGACGACGCCCGTCAGCGGGTGCTCCGCCGGCACCGCCGCCAGTACGGCAGCCAGCGCCTCGCGGTCGGAGACGTCACACGCCACGACGGTGACGCTGATGCCCAGCCCGGCCAGCTCCGCCTGCAACTCGGCGGCGCCGGGGGCGTCAACGCCCCGGCGGCTGGTCAGCAGCAGGTGCCGTACCCCGTACTCGGAGACCAGGTGGCGGGCGACGAGCGCGCCCAGACCACCCGTACCGCCGGTGACCAGCACCGTGCCCTCGGCGTCGAAGGCGACGGCGGAGGCGGAGGTCTCGTGCACCGCCTTCACCAGACGGGGCACCAGCACCGCGCCCGCCCGCAGGACCACCTCGGACTCGCCACCGGCGACCGCGGCCGCGAGCACCTGGTGCGACTCGGCCGAGCCGTCCACGTCCACGAGCGCGAAGCGGTCGGGGTTCTCGCTCTGCGCGGCCCGTACCAGGCCCCACACCACGGAGGGTGCCAGGGTCTGCGCCGCGCGGCCGGCATCGGGTCCGGCGGCACCGCGTGTCACGACGACGAGCCGTGAGGCGGCGAACCGCTCGTCGCCCAACCAGGTCTGCACGGCTTGCAGCACCAGGTGCGCGGCCCTGTGCGCCTCGGCCGGGACTTCCGCGTCGATCTCCGCGAGGACCGGGAACAGCACGTGCGCCGGCACGTCCCCGCCGGCATCGATCGTGGCCAGCAGGGCGGTCAGGTCCGCGTGGTGCGCGGCACCGGTTCCGAGGTCCAGCACGTCCGGGCCGACCACGGCCCAGTCGGTACCGGTGGGCGGGATGACGGCCGAGACCGGTACGGGCGCCCAGTCCACCTCGTACGAGACGGGTCCGCGGTCGGCGCCGGCAGACGCGAGCTGCTCGGCCGAGACCTCACGGGCCACCAGTGAGGAGACACTGAGGACGGTGTTGCCGGAGCTGTCCGCGACGGTCAGCTCGCGGCTGTCCGGACCGGTCGGCGAGACGCGCACCCGCAGCGAGGTGGCACCCGTGGCGCGCAGCGCCACCGCGTTCCAGGCGAAGGGCACGAGGGCGCCGCCCTCGTCCGCACCTGCGGCGTCGTCCTCGGCGGAGTCGCCGATCAGGCCGACGTGGAGGGCGGAATCGAGGAGGGCGGGGTGAATGCCGACGCGGTCGGCGTCCTCGTGCGCCTCCTCGGGCAGTTCGACCTCGGCGTAGACTGTGTCTCCGGCCCGCCAGGCGGCCTTGAGGCCCTGGAAGGTCGGGCCGTAGCCCAGGCCGCGCGAGAGCAGCCGCTCGTAGACGCCGTCGACGGGCAGTTGTTCGGCGTCGGCGGGCGGCCACTGGGCGAGATCGTGCGCCGGGGCGGCCACATCGGAGGCCAGCAGGCCGTCGGCGTGGAGCTGCCATGCTTCGTCGCCGGACTTGGCCCGCGAGTGGATCCGCACGGAACGGCTGCCGTCGGCACGGGTGACGCCGACGGCGACCCGCAGCACCACGGCTCCCTGTTCGGGCAGTACGAGGGGTGCCTGCAGGGTCAGTTCGGCGAGGCCGTCGAGACCCACGTGCTCTCCGGCTCGCAGAGCCAGTTCCACGAAGGCCGTCCCGGGCAGCAGGACGCTGCCGAAGGCCTGGTGGTCGCCGATCCACGGATGAGTGGCGAGCGACAGTTGTCCGGTGAACACCGGTCCGTCGGCGTCGGGTGATTCGACGACTCCGCCGAGCAGGAGGTGGTCGAGTGCATCGACACCGGTTGCCGCTCCACCGCCGGAGCCTGCGCCGGCCCACGGGTCGGCCCAGTAGCGAAGGGTGTCCACCCAGTACCGCTGGCGCTGGAAGGCGTAGGTGGGCAGGTCGACGCGGCGGGCGCCCGTACCGGCGAAGAACGCCGTCCAGTCGACGGCCGTGCCGCGGACGTGGAGCTGACCGAGCGCGGCCAGCAGCGCCGGGGCCTCCGGACGGTCCTTGCGGACCGCCGGAACCGTCAGGACGCTCTCCCCTTCCAGGGACTGCTGCGCCATCGCCGACAGCACACCGTCCGGACCCAGCTCCAAGAACCGCGAGACCCCTTCGCCCTCCAGGAAACGGATCCCGTCGGAGAACCGCACCGCCTCACGGACATGACGCACCCAGTACTCGGCCGTGGACAGCTCCTCGCCGGCAAGGGTGCCGGTCACGTTCGAGACGACCGGAATCCGAGGCGGGTAGAAGGTGAGGCTCTCCGCGATGCTCCGGAACTCGGCCAGCATCGGCTCCATGAGCGGCGAGTGGAACGCGTGCGACACCTTCAGACGGCTCGTCTTACGACCCTCGGCCTCGAAGTGCGCGCCGATCGCCAGCGCGGCAGCCTCATCACCCGAGACCACGACGGACGACGGCCCGTTCACGGCAGCGATCGACACACCATCGACCAGGTGCGGGAGGACTTCCTGCTCCGTCGCCTGGATCGCGACCATGGCACCGCCCGCAGGCAGGGCCTGCATCAGACGGCCACGGGCCGCCACCAGACGCGCCGCGTCCTCGAGCGACAGCACCCCCGACACGTGCGCGGCGGCCAGCTCGCCCACTGAGTGGCCGGCCAGGAAGTCCGGACGGACCCCCCACGCCTCCACCAGGCGGAACAGAGCCACCTCGACAGCGAACAGGGCAGGCTGCGAGAACTCCGTCTGGTTCAGCGCATCGGCATCCTCACCCCACACCACATCCCGCAGCGCACGCGACAGATGACCGTCCAACGCCCCCGCCACCGCATCGAAGGCGGCCGCGAACACCGGGAACGCGCCATACAACTCACGCCCCATACCGATCCGCTGCGCACCCTGACCCGTGAACAAGAACGCCGTACGACCCTTGGCGCTGCGCCCCACGGCCTGACCACGGCCCTCGGCCACCGCCGCCAGGCCGTGCAGGAGCTCCTCACGGGTCTCACCGACGATCGCCGCACGGTGTTCCATGGCCGGGCGGGTCGTGGCCAGCGACAGTGCCACGTCGAACAGGTCCAGGCCGTCGTTCGCCTCGATGTGCGCGAGCAGCTGGGCGGCCTGGGCGGGCAGTGCCTCGGCCGACTTCGCCGAAAGGACCCACGGCGCGGGCGCCGTGGCGGCGGATCCGGCGGGTACCGGCGCGGCTTCCTCTACGTGCTCGATGATGACGTGCGCGTTGGTGCCGCTGATGCCGAAGGAGGAGACACCGGCCCGGCGCGGACGCCCCAGCTCCGGCCACTCCCGAGCCTCGGACAGCAGCTCTACGTCGCCCGCCTCCCAGTCCACCTGGTGCGAGGGCTCGTCACCATCGAGGTGCAGCGTCTTGGGCAGAACACCGTGACGCATCGCCTCGACGACCTTGATGATGCCCGCGACACCCGCGGCGGCCTGCGTGTGGCCGATGTTCGACTTCAGCGAACCCAGCCACAGCGGCTGCCCCTCCGGACGCTCCTGCCCGTAGGTCTCCAGGAGGGCCTGGGCCTCGATCGGGTCACCCAGCGTGGTGCCCGTACCGTGCGCCTCGACCAGATCCACGTCCGCGGTGGAAAGCCCGGCCGAGGCGAGCGCCTGCCGGATCACCCGCCGCTGCGAAGGACCGTTCGGAGCCGTCAGACCATTGCTCGCACCATCCTGATTGACCGCCGAACCACGCACCACCGCCAGCACCGGATGCCCGTTGCGACGCGCATCCGACAACCGCTCCACGAGCAGCATGCCGACACCTTCACCCCACACCGTGCCGTCCGCGCCGGCCGCGAAAGACTTGGCCCGCGCGTCCTGGGAGAGGCCGCGCTGGCGGCTGAACTCGACGAAGGCCTCGGGAGTGGCCATGACAGCCACGCCGCCGGCGAGCGCCATCGAGCATTCACCGGTGCGCAGCGCCTGGATCGCCCAGTGCAGGGCGACCAGCGACGACGAGCACGCCGTGTCGACCGTGACGGCCGGGCCCTCCAGCCCGAAGACGTACGAGACGCGGCCGGACGCGATGGCGCCCGTGCCGCTGTTCGCGGCGTAGTCGTGGTACATCATGCCGGCGAACACGCCCGTCGAGCTGCCCCGCAATGTCGCCGGGTCGATGCCCGCCCGCTCGAAGACCTCCCACGAAGCCTCCAGCAGCAACCGCTGCTGCGGATCCATGTAGAGCGCCTCGTTCGGGCTGATCCCGAAGAACGCCGGATCGAAGTGCGCGGCGTCGTGCAGGAATCCGCCCTCGCGGATGTAGCTGGTGTTCTCGCGCTCGCCGCTCGGGTCGAAGAGGGCGTCGGTGTCCCAGCCGCGGTCGGTCGGGAACTCGGTGATCCCGTCGACGCCACCCGCGACCATCTGCCACAGCGCCTCCGGCGACTCGACGCCGCCGGGGTAGCGGCAGGCCATCGAGACGATGGCGATCGGGTCGTCGTCGACAGGGGCCAGCCCGGGCGTGAGCGGGGTCGCCGCGGCCTCGCCGAGGCCGGACAGCTCCTCCAGCAGGTGTCGGGCCAGGGCCGTCGGGGTCGGGTAGTCGAAGACGAGGGTGGCCGGGAGGCGCAGCCCCGTATCGCTGTTGAGGCCGTTGCGGAGTTCGACGGCGGCCAGCGAGTCGAAGCCGAGGTCCCGGAAGGCGCGCTCGGCCTCGACGGCCTGGCCCGAGCCGAAGCCGAGGACGAGGGCCGCGCGGTTGAGCACGAGGTCGAGCAGGGTGGTTTCCCACTCGGCCTCCGGCAGTCCGGCCAGCTGACGGCGCAGGGAGCCGGATCCGGCGGCGCTGTCCCGGGCGGTGCGCCGGCGGGCGGCGGGGACGAGACCGCGGAACAGTGCGGGGAAGGTGTCGCCCGCGTTGCGGATGGCCGGGAGGTCGAACTTGACGGGGACGATCGTGGGCGCGTCGGTGGCGACGGCCGCGTCGAAGAGCTCGAGGCCTTCCGCCGGTGCCAGCGGGAAGATGCCGCCCTGCGACATCCGCGCGTGATGGGTGTCGGCGAGCGTCTCGGCCATGCCACCGGTCCAGGGGCCCCAGGCCAGCGCGTGCGCGGGCAGGCCGGAGGCACGGCGGTGGGTGGCGAGCCCGTCGAGGAAGGCGTTGGCCGCGGCGTAGTTGCCCTGTCCCGGGGTGCCGAGGGTGCCGGCGCCCGAGGAGAAGAGGACGAACGCCGTCAGGTCGATGCCCGCGGTGAGTTCGTGCAGGTTGAGTGCGGCGTCGGCCTTGGGCGCGAGTACGGAGTCGACGCGCTCGTGGGTGAGGGAGGTCAGGATGCCGTCGTCGAGGACACCGGCGAGGTGCACGACGGCGGTCGGCGTGGTGCGTGAGAGCAGCCGGGCCAGCGCTTCGCGGTCGGCTGCGTCACAGGCTTCGAGCGTGACCTCTGCTCCCAGCTCGGTGAGTTCGGCGCACAGTTCGGTCGCCCCGGGCGCGTCCTGGCCGCGGCGGCTGGTGAGCACGAGGCGCCGGACGCCGTGGCGGGTGACCAGGTGGCGGGCCAGGAGGGATCCGAGGCTGCCGGTGGCTCCGGTGAGCAGCGCGATGCTGTCGGGGCCGAAAGCGGGGGCCGGGGCCTCGGCCGGCGCGGAGACCCGGGCGAGGCGGGCGGCGTACGGCACTCCGGCGCGTACGGCGATCTGGGGCTCCCCGGTGGCGAGCGCGATGTCGAGGGCCTGGTCGCGGCCTTCCTGCGCGCCGCCGACGCCGGTGTCGACGAGGACGATGCGGCCCGGATTCTCGGACTGTGCGGAACGGGCCAGACCCCAGACGGCCGCGCCGGCCAGATCGGTGACGTCCTCGCCGTCGAGGGCGACGGCGCCCTGCGTGACCAGGGCCAGCTGCGGTTCGTCGGCGTCGGCGAGGCCGTTCTGCAGGAAGTCGAGCGCGTCCTTGACGGCCCGGTGCAGGGCCTCGGCGTCGGTGCCGGGCTTGCTGTGCAGTATGAGGGTGCGGCTCGCCGCGGGGTCCGCGCCGTCGGTCGCGGGGACGGCGGTCCAGTCCGTCCGGTAGAGGGAGTCGTGCTGCGGGGAGCTCGCGGAGGCGATCTGCTCGGCGGAGATGGGCCGTACGGTGAGGGAGCCGACGGAAGCCACGGGCTGGCCGGCGCCGTCGGCGACGGCGAGCGTCACGCTGTCGGCACCGGTACGGGTGAGCCGGACGCGGAGGTTGGCGGCACCCGAGGCGTGCAGGACGACCTGGCTCCACGCGAACGGGATGGCGGCCTGCTCCGCGGAGGCGCCGGTGAAGACGATCGCGTGCAGGGCGGCGTCCAGCGCCGCCGGGTGGAGGCCGAGCCGCTGGGCGTCGGCGTGCGCCCCGGTCGGCAGGGCGACCTCGGCATAGACGGTGTCACCGGCCCGCCAGGCGGCCTTGAGGCCCTGGAACACGGGGCCGTACGAGAGTCCGGCCTCCGACAGGGTCGTGTAGTGGCCGTCGAGGTCGATGGGCTCGGCGTTCAGCGGCGGCCACGGCTCGAGGGTGGTGCCGGTGACGGTCCCGGCGGTCTGGGGTCGGAGCACACCGGCGGCGTGCCGGGTCCACTGCAGGTCCGCTTCGGCGTGCTGGGGGCGGGAGTGGATGCTGAACGGGCGGGCCTGCGAGCCCTCCGCAGGTGAGCCGATGGCGACCTGCAACTGGACGCTGCCGCGCTCGGGGAGGACGAGCGGAGCCTCCAGGGTCAGCTCGTCGACCTCTCCGCAGCCGACCTGGTCGCCGGCCCTGATGGCCAGCTCCACGAAACCGGTGCCGGGGAAGAAGACGGATCCGCCGACCACATGGTCGGCGAGCCACGGGTGCGTGGTGACGGACAGGCGCCCGGTCAGTACGACGCCCTCGGAGTCGGCGAGGACGACGGCGGCGCCGAGCAGCGGGTGATCGGCGGAGTCGAGACCGGCCGAAGCCACGTCGCCGATGCCGCTTTCGGGAACGATCCAGTAGCGCTCGTGCTGGAAGGCGTAGGTGGGGAGCTCGACGCGGCGGGCGCCCGTACCGGCGAAGAACGCCGTCCAGTCGACGGCGGTGCCGCGGACGTGGAGCTGACCGAGCGCGGTCAGCAGCGCCGGGGCTTCCGGGCGGTCCTTGCGGACCACCGGAACGGTCAGGACGTTCTCCCCTTCCAGGGACTGCTGCGCCATCGCCGACAGCACACCGTCCGGACCCAGCTCCAAGAACCGGGAGACGCCTTCGGCCTCCAGGAAGCGGACACCGTCGGAGAACCGCACCGCCTCACGAACGTGCCGCACCCAGTACTCGGGAGTAGACAGTTCCTCACCCGCGAGGGTGCCGGTCACGTTCGAGACGACCGGGATGGCCGGCTGACCATAGGTCAGACCCTCAGCGATCGTCCGGAACTCGTCGAGCATCGGCTCCATCAGCGGCGAGTGGAACGCGTGGCTGACCTTGAGACGGCTCGTCTTGCGACCCTGCGCCTCGAAGTGCGCACCGATCGCCAGGGCGGCAGCCTCATCACCCGAGACCACGACGGAAGACGGCCCGTTCACGGCAGCGATGGACACACCGTCGACCAGGTGCGGGAGGACTTCCTCCTCGGTCGCCTGGATCGCGACCATGGCACCACCGGACGGCAGTGCCTGCATCAGACGGCCACGGGCCGCCACCAGACGCGCCGCGTCCTCGAGCGACAGCACCCCCGCGACGTGCGCTGCGGCCAGTTCGCCCACCGAGTGACCGGCCAGGAAGTCCGGACAGACCCCCCACGCCTCCACCAGGCGGAACAGAGCCACCTCGACAGCGAACAGGGCAGGCTGCGAGAACTCCGTCTGGTTCAGCGCATCCGCATCCTCACCCCACACCACGTCACGCAGCGGACGCGACAGATGACCGTCCAGCTCCCCCGCCACCGCATCGAAGGCAGCAGCGAACACCGGGAACGCGCCATACAACTCACGCCCCATACCGATCCGCTGCGCACCCTGACCCGTGAACAGGAAAGCGGTGAGTCCCTCGGCGACGAGGCCGGTCTGGAGCGCCGGGTGCGGTTCGCCCGCGGCCAGCGCGGTGAACGCCGCGAGGGCGTCGGCGGCGTCTTCGGCGAGCACGACCGCCCGGTGCTCCAGCGCGGAACGCCCGGTGGCGAGCGAGTGGGCGAGGTCGAGCGGTTCCGCCTCGGCGAGGAAGGGCGCGATGCGGTCGGCCTGGCCCGCGAGCGCCGCGGCGCTGCGCGCGGAGACCATCCAGGGCAGCGGGAGCCCGTCGGCCCATGCGGCGGGGGGTGCGCTCTCCTGTGCTTCCTCGGCGGGTGCCTCGGCGGCCGGGGCCTCTTCCACGATGACGTGGGCGTTGGTCCCGCTGACGCCGAACGCGGAGATGCCGGCCCGGCGCGGGTGCTCGGTCTCGGGCCAGTCGACGGCCTCGTCGAGCAGCCGTACGTCCCCGGCCGTCCAGTCCACGTGGCTGGACGGCTCGGTGACGTGCAGGGTCTTGGGCAGGACGCCATGGCGCATCGCCTGGACCATCTTGATGATCCCGCCGACGCCGGCCGCGGCCTGGGCGTGGCCGATGTTCGACTTCAGCGAGCCCAGCCACAGCGGGCGGCCTTCGGGGCGGCCCTGGCCGTAAGTGGCGAGCAGGGCTTGCGCCTCGATGGGGTCGCCGAGGGTGGTGCCGGTGCCGTGGCCTTCGACGGCGTCCACCTGGGCGGCGGGGATGCCCGCCGCGGCGAGGGCCTGGCGGATGACGCGCTGCTGGGCGAGGCCGTTGGGGGCGGTGAGGCCGTTGCTCGCGCCGTCCTGGTTGATGGCGGAGCCGCGTACCACGGCGAGCACCGGGTGGCCGTTGCGGCGGGCGTCGGAGAGGCGTTCCAGGACGAGCATGCCCGCGCCCTCGGCCCAGCCGGTGCCGTCCGCGCTGTCGGAGTACGCCTTGCAGCGGCCGTTGGCGGCGAGTCCCTTCTGCTTGCTGAAGGCGATGAAGGGGCCGGGCGTGGACATCACCATGACGCCGCCGGCGAGGGCGAGGCTGCATTCACGCTTGCGCAGGGCCTGGGCGGCGAGGTGTACGGACACCAGCGAGGACGAGCAGGCGGTGTCGATGGTGAGGGAGGGGCCTTCGAGGCCGAGGGCGTACGAGATGCGGCCGGAGATCACTGCGGCCACGGTGGCCGTGCCGAGGTATGCCTCGGCGGCTTCGGGCGCTGCGGACAGGAGGTCGCCGTAGTCCTGGAAGCCGGAGCCGACGAACACGCCGACCCGGCCGCCGTGCAGGCTGTCGGGGGCGACGCCGGCGCGTTCGACGGCCTCCCAGGAGACCTCGAGCATGAGCCGCTGCTGCGGGTCCATGGCGAGGGCCTCGCGCGGCGATATCCCGAAGAACGGGGCGTCGAACTCGCCGGCGCCGTAGAGGAAGCCGCCTTCGCCGACGTAGCTGGTGCCGGAGCCCGCGGACTCGCTGTCGCCGAGGATGGCGTCGAGGTCCCAGCCGCGGTCGGTGGGGAAGGGGGCGACCGCGTCGGCGCCGTCGGCGACGAGCTGCCACAGCTGCTCGGGCGACTCGACGCCGCCCGGGTACCGGCACGCCATCGACACGATGGCGATGGGGTCGTTGTCCGCGGACTCGACCTCCTGGAGCCGGCGGCGCGTCTGTGCCAGGTCGGCGGTCACACGCTTCAGATACTCGAGGAGCTTGCCGTCGTCAGCCATCCCAGCCTCACAACACCTTTCAGTCCCCGGTGGGACCCCAACACAACTGATCGTTTTTCAGGACAGGCCGAGTTCTTGGTCGATGAACGCGAGGACGTCCTCGGCGGAAGCGTCGTCGAGCCCGCCGATGTCGCTGCCGAAGTCGCCGTCGGCACCGGGTGAGGCGGACCCCCCACGGTTCCTCAGCCTGGTCGCAAGGTCCTGGAGTCGCGCTGCGATGCCGTGGTCCTCGGCCTCCTGCGGGGTGAGGGAGGCCAGTGCGAGTTCGAGCCGGTCGAGTTCGGAGAGCAGGCCCAGTACCTCTCCCGCCTGGTCCTTGCAGAGCTGCTGGTGCAGGTACTCGGCGACGGCCGCGGGGGAGGTGTGGTCGAAGACGAGGGTGGCGGGCAGGGCGATGCCGGTGGCGGAGCCGAGCCGGTTGCGCAGGTCGGTGGCGGCGACGGAGTCGAAGCCGAGGTCGGTGAAGGCCCGGCCGGGCTCCAGCTCGGCGGGGGTGCCGTAACCGAGCAGGGCGGCCACGTGCGTCCGTACGAGCTCCAGCAGGGTCCTGGTCTGCTGCGCGGGCGGCATGGCGGCGAGCCGCTCCGCGAGCGCGGAGTCCGCTGCCCCGCTCGACGCGTCGCCGGTGCCGTCCGGGGCGGCGAGCTCGCGGGCCTCGGGCAGTGCGTCGAGCAGTGGCCGCGGGCGGGCCGTCGTGTAGACGGGGGCGAACCGGGACCAGTCGATGTCGGCGACCACCAGGTGGCTTTCCTCGTGGTCGAGGGCCGTCCGCAGGGCGCGCAGGGCGAGTTCCGGCTCCATCGGCGGGGCGCCGATGCGCTGCATGACGGAGGTGATCTCGTCGTCGACCATGCCGCTCGCCCAGGAGCCCCAGGCGATGGAGGTGGCGGCGCGGCCCTGGGCGCGGCGCCGGTGGGCGAGTGCGTCGAGGTAGGCGTTGGCGGCCGAATAGGCGGCCTGGCCGGCGCTGCCCCAGACGGCCGCGCCGGAGGAGAAGAGGAGGAAGGCGTCGAGGGGCCGGTCTCCGAGGAGTTCGTCCAGGAGTGCGGCGCCGAGCACCTTGGCGCGGCCCACCTCGGCGAATTCCTCCAGCCCGAGTTCGGCGGCGGGGGCGAGCCGCTGCAGTACGCCGGCCGCGTGGACGACTGCGGTGAGCGGGGTGTCCTCGGGGACTGCGGCAAGCAGGGCGGCCAGGTCGTCGCGGTCGGCAGCGTCGCAGGCGGCGATGGTGACGCGGCAGCCGAGGGCGGTGAGTTCGGCCTCGAGTTCCGCTGCTCCGGCGGCGGTCCGGCCGCGGCGGCTGGTGAGGACGAGGTGTTCGGCGCCGAGGCCGGCGAGGAGGCGGGCGACATGGGCGCCCAGTCCTCCGGTGCCGCCGGTGATGAGGACGGTGCCGCGGGGCTTCCAGTCGCGGGGAGCGGGCACGTCGCCGAGGGGGGCGTGCACCATGCGGCGGGCGAAGAGGCCCCGGGCGCGGACCGCGAGCTGGTCCTCGCCCGCCGTTCCGGCGAGGGCCGACACCAGGCGGCGGGCCGCCGGGGCGTCGAGGGTCGCGGGCAGGTCGACGAGGCCGCCCCAGGTGTCGGGCTGGTCGAGGGAGAGGCCGATGCCGGTTCCCCACAGCAGGGCTTGGCAGGGGTCGGTGGGCTCGGCGGGGTCGACGGTGGCGGCACCGGTGGTGGTGCTCCACAGCCGGGCGCGGCTGCCCGTGTCGCCGAGGGCTTGGGCGAGGGCGAGGGTGGCGGCGGTGCCGCGGGTCAGTGAGGGGTGGGCGGGGTGGACGCGGTCGTCCAGGGCGAGCAGGGAGAGGACTCCGGCGGCCCCTGTGGCGGCGTCGGTGGCGCGGAGCCGTGCGGCGAGGGCGGTGCGGTCCTCTTCGCCGGTCTCGATCCGTACGACGGCCGCGGCCCCGCCCGCTTCGAGGGCGGCGGCGACGGTCCGTACGCGTTCGTCGTCGGACATGCCCGCGGGTACGGCGAGCAGCCAGGTCCCGTCGAGGCGTGCCGAGGTCTCCTCGGGTACGGGCTGCCAGGCGACGCGGTAGCGCCAGGAGTCGACGGTGTGGGCTTCGCGCACCGTTCGGCGCCAGGCGGTCACCGCGGGCACGACCTCGCCGAGGGCGGCGGGGTCGACGCCGAGGCGGCCGGCGAGGACGGGGAGGTCCGCGCCTTCGAGGCTGTCCCAGAAGGTGGCGTCGGCCGGGTCGGCGGCGCCGCGCGGCGCGGTGGTGTCGGTGTCCTGCCAGTACCAGCGGCGCTGGAAGGCGTAGGTGGGCAGGTCGACGCGGCGGGCGGAGCCTCCCGCGTAGAAGGCGCTCCAGTCGACGGGGAGGCCGCGGACGTGGAGGTGGCCGAGGCCGGCGAGCAGTTCCCGCTCCTCCCGGCGGCCGCGGCGCAGCAGGGGGACGAACGCGGAGTCGGTGTCCGGCGCCGTGCAGTCGGGTCCGGTGGCGGACAGGGCGGCGTCGGGGCCGAGTTCGACGTACGTGGTGACGCCCTTGGCGCCGAGGAAGCCGATCCCGTCGGCGAAGCGGACGGCTTCCCGCACGTGGCGGACCCAGTAGTCGGGGGTGGAGAGTTCGTCGCCGGCGAGGGTGCCGGTGACGTTCGAGACGACGGGGACGGCCGGGGTGCCGTAGGTGATGCTCTCGGCGACCGTGCGGAACTCGTCGAGCATCGGATCCATGAGCGGGGAGTGGAAGGCGTGGCTGACGCCGAGGCACTTGGTCTTGCGGCCGAGGGCGTCGAAGTGCGCCGTGACCGCGAGGACCGCCTCCTCGTCGCCTGAGATCACGACGGACCGGGGGCCGTTGACGGCCGCGATCGCGACGGTGCCGCTGAGCTGCGGGAAGACCTCTTCCTCGGTGGCCTGGAGTGCGGCCATGGCGCCGCCGGCGGGCAGGGCCTGCATGAGTCGGCCGCGGGCTGCGACCAGGCGTGCCGCGTCCGCGAGGGTGAGTACGCCGGAGACGTGCGCCGCGGCGAGTTCGCCCACCGAATGGCCGGCGAGGAAGTCGGGGCGTACTCCCCAGGAGCCGAGGAGGCGGTGGAGGGCCACTCCGACGGCGAACAGGGCGGGCTGGGCGAACTCGGTACGGTTCAGGGCGGCTTCGTCCTCGCCCCACATCACGTCGCGCAGGGGGTGCGACAGGTGCCGGTCCAGCTCGGCGGTGGCCTCGTCCAGGGCCTCGGCGAACGCGGGGAAGGCCTCGTACAGCTCGCGGCCCATGCCGGTGCGCTGGGCGCCCTGGCCGGTGAAGAGGAACGCGGTGCGGCCTTCGGTGACCGCGGCGGTGGACAGCCCGGGGTAGGGCTCCCGGGCGGCGAGCGCCTCGAGGGCCTGGCCGAGTTCGGTCCGGTCGGCCGCGACGACGGCGGCGCGGTGGCGCAGCGCGGCGCGGGTGGTGGCCAGTGAGAAGCCGAGGTCGAGGACGCCGGGTTCGTCGCCGGTGCGGGCGTTGAGGTGGGCGAGGAGCCGGCGGGCCTGGTCGGTGAGGGCGTCGGGGCTCTGGCCGGAGAGGAGCACGGGGACGAGCCGCTTCGGCGCCGCAGGGGCCGGAGTGCCGGCGGCGTCCGCGGTGTCGGCGGTGCCGGCCGTCTCGGCCGGTGCGGGGGCGGGCGCCTCCTCGATGATGACGTGCGCGTTGGTGCCGCTCATGCCGAACGAGGACACGCCGGCCCGGCGCGGGTGCTCGCCCCGGGGCCAGGGCCGGGCCTCGGTGAGCAGCTCGATGTCGCCCGCGGTCCAGTCGACCTCGGTGCTGGGTCCGGCGATGTTGAGCGACCGGGGCAGCAGGTCGTGGCGCATCGCCTGGACCATCTTGATGATTCCGCCGACACCGGCCGCCGCCTGCGCGTGGCCGATGTTCGATTTGAAGGAGCCGAGCCACAGGGGGCGGCCCTCGGGCCGGCCCCGGCCGTAGGTGGCGAGCAGGGCCTGGGCCTCGATCGGGTCACCGAGCACCGTGCCGGTGCCGTGCGCCTCGACGGTGTCGATCTCGTGGGCGGAGAGCTGGGCGGCGGCGAGCGCGGCCTGTATGACGCGTTGCTGTGAGGGGCCGTTGGGCGCGGACAGTCCGTTGCTGGCGCCGTCCTGGTTGACGGCGGATCCGCGGAGCACGGCGAGTACGGGGTGCCCGTTGCGGACCGCGTCGGAGAGCCGCTCCAGCAGGAGCAGGCCGACGCCCTCGCCCCAGCCGGTGCCGTCCGCGTCGGAGGAGAAGGACTTGCAGCGGCCGTCCGGGGCGAGCCCGCGGTCCTGGCTGAAGCCGACGAACGACGAGGGGGAGGACATGACGGTGGCGCCGCCCGCGAGGGCGAGCGTGCACTCGCCGGCGCGCAGGGCGCGGGCCGCCAGGTGCAGGGCGACGAGGGAGGAGGAGCAGGCGGTGTCGACGGTGATCGCCGGGCCTTCGAGGCCCAGGCAGTACGAGATCCGGCCGGAGGCGACGCTGGCCATGCTGCCGGTGCCGCCGTCGCCGTAGTCGTGGTAGACGATCCCGGTGTAGACGCCTGTGGAGGTGTTCTTGAGGGAGTCCGGTGCGATGCCGGCCCGTTCCAGGACCTCCCAGGCCGTCTCCAGCAGGAGCCGCTGCTGCGGGTCCGTCTCGCGCGCTTCGCGCGGGCTCATCTTGAAGAAGTCGGCGTCGAATTCGCCGGCGTCGAGCAGGAAGCCGCCCTCACGAGCGTACGACTTGCCCGGTGTGCCCGGTGTGGGGTCGTAGAGGCCCGCGGTGTCCCAGCCGCGGTTCTCCGGCAGGTACGAGATGCCGTCGCGGCCTTCGGAGACCATCTCCCACAGCTCTTCCGGCGTACTGATCCCGCCCGGGAAGCGGCAGCCCATCGCGACGATGGCGATCGGCTCGTGCTCCTTGGCCTCGACCTCCCTCAGCCGCCGCCTGCTCTGTTGCAGGTCGGACGTGGCGCGCTTGAGATAGTCGCGGAGCTTGTCCTCGTTCGTCGACATGGCACATCAACCAATCTCAAGATCGTCCAGGGCCCGGAACAACTCGTCGTCCGTGGCCGAGGCGAATTCGTCGTCTGTCTCCGCGGTGGCGGCACCGTCCTGCGCGTCACGCCATTTGCGCAGCAGGGCCTCCAGGCGGGCCGTGATCCTGGCCGCTTCGGCCGGGGTTGGGGCGGCGGCCGCGAGGGCGGTCTCCAGCCGGTCGGTCTCGTCGAGCACCGGGCGGGCGCCGTCGGCGTCCTGCGGGGCAAGCACGCCGTCCAGGTAGCCGGCCGCGGCCCGGCAGGTCGGGTGGTCGAAGACGAGGGTGGCGGGCAGCCAGAGCCCGGTGGCGGCGCCGAGGCGCTTGCGCAGGTCGACCGCCGCCATGGAGTCGAAGCCGAGTTCCTGGAACGCGCGCTCGGGGTCGACCGCTTCGGGGTCGGGGTGGCCGAGCACCGCCGCGACGTGCTCGCGGACCAGCGCGAGCAGGGTCCGCTCGCGCTCGTCCGCGCTCAGCCCCGCCAGCCGCTCCGCGAGGGAGGCGCCGTCGGCGGGCGCCGCGGAGCGGGCCGGGGTGCGGACCACGGAGCGCAGGACGTACGGGAGTTCCTCCGGCCGAGTGCGCAGCGCGGCCCGGTCGAGGCGGACGGCGGCCAGTGTTGTCGCCGCCGCCTGTGTGAGGGCGGCGTCGAAGAGGGCGAGTCCCTCCTCGGCGGTGAGCGCGGGCAGCCCGGCCCGCTCCTGGGGTGCGGCGGCCGTTCCCGGCGCCCGCCAGGGACCGTAGGCGAGGGCGGTGGCGGGCAGGCCCCGGCTCTGGCGGTGCCCGGCGAGGGCCTCGAAGCCGATCTGGGCGAAGCCGTTGCCGGCCTGCCCGTCGCCCTCGAGCAGCGCCTCGGCCGAGGAGACCAGGACGAAGGCGGCGAGGGCGCTGTCGCCGGTCGCCTTGTGGAGGTTCCATGCGGCCCGGTCGGGCCGGCCGGCGGCGGCGAGGCGGTCGGCGGTGAACCCGGCGAACGAGGAGCCGTCCGCGGTGTCGTGGGCCGTGTGGACGACCGCGGTCAGCGGGTGCTCCGGGGCGATCGCCGCGAGGAGCGCGGCGACCGCTGCGGGGTCGGTGAGGTCGGTGGTGACCACGGAGATCTCCGCGTCCGGCCCGATCAGCCCCTCGGCGTCCGCCGCGAGGCCCTGCTCGGTGGCCAGCACCAGGTGCCGTACACCCCGCTCGGTGACCAGGTGGCGGGCCAGCGCGCCGGCCGTGCCGGGGGCACCGGTGACCAGGACCGTTCCCTGCGGGTCCCAGGCCGGCGCGGCGACGGGGGCCGGGGCCGGGGTGAGCCGCGGGACGAGGACCGTGCCGGCGCGCAGCGCGGTCTCCGGCTCGTCCAGGGCCAAGGCGGCGGGCAGGGCGTGCAGCGACTCGTCCGAGCCGTCGAGGGCGATCAGGGTCAGCGGGCAGCCGCTCTCGGCGCGCGCGGTGCGGACCAGGGCCTGCACCATGCCGGCGGCGGCGCTGTGTTCGCGGGTGACGATGGCCAGCGGCAGGACGCCGAGCCGCTCGTCGGCGGTCCAGTGGTGGAGCAGGGCGAGGGTCTCGGGGGCGGCGTCGGGTCCCTCGGCGAGGTGGACCACCCTTTCGGGCGCCGCACCCTTCGCGAGGTCGGCCAGCAGCGCTTCGAGGTCCCGGTGGGCGGGTACGTCCTCGCCGAGGCCGAGCCGGTCGGTGCCGAGCACCGCGATGCCCTGCGGACGGGTCCGGACCGCGGCCGGGCGCGCGCTCTGCCAGTCGAGCCGGAAGAGCGCCTCCTGGGCGATGCCCCGGCCCGCGGTCAGCTCGGCGGCCGTCACCGGGCGGGAGGCGACGCGGTCGACGGTGAGCACCGACCGCCCGTTGGTGTCGCTCGCTGCCAGCGTGGTGCCCCCGTCCTCGGCCGGGGCGAGGTGAACGCGCAGCTCGCGGCTGCCGGTGGTGTGCAGGGCGACGCCCTGCCAGTCGGAGTCGAACTGCGCGGAGGCGTCCGCGGTGAGCCGCTGGGCGTGCAGGGCGGCGTCGAGCAGGGCCGGGTGGAGGGTGAAGCGGTCCGCGTCCCGGTCCGCGCCCTCGGGCAGCCCGATCTCGGCGAAGAGCTCCCCGCCGCGCTGCCAGGCGGCGCGCAGCCCCTGGAAGGCGGGCCCGTATCCGTAACCGCGGGCGAGGAGTTCCTCGTAGGCACGGTCGGTGGCCAGCGGTGTCGCGCCGGCGGGCGGCCAGGCGGCGCCGGTTTCCGGGGTCTGACCGGGGGTGTGACCGGGGACGGCGGTGCCGGTGGCGTTGCGGCGCCAGCCGGAGTCCTGGCCGGTGCCGGTGCGGGAGTGGACGGAGACCGGGCGGGCGCCGGACGCGTCCGGTGCGCCGACGGTGACGCGCAGGTCGACGGTGTCGCCCTCGGGGAGCACGAGCGGGCTCTCGACGGCGAGTTCCCGCAGTCCGGCGCAGCCGGTGCGGGCCGCGGCGTGCAGCGCCAGCTCGACGAGTGCGCCGCCGCTGAGCAGCACGGTGCCGAGCAGGTCGTGGTCGGTGAGCCAGGCCTGGCCGGTGGCGGAGAGCCGACCGGTCAGGACGAGGCCGCCGGTGTCGGGCAGTTCGACGACGGCCCCGAGCAGCGGGTGTCCGGCGCTCTGCTGGCCGACGGTGGCGACGTCGCCGCTGCCGGCCACGGAGTCGAGCCAGTAGCGGCGGCGCTGGAAGGCGTACCCGGGCAGTTCGACGCGGCGCGGCTGCCGCCGGGCGTGGACGGCGCTCCAGTCGACGGCCACGCCGCGGGACGCGGCCCGGCCGGCGGCGGCCACCAGTTCGCGCGGCTCGGACCGGTCGCGGCGCAGGGCGGGCAGGAAGGCGACGTCGCGCCCGCCGGTGAGGCAGTCCGCGCCGAGGGAGGACAGGACGGCGTCGGGGCCGAGTTCGAGGTACGTGGTGACCTCGTGGGCGTCGAGGGTGCGCACGGCGTCCTCGAAGCGGACGGTGCCGCGTACGTGCCGGACCCAGTACTCGGGGTCGCCCAGCTCCTCGGCCGTGGCGAGCCGGCCGGTCAGCGTGGAGACCACGGGGATGGCCGGCTTGCGGTAGGCCATCTTGCGGGCGACCGTGCGGAACTCGTCGAGCATGGGCTCCATGAGCGGCGAGTGGAAGGCGTGGCTGACCCGGAGCCTTCCGGTCTTGCGGCCGTCCGCCTCGAAGCGGGCCGCGAGGGCGAGGACCTCGTCCGCCGCTCCGGAGACCACCACGGACGAGGGGCCGTTCACGGCGGCGAGGGACACGGCGTCCGTCAGGAACGGCACGACCTCGGCCTCGGCGGCCCCGATGGCGACCATGGCGCCGCCGGTCGGCAGGTTCTGGATCAGGCGGCCGCGGGCGGCGACGAGCGCTGCGACGTCCTCGAGGCCGAAGACGCCGGCGGCGCGGGCCGCGGCGAGTTCGCCGACGGAGTGCCCGGCGAGGTAGTCCGGGCGGATGCCCCAGGACTCGGCGAGCCGGAACAGGGCGATCTCGAGGGCGAACAGGGCGGGCTGGGCGTACTCGGTGCGGCTCAGAAGCTCGGCGTCCGTGCCCCACATGACCTCGAGCAGCGGCCGCTCCAGGTGCGGGTCGAGGGCCTCGGCGGCGGCGTCGACGGCCCGGGCGAACACCGGGTGGGCGTCGTACAGTCCGCGCCCCATACCGGGCCGCTGCGATCCCTGGCCGGTGAAGAGGAAGGCGGTGGACCCGGCGGGGCCGGAGGCCGCCGTGGCGGCGGGCGGCCGCCCGGCGAGCGCGGCGAGCCCGCCGAGGAGTTCCTCACGGTCCTCCCCGACGACGACGGCACGGTGGCTCAGCAGCGGGCGGCCGGTGCCGAGGGAGTACGCGACGTCCACCGGGCGCAGCCCGGGCCGGCCGGCGACGTGGTCGGCCAGGCGGCGGGCCTGGTCGGCGAGGGCTTCGCCGCCCGCCGCCGACAGCAGCCAGGCGACGGCCCCGGTGTCCTCGGCGGTTTCCGGCCCGGAGGGCG
The DNA here is from genome assembly GCF_044455885.1 of Streptomyces sp. NPDC051109. NCBI lineage: Bacteria > Bacillati > Actinomycetota > Actinomycetes > Kitasatosporales > Streptomycetaceae > Streptomyces > Streptomyces sp. NPDC051109. The sequence continues at coordinate 20,198 of NZ_JBITFF010000018.1, forward strand.
CGGATTCGGGAGCGGCGGCCGCGGGCTCCTCGTCGGGCACGTGCTCGATGATCACGTGGGCGTTGGTTCCGCTGATGCCGAAGGAGGAGATGCCCGCGCGGCGGGGTCCTTCCGCGCTCCAGTCACGGGCCTCGGTGAGCAGCCGGACGGCGCCGGCCTCCCAGTCGACCTTCTGCGAGGGCCGGTCCACGTGCAGGGTGCGGGGCAGGACCCCGTGGCGCATGGCCTCGACCATCTTGATGACACCGGCGACACCGGCGGCGGCCTGCGCGTGGCCGATGTTCGACTTGATCGACCCGAGCCACAGCGGCCGGTCCCCGGTCCGGTCCTGGCCGTAGGTGGCGAGCAGGGCCTGGGCCTCGATCGGGTCGCCGAGCACCGTGCCGGTGCCGTGCGCCTCGACCGCGTCGACGTCTGCGGCCGACAGGCCGGCCGAGGCGAGTGCCTGGCGGATGACGCGCTGCTGCGAGGGGCCGTTGGGGGCGGTCAGGCCGTTGCTCGCGCCGTCCTGGTTGACGGCGGAGCCCTTCACGACGGCGAGGACCTGGTGGCCGTTGCGGCGGGCGTCGGAGAGCCGCTCCAGCAGGAGCAGGCCGACGCCCTCGGAGAAGCCGGTGCCGTCGGCGGCGTCGGCGAACGGCTTGCACCGGCCGTCCGCGGCGAGGCCGCGCTGCTGCCCGAACTCGATGAGGACACCGGGGGTGGCCATGACCGTGACTCCGCCGACGAGGGCGAGCGAGCACTCGCCGGAACGCAGCGCCTGCCCGGCCAGGTGGACGGCGACGAGCGAGGAGGAGCAGGCCGTGTCGACCGTGACGGCCGGACCCTCGAGGCCGTAGTGGTAGGACAGGCGGCCCGAGACGATCGATCCGGCCGCGCTGCTGTCCGCGTAGTCGTGGTACATCATGCCGGCGAAGACGCCGGTGGAGCTGCCGCGCAGGGTGGCCGGGTCGATGCCCGCCCGCTCGAACAGCTGCCAGGAGGTCTCCAGCAGCAGACGCTGCTGCGGGTCCATGGCCAGCGCCTCGTTGGGGCTGATGCCGAAGAAGCCGGGGTCGAAGTCGGCCGCGTCGTGGAGGAAGCCTCCGGACTTGGTGTACGTACGGCCGGGCGTGCCGGGCTCGGGGTGGTAGAGCTCGTCGATGTTCCAGCTGCGGTCCGCGGGGAAGGCGGAAACGGCGTCGGTGCCGTCCGCGACCAGCTTCCACAGGTCCTCGGGCGACTCCACACCTCCGGGGAAGCGGCAGGCCATGGCGACGATGGCGAGCGGCTCGTCCGGGTCGGCCGCGGCTGCGGCCGGGGCGGCCCGGCCGGCGCCGGAGACGGTACCGGTGCCGGCGAACTGGCCTTCCACGTGCCGGGCGAGGGCGCGGGCGCTCGGGTAGTCGAAGACGAGGGTGGGGGGCAGCCTCAGCCCGGTGGCCGCGTTGACGCGGTTGCGCAGCTCGACGGCGGTGAGAGAGTCGAAGCCGAGCTCCTTGAAGGCCCGGTCGGGGTCGACGGCGTCGATGCTCCCGTGACCGAGGACCTCGGCGACCTGGCGGCGTACGAGATCGAGCAGGGCCTTGGTCCGCTCGCCGCCGGACAGGGAGGCCAGCCGGTCCCCGAAGGAGGCCTCGCCGCGGTCGGCCTGGGCGGCCTGCCGCAGCGGGACGCGGACCAGGGAGCGGAGCAGGGCCGGTACGGTGCCCGAGCCCGCGGCGGCGCGCAGCGCCGCGGTGTCCAGCTTGAGCAGGACGCGCAGCGATCCGCCGTCCGCGGTGCCGGTGAACGCGCTGTCGAAGAGGGCGAGGCCTTCCGCCGCGGCGATGGGCGGGAACCCGCCGCGGCGCATGCGGGCGACGGTGGCCTCGTCGAGGTGGCCGGTCATTCCGGTGCCGTCGGCCCACAGGCCCCACGCCATGGACACGGCGGGGAGACCGGCGGCCCGGCGGTGGGCGGCGAGGGCGTCGAGGAAGCCGTTGGAGGCGGCGTAGTTGGCCTGGCCGGCCGAGCCGAGCGTCCCGGCGATGGAGGAGAACAGGACGAAGGCGGCCAGGTCCAGGTCGCGGGTCAGCTCGTGCAGGTGCCAGGCGGAGTCCGCCTTGGCGCGCAGGACGCTGTCGAGCCGCTCCGCGGTGAGGGAGCCGATCAGGCCGTCGTCGAGGACGCCGGCGGCGTGCACGACGGCGGTGAGCGGATGGGCCGGGTCGATCCCGGCGAGCAGGGCGGCGAGGGAGTCGCGTTCGGCGGTGTCGCACGCCGCGATCTCGGCCTCGGCGCCCAGTTCGGCCAGCTCGGCGCGCAGGTCGGCGGCGCCGGGCGCGGCGGGGCCGCGGCGGCTGGTGAGCAGCAGGCGGCGGGCGCCGTGCTCGGTGACGAGGTGGCGGGCGACGAGTGCGCCCAGGCCTCCGGTGCCGCCCGTGATCAGGACGGTTCCCTCGGGGTCGAATTCCGCGCGGGGAGCGGGATCGGCGGCGGTGAGCCGGGGGGCGAGGACCTCGCCGTCGCGGAGCGCGGTCTCGGGCTCCCCGGTGGCGAGGGCCGCGGCGAGGGCGCCCGCACCGGGCGCCGTACCGGCGGCGAGGTCGGCGTCGGTGTCGACGAGGACGAACCGGCCGGGGTTCTCGGCCTGGGCCGAACGCAGCAGGGACCACTGCGGGGCCTGGGCCAGGTCCGGCACGCCGTCCTCGGACGCGGCGACGGCGCCGCCGGTGACCAGCAGGAGGGTGGCGTCGGCGAAACGGTCGTCGGCGAGCCAGGACTGGACGCGCTCCAGGGCACGGCCGGTGGTGCGGCGCACCGCGGACGGTACGTCGCCGGGCTCGGCGGATCCGGCCAGCAGCGCGACGACCACCTGGGGCGGGGCCTCGGAGGTTGCGTCCGCGAGGGCTGCCAGGTCCTCGTGGGTGTCGGCGCCCAGTGCCGCGGCGAGGGCGTCGGCGGCGGCGCCGGTTCCGGCGACCGCCCAGCTGCCGGCGGCGGGTTCCGCGGCGCCCTCGGTCGTCGACACCGGGATCCAGCGCACGGCGTACGGCTCGGGGCCGCTGCCCGCCCCGGCAGCCGCGAGCTGCTCCGGCGAGACGGCCCTGGCGACGAGGGAGTCGACGGTGAGGACGGGCGCGCCGGTGCCGTCGGCGGCGGTGATCCGGGTGGCGTCGGGTCCGGCCTCGGCGAGGTGGACGCGCAGCGAGGTGGCGCCGACGGCGTGCAGGGTGACGCCGGTCCACGCGAAGGGCAGGACGGTGTCGCCGGACGCGTCCTCGCCTGCGAGGAGTTCGGCGTGCAGGGCGGAGTCGAGGAGTGCGGGGTGCAGACCGAAGCGGGCGGCGTCCGTGTGCGCCTGCTCGTCCAGCTCGACCTCGGCGAAGAGGTCGCGGCCGCGCCGCCACAGGCCCTTGAGGCCCTGGAAGACGGGTCCGTAGGCGTAACCGCGGTCCAGGAGCCGTTCGTAGGCCCCGTCCAGCGGTACGGGTGCGGCGCCGGGCGGCGGCCAGGAGGCCAGGTCCGCGGCGAGTGCCGTGGCGAGCGGTGCGTGGGCGTCGAGGATGCCGGTGGCGTGGCGGGTCCAGGCGTGGTCGCCGTTCTCGCCGCGGGACTGGATCGTGACGGGGCGGCCGTCGCCCTCGTCGGGCGCTCCGACGGTGACCTGGAGCTGGAGCCGGCCGTCTGCGGGCAGTACCAGCGGTGCCTGGAGGGTGAGTTCGCGGACGCACCCGCTGCCGGTGTGCTGGCCCGCGCGCAGGGCCAGGTCGACGAAGGCGGTACCGGGGACGAGCACGCTGCCGAGGGCCTCGTGGTCGGCGAGCCACGGGTGGGAGGAGAGCCCGACGCGGCCGGTGAAGACGGTCTCGCCGGAGGCGGAGGAGGTGATGACGGCGCCGAGCAGCGGGTGGGCGGCGGGGTCGAGTCCGGCGGCGGTGACGTCGGCGCCCCCGGTGGTGGAGTCGATCCAGTAGCGGCGGTTCTGGAAGGCGTACGTGGGGAGGTCGGTGACGCGGGCGTCGGCGGCGAAGAAGTCGGTCCAGGCGACGGGCGCGCCGCCGAGGGAGGCTTCGGCCAGGGAGGTGGCGAAGCGCAGGAGCCCGCCGTCGTCGCGCCGCAGCGAGCCGACGGCGGTGGCCTGGGCGCCGGCGGACTCGAAGGTCTCGCCGAGGCCGTTGCGGAGCACGGGGTGCGGGCTGGCTTCGACGAACAGGCCGTAGCCGTCGGCGAGCAGGGCGCGGGTGGCGGCTTCGAAGCGGACGGTCTGGCGCAGGTTGGTGAACCAGTAGGTGCCGTCGAGCTCGGAGGTGTCGATGAGGGCGCCGGTCACCGTCGAGTAGAAGGCGATGTCGGAGCGGCGCGGGCGGACGGGGGCCAGGAGGGCGTGCAGCTTGTCCTTCAGCGCCTCGACGTAGTGCGAGTGGGAGGCGTAGTCCACGCGGATCTTGCGTGCCTGGACGCCCTGCGCGGTGAGGTTCTCGTGCACCTCGTCGAGCGCGGCGTTCTCGCCGGCCACGATGGTGGAGCCCGGGCCGTTGACGGCGGCGAGCTGAACGCGCCCCTGCCACGGTGTGAGGCGGGTCTCCAGCTCGGCCGCGGGCAGCGGTACGGACATCATGCCGCCCTGGCCGGCCAGTTCCTCCGCAATGAGCTGGCTGCGGAGGGCGACCACGCGGGCGCCGTCCTCGAGGGTGAGTGCTCCGGCCACGCACGCGGCGGCGATCTCGCCCTGGGAGTGGCCGACGACGGCCGCCGGTTCGACGCCGTACGAGCGCCACAGCGCGGCCAGCGAGACCATGACGGCCCACAGCACGGGCTGGACCACGTCGACCCGTTCGAAGGTCGGTGCGCCCGGCTCGCCGCGCAGCACCTGTTCCAGGTCCCAGTCGGTGAAGGCGTCCAGCGCGGCGGAGCACTGCGCCAGAGCGGTGGCGAACGCCGGCGCCGTGTCGAGCAGTTCGACGGCCATGCCCTGCCACTGGGAGCCCTGGCCGGGGAAGACGAAGACCGCGGGGGTGGAGCTGCCGCCCGTCACGGGGCCGGTGACCACGGTACCGCCGAGGCCGCCGGCGGCGAGGGCGTCGAGGCCTTCGAGGAGGCTCTCGCGGTCGGTGCCGAGGACCACGCCGCGGTGCGCGAGGGAGGCGCGTGTGGTCACCAGCGAGAGGCCGACGTCGTGCGGGCTGGGTGCCTGCCGGTCCGGGCCGCGCTCCGAGAGGAAGGCGCTCAGCTTCAGCGCCTGGGCACGGACCGCCGCTTCGCCGGTGCCGTGCAGCACCCAGGGGATCACTGCGGGAGTGGGAGCCGCCCCGCCCGGAACGCCATGCTCCCCCGAATTCCGGTCGGAAACGGAGAATTCCTGGTCGCCGCTCATGCGGGGCACCCTCCTCGAGATGTCCAGAGCTCTTTTGAAAGCCGTGACGGCACCCTGCGGGTGCCGTCGAAATGACGCTATTCAGCGCACCGTAGGGAGCCAACCCTTATGTGGACGGGCGGGCCCCCTATCGGGGTGCTACTGGGGGTGGGACACGGGTACCCGTCCTTCGGTACGGGCATCGTCGAGCAGATTCCCGAATCCGGGGAACTGGGCGATGGCCTGATCGGCCGTGAGGGCCGGCTTCCGGGGGCCGCGCAGGACGGGCCAGAGATAGGCGAAGGAGAACATCCGGCTCACCGGCGCGACGAACGTGCCGACGGTGAAGGCGATGTTGCAGACGACCGGATTGCGGGCCGCCACCTGCGATATGCGGGCCGCGAGCCAGGTCTGGAACTTCTCGCCCTTGACCGGAACGGAGGTCTGCACACCCGGGAAGAACACGTCGTTGCCCGCCGAGGTCTGCCACGCGAACGCCACGATCTTGGCGATCCGGCCCTGAACCCGCTTGGCCAGGCCCGGTGTCAGACCGCCGCCCGCGCGCAGTTCGGCCCGCAGCTCCAGCGCGCTCTTGGCCGATACGGTCATACCCGTTCCGTACGTGGGGTTCAGCGCCGCGTTGGCATCGCCGACGACGAGATAGCCCTCGGGCATCGCCGCCTTCTCGTAGTGCCGCCAGCGGTTCTGCATGCCGCGGTAGGAGCGGATTTCGGTGAGCGGGGTGGCGTTCGCGAGCAGCTTGGGAATGACGGGGTGGTCCCAGTCACCCGTGTAGTTCGCGAAGTCCTCCTCGTCCGTGGGCGGCTCGCCGCCCTTGGAGCCGAACAGGGTCACGATCCACTTGTTGCCCTCGTTGGGCAGCAGGGCCACGCCCCGGCCCGGCCGGCCGGTGCCCGGCTGGACCTGGATCATCACGCCGGGGAAGTCCTCCGGTGTGCCCTCGGGGGCCTCGTACCAGCGGCTGGCGTAGGCGAAGCCGGCGTCGACGACATCCTCCGCCGCTGCGGCGACGCCGAGTTCCTGCAGCCACTGCGGGGTGCGGGCACGGCGGCCCGTGGCATCGACGACGAAGTCCGCGGCGAGCGTCTCCTCCGTCACGGACTGGCCGGCCTCGCGGCCGCCCTTCTCGATGCGCACGCCGGTGACCCGCCGCGCGTCCCCTACCAGGCCGATGACCTTGGTGTTCTGCAGGACCTTCAGCTTCTCGTTCTTCAGCGCCTGGCCGCGCACGACGTCGTCGAGCACGGCCCGGCTCATGAGCAGCAGCCAGGTGTCGGTGTGGCTGCGCTCGAACCAGTCCCGCGGGCCGCGCGTGAGGATGTCCTGCGGCAGGCCGCGCTGCTTGGCGCCGGCGGCGCGCAGCAGAGCGGTGGTGCCGGGCAGCAGTTCGTCGAGGGCGTCGGCGCCGCCCTTCATGAACAGGTGGTTGTGCTGTCCCTGGGGCAGGCCGCGGCGCGGTCCGGGGGCGTCGGGGTACTGGTCGCCCTCGACGACGACGACCTCGTCGACGTGGTCGGCGAGCACGGTCGCGGCCAGCAGTCCGGCCATGCCGCCGCCGAGTACGACCGCGGCGGTCACTGCTCTATTCCGTACGTGCCGAGGAAGGCGCGGAAGCGGCGCTCGGCGAGCGCCGGGTCCGGCAGGGTGCCGAGGCTGTCGGCGATGCGGTACAGCTTCGCCAGGTGCGGCAGGGAGCGGGCCGAGGACTCACCCCAGACCATCTGGTAGTGGCTGGTCTCGCCCCGGAGCCAGCCGAGGAAGGCCAGGCCGGTCTTGAAGAAGATGATGCTGCGGCCGAACCCGGAGAAGAGGTGGCGCGAGAGCTCCTGGGTGGGGTCGAGGAGCGCGCGTGCCTGGGCGAGGTCGCCGGCGTCCGCCGCGCGCAGCGCCTCGGCGGCGATCGGGGCGAACGCGCCGAAGACCGGGGTGAGGCCGTCGCTGAAGCCCTGCTCGTCGCCGACCAGCAGCTCGGAGTAGTTCTCGGTGTCACTGGTGTAGAAGCGGATGCCCTCCGGGAGGCGGCGGCGGATCTCCACCTGGCGCTCGGGGGTGAGGAACAGTGCGGCGATCTTGATGCCGTCGACCTTGTCGGCATTGTTCTTCGCGATGTCGATCAGGGTGTCGAGCGCCGCGTCGAGGTCCTGGTGGCCCCAGTAGCCGGTGTGGCCCGGGTTCCAGTCGGAGGCGACCCAGTGCAGGACGGCCGGCTTCGAGACCTGGCGCAGCAGCGAGCCGTAGAGCTCGGCGTACGCGTCGGGACCCTGGCCCAGCGGGGCCAGCTGCGGGCTGCACATGATGATGGCGGACGCGTCGGCGCCCTCGACGACCTCGAGCTGCTGCTCGTACGCCTTGGTGATGTCCTCGAGGGAGGCCGGGGCGAACGGGTTGAGCTGGTCGGTGGTGACGGCGACGGCCAGCTTGCCGCCGACGGCCTTGGCCTCTGCCGCCGAGCGGTTGATCAGCTCCACGGACGCCGGCCAGTCGAGGCCCATGCCGCGGTGCGCGGTGTCCAGCGCCTCGGCGAGGGTGAAACCGTGCTTCCAGAGGTTGCGGCGGACCTCGAGGGTGGCGTCCCAGTCGACGGCCGCCGGCGGCGGCGGACCCATGGGCGGCCCGAAGGGCTCGTTGCCGGCCAGCGGGTCGCCCAGGATGTGCGCGGTCGCCAGCGGGGACCGGTTGCGGAAGGGGCTGCTGTCGGGAGTGGCCACTCGCGGGGACTGGTTGGGGTGGTACTCGGTCAGCGTCCCGTCGGCCTCAGGGAGTTTGATCACTGTTTTTGCTCTCCAAGTCTCAATCGGACCAGCGCGGCGGCATCCCGCCTGTGCGCCTTTCATTCAACTGACGCGGAGTCCGGAGGGGCCAGAGCACAGACCCCCTGAAGGAGGTTGATCCACCCCTAGGTCCGGCGCTGCGCGATATTCGGGGTACCTGTTTCCGCGGAAAAAGGCGATGACTCCCGCCGGAATTCCGGCGGGAGTCATCGCTTTCAGGGCCGGCCACCCGTCTGCGGGGGATGTGTGAATGGCCGGTGGCGGGTGGATCAGCGCAGAGGGGCGTCCTGCAGCACCGGTGCGTCCACGATCAGGTCGGGGTTGACCGCGTCCGGACGGACGTTGACCTTGCGCAGGTAGGTCGCGGCGAAGACCGTACCGGCGGCGAGCAGCGCCATGCACATGTAGGCGGTGGTCTGGACTCCGTTGGTGAAGGCCTCCCGGGCCGCGCCGAGGACGGCGTCGCCGATCTCCTTGGGCAGCTGGCCGGAGACCGCGACGGCCCCGCCCAGGGTCTGCTCGACCGCCCCGGTGGCCGACTCCGAAAGCCCGTTCGGCAGGGCGCCCACGACCTCGTCGCGGTAGACCGCGCCGGCGACGGAGCCCATGACCGCGAGCCCGAGTGCACCGCCGAGCTGGGCACCCGTCTCCAGGGTTGCGGCGGCGATGCTGGCGCGCTCCGGCGGGGCGGAGCCGACGAGCAGTTCCGTGGCGAGGGTCATCACGATGACCAGGCCGCCCGCGAGCATGCCCGCCGAGAGCAGGATGACCCAGATTCCGGAGTCGGGGGTGGCCAGGGTCAGCACCGCGAAGGCCGCGATGCCGATGACATAGCCCACGCTGACCAGGATCGAGCGGTGCACGCCCTTCTTGAGGAGGATCGTGACGATCGGGGTGGTGATGCTGACGCCCGCCGAGGGGAGCAGGCTCCACAGGCCGGCGACGAGCGGGGTCAGGCCGTACACGGACTGGAGGTACTGGGCGGTGAAGGCAGACATGCCGACCAGGCAGAACATGGCGATCATCTTGCTGAAGACCGGGCCGTTGATCTCGCGGCGGCCGAGCAGCTTCAGGTCGATCATCGGGTCCGGGCGGCGCTGGCGGAGCACGAACAGCAGGCCGATGACCACACCCACGGCGATCGCGCCGATGCGGGTGCCGTTGACGCCGTTGGCCGCCCACTCCTTGATGCCGTAGATGATCGGGAGGATCGCGGCGAGGGAGAGGAAGGAGCTGATCCAGTCGAAGCGGCCGGCGTTCGGGTCACGGGACTCGGGCACCAGGAGCGGGGTCAGGATCAGCAGCATCGCCATGAAGGGCAGGTTGACGAGGAAGACCGAGCCCCACCAGAAGTGCTCGAGCAGCAGACCGCTCATGACCGGGCCGAGACCGATGCCGCCGGCGAGGCCGCCGGTCCAGATCGCCACCGCGGTCTGGCGCTGCTTCTCGTCGTGGAACATGTTGCGGATGAGACCGGCGGTCGTGGGCGTCAGCACCGCACCGGCGATGCCGAGTACACCGCGGGCGATGATGAGCATCAGCGGGCTCGAGGCGTAGGCCGCGGCGACCGAGGCCAGGCCGAAGCCGACGGTGCCGATGAGCAGGAGCTTGCGGCGGCCGATGCGGTCGCCGAGCCAGCCCATCGTCAGCAGCGTGCCGGCCAGAACGAATCCGTAGATGTCGAACATCCACAGCTGTTCAGTGCTGCTCGGCGAGATTTCCTCGCTGATGTACGGCACCGCGAAGTACAGCACCGATACGTCCATGGAAACGAGCAGCAGAGGCAGAAGGAGCACGAAGAGCGCAATCCATTCCTTGCGCCCCGCCTTCGGCTGCAACTGATTCATGTCGGGATTCATGTACACGTCCTATCCATACGTATAGCCAATCCGGTCGTCCGTATAGGACAGGTTTCCAGTACGAACGTATTACCGACCGGGTGCGGGAACGGCCGTGCGGAGCCGGCCCCTGATGCACCGTCGGTACGGTGCGCCCGCGGGTTGAAGCAGGTTTCGGCGGGCCGGCCGGGGCCGGGCCGGCCCGCCTGTTCGGCCGGAGCCGGTCAGGAGCCCTGCGAGATGATCGCGAGCTCGTTGTCGATCACGAAGTCCGAGGCGTCGTTCGTCTTGATCTCGACGCGGCCGAGCGCCTCCTTGATCGGGACCTCGAGGCGGGCGGCCTTCTCGGCCTCGCGCTCTTCGCGGCCCTCGGTGAAGTGCGGGAGCACCTCGCGGGCGAACAGCTCGAGCGACTCCATGATGTGCTCGTGCTTGTTCTTGCCGATCTGGACCGAGAAGATCACCTGGTCGACGCCGGCGGCCTCGTACTGGCGCAGCAGGTCGATGATCTGCTCCGGCGTGCCGATGCCGCGGCGCAGCGAGGTGATCTGCTCCAGCATCTGCTCGGCGCCGGGCGCCTTCGGGGTGTCGTCCGGCGCCGGGATCTCGCGCGTGAAGCCGAGCATCTCCTTGGTCGCCTGGAACTGCTGCCACACGTCCGTCTGGCCCGGCTTGTGCTGGCCGAAGACGAAGTAGTGCATCAGCGAGTACGCGAAGAAGTGCGCGCCTTCCAGGCCGCGGTCGAGCGCGGTCTCCTGGTCCTCGTGGCACATGAACGGCACCACGACGGCGAAGTTCGGGTTGACCGTGCGGCCGGCCGGGCGGCACTCCTCCGAGTTGAGGATGGAGTAGTACGTGTCGACGTACTCCTTCGCCTGGTCGGGCGAGGAGAAGGAGAAGGAGAGCGCGCCGAGGCCGAGGCGGGCGGCGTTCTCGATGGTGTCACGGGCGCTGCAGGCCAGCCACAGCGGCGGGTGGTCCTTCTGCTTCGGCTTGGGGACCACGTTGCGCGGCGGGATGTCGAAGAACTCGCCCTTGTGACCGGTGAAGGGCTCCTCGGTCATCATGCGCACGACGATGTCGAGGGCCTCGCGCCAGTGCTCGCGCTTCGTGGTGCGCTCGACGTTGAAGGCGCCCAGCTCGAGCTGCGAGCTGCCCTGGCCGGTGCCGAACTCGACGCGGCCGCCGGAGATGAGGTCCAGGGTGGAGATGCGCTCGGCGACGCGGGCCGGCGGGTTGACCGCGCCGGGGAGCTGGACGATGCCGTGGCCGAGACGGATGTTCTTGGTCCGCTGGGACGCGGCGGCGAGGATGACCTCGGGCGCACCGGAGTGCGAGTACTCCTCCAGGAAGTGGTGCTCCGTGGCCCAGGCGTAGTCCAGACCGATGCGGTCGGCCAGCTCGATCTGCTCGAGGGCCTCGTTGAACATCCGCTCTTCGCTGTCGGCGGCCCACGGCCTGGGCAGCTGGTGGTGGTAGCTGAGCCCGAATCGCATTTCGTTTCCTCTCCTTGGCAAGCAAGACGGTAGGGGCAGCACCGGCGGCCCTGGAGCCCTCGGAGCGAAGGACAGGGGGGTGCCGCAAGGCATCAGGGGGGTATCGGGGTAAGGCGTGCGGGGCTAGGGGGTGGGGGCGGAAAGGGAGCGGAATCCGGCCTCGTAGTAGAGGAGCGGTTCGACGGAACCGGGTCTGGCTGCATCGAGCGCCTGCACCCGTCCGACCACGATGCTGTGGTCACCGCCCGGATGGACGGCCTCGATCCGGCAGTCGATCCATGCGAGGGTTCCGGCCAGTCGCGGCGATCCGGTACCGGGTCCGGGGCTCCACTCGACACCGGCGAACTTGTCCGTGCCGCTGCGGGCGAAGGACCGGCACAGCATCTGCTGGTCGGCCGCGAGGACGTTGACGCAGAAGGCACCCGACGGCTCGATGCGGGGCCAGGTGGCGGATCCGTCCGAGACGGTGAAGGCGACCAGCGGCGGGTCGAGGGAGAGCGAGGTGAACGACTGGCAGGTGAACCCCACCGGCGCTCCCGTCGCGGGGTCGATCGCGGTGATGACGGTGACCCCGCTGCAGAAGTGCCCGAGGACGTGCCGGAAGCCCTCGGTGTCGGCCGGGTTGACGAAGACCGGGGATTGGAGCGTGTGTGCCATCAGGCCACCTCCTTGTTGGGTGCCACCGGCTCCGCGCCGCCGCTGGGCGCCTGTTCGACGATGACGTGGGCGTTGGTCCCGCTGATGCCGAAGGAGGAGACCCCCGCGCGGCGCGGGCGTCCGGTCTCGGGCCACTCCCGGTTCTCCGTCAGCAGCCGTACGTGCCCGGCCTCCCAGTCCACCTGGGGTGAGGGCGCGTCGACGTGGAGGGTGGCGGGCAGCACGCCGCGGCGGATCGCCATCGTCATCTTGATGATTCCGGCGACGCCGGCGGCCGCCTGGGTGTGGCCGATGTTCGACTTGACCGACCCGAGCCACAGGGGGCGGTCGGCCGTGCGGCCCTGCCCGTAGGTGGCGAGGAGCGCCTGCGCCTCGATCGGGTCGCCGAGCCGGGTGCCGGTGCCGTGGGCCTCCACGACGTCGACGTCGTCGGTCCCCAGACCCGCCTGATCCAGCGCACGGCGGATCAGCCTCTGCTGGGACGGCCCGTTGGGGACGGTGATGCCGCTGGAGACCCCGTCCTGGTTGGTCACCGAGCTGCGGATGACCGACAGGATCCGGCGCCCGTTCCGCACCGCGTCGGAGAGCCGTTCGAGGACGAGCATGCCGACCCCCTCGCCCCAGCCCGTGCCGTCGGCCGCCGCGGCGAAGGCCTTGCACCGGCCGTCGGCGGACAGGCCGCGCTGGGCGCTGAAGTAGGTGAAGGTCTGTGGCGTGGACATGACCGTCACCCCGCCGGCGAGCGCCAGCGAGCACTCGCCCGTACGCAGGGACTGGGCCGCGGAGTGCACGGTGACCAGCGAGGAGGAGCAGGCGGTGTCGACGTTCACGGCGGGGCCCTCGAGCCCCAGGGTGAAGGAGACGCGGCCGCTGACGAGGCTTCCGCTGCCGTCCGCCCCCTCGTAGTCGTGGTACATCAGCCCGGCGAAGACCCCGGTGCGGCTGCCCTTGAGGGACAGGGGGTCGATCCGCGCGCTCTCCAGTGCCTCCCAGGCCGTCTGCATCAGCAGCCGCTGCTGCGGGTCGAGCTCCTTGGCCTCGCGCGGGGAGATGCCGAAGAGCTCGGCGTCGAAGTCCCCCGCCCCGTAGAGGAACCCGCCCTGGCGGGTGATGCTCTTGCCGGGTGCCCCGGGCTCCGGATCGTAGAGGGAGTCCGTGTCCCAGCCGCGGTCGGCCGGGAACTGCGAGATCGCGTCGCGTCCCTCTTCGACGAGGCGCCAGAGCTCTTCCGGTGAATCGGCGCCGCCCGGATAACGGCAGGCCATGCCGATGACGGCGATGGGCTCGGTGGTCGCGCCGGCCAGCTGGTCGTTCTGCTTGCGCAGGCGTTCGTTGTCCATCAACGACTGGCGCAGCGCGGCGACGACTTTGTCGACATCCATCGTTCTGTCTCAACCCCCGGATTACCTGTTTCAATGCGGCGAAGAATTCACGACTACGGCGGGCGCGCGGTGCGTTCGAACGTACCGACGGGCGGGTATGGCGACCCACCCCTACGCACCCCACGCCCGACCTCTGACCTTCGGCCGATTCACCCCCGGTACCCCCTAGGGTGTTCCGTCTCCCTGTTCCCGGGCACGGCCGCGCTGCTTAGCTGTGCTAATGCTGCTTCATGAATTCATGCTGGCGGCCGGGCGGAGCACGCCCGACCGCCCCGCCGTCGTGGAACTCTCGGGATCCGGGGGCCTGGTCACCACGACTTACCGTCGGCTCGAGGAACTGGCCGACGCGTACGCGAATTCCCTCAGGGAATTCGGTATCGGCGTCGGCGACAAAGTGATTCTCGAGTCCGACACGTCGGCGGCCGCCATCTCCCTGCTGCTCGCCTGCTCCAAGGTGGGCGCCACCTTCGTCCCGGTCAGCCCGGAGACCCCCGAACAGCGCCTGCGCTCGATCACCGACGCCACCTCGCCTGCCTTGCACCTGCAGGGCCCCGAGGGCAAGCGCGAAGGCCTGGAGCCGTCGATCGGCACCGCCCGCTTCGACGCCGGCGGGATCGTACTGGAACGCGCCCCGCAGCCGCGGGTGCGGCGGCGCCGCGAGCCCGTCGAGACCGACACCGCGTACATGATCTTCACGTCGGGCACCACGGGCCGCCCCAAGGGCGTCGTGATGAGCCACCGCGGCGTCACCGCCTTCTACCAGGGCATGATCGCCGAGGAGATCGTCACCGCCGACGACCGGGTGGCCACCACCTCGCCGCTGCAGTTCGACTTCTCGCTGCTGGACATCGGCCTGGCCCTGGGCAGCGGGGCCGCGGTGGTGCCCGTACCCCGCGCCGTCCTGTACTTCCCGCGGCGCTTCCTCAGCCTGCTCGAGGAGGCCGAGGTCACGCACGTCGACGGGGTCCCGTCCATCTGGCGGCCGGTGCTGCGCCACGAGCCCGAGCTGCTGGCCGGCCTCACGCGGCTCGGCGGCATCCTGTTCTGCGGGGAGAACTTCCCGCTTCCGGAGCTGCGCCGGCTCCAGGAGCTGCTGCCCAAGGTCCGCATCGTCAACTGCTACGGCGCGACGGAGTCGATGGCGGCCTCGTTCACCGACGTCCCCAACCCCCTCCCCGAGGACACCGAGAAGCTGTCCATCGGCCACGCCCACCGGGGTGCGGACATGCTCGTGTTCGACGAGGAGGGGCGGCCGGTCGACGAACCGGGCACCGTGGGCGAGATCCACCTCTACAGCCCGGCGCTGTTCACCGGCTACTGGGACGACCCCGAGGCCACCGCCCGGGCGCTGGTGGCCGACCCGCTCGATCCGCAGTCCGGCAGGATCGTGCTGCGCACCGGCGACCTCGCGTACGCGGGCGAGGGCGGCGAGCTGTACTTCGTCGGCCGCCGCGACTCACAGGTGCAGATCCGGGGCAACCGGGTGGAGATCGGCGAGGTCGAGCGCGCGATCCTGGAGTTCCCGCAGGTGAGCGCGGCCGCCGTGCTCGCGCTCCCGCTCGCGGACGGTGAACTCGCCCTGCACGCCTTCGTCGTCCCCGCCCTGGAGGGCCCCGGCCTCTCGGAGGCGGCGCTGGCCGCGTTCTGCAAGAAGACCCTGCAGCACTACATGGTTCCGGCGCGGCTGATCCCCGTGGAGCAGCTGCCGGTCACGTCCAACGGCAAGACCGACCGCAAGGCGCTGGCCGCGCGGTACGCCCGCTCCGGTTCCTGAGCGAGGGGCCCTGCACGAAGGCCCGGGGCCCGCCCGTACGAGATGCGTACGGGCGGCCCCCGGGCCCCTGTCGTGTGCGTCGGGCCGCTACGGCAGCGCCGCCGCCTGCGCGGCCAGCTCCTTGCGGTCCGTCTTGCGGTTGGAGTTCAGCGGGAACTGCTCCAGGTGCCGGAAGTAGCGGGGCAGCATGCCCGTGGGGAGTACGGCCCGCAGCTCGCGGGCGAGGGCGGCGGCCGGTGTCGGCTCGCCGGTGTAGAAGACGACGAGCTCCCCTCCCGCGTCGGTGGTCCGGGTGACGGCGACCGCGTCCTGGACGCCCTCACAGCCCCGGGCCGCGTGCTCGACCTCGGCGAGTTCGACGCGCCACCCCTGCACCTGAACCTGCGAGTCGAGGCGGCCGAGGTAGATCAGCTCGCCGTCGGGGAGCCTGCGGACCCGGTCGCCCGTCCGGTAGTAGCGGGACCCCTCGTGCTCCAGGAACCGGCCTTCGTCGTCGCTCGGGTTGATGTACCCGGCGGTGAGCTGGGGCCCCGTGATGAGCAGTTCGCCCTCGGTTCCGGTCGGCCGGCCCTCGGGGTCGAGCAGCAGGTGGTCGTGGCCCTCGTGGACGGAGCCGATGGGGACCAGGCCGTTGACGCACAGGTCCGGTGAGGTCGACGGCTCCCAGCGGTGCCCGGTGATGGTGATGGTGAGCTCGGTGGGGCCGTAGATGTTCTCCAGCGTGGAGTTGGCCGCGGCGGCCTGCCAGTCGGCGGCGTCGTCCTGGCGCAGCGCCTCGCCGGCGAACAGGCTCCAGCGCAGTCCGGGCATGGAGCCGGGGTTCAGCCCGCCGAGGCGGCGGAGCAGGGTGATCGCGCTCGGGGTGGAGAACCACACGGTCATACCGCTGCGGGCGATGTACTCCGGCAGGTCCCGGAAGCCCTGGACCGGTATGGAGTCGACGGTGGCGCCGGCTCCCCAGGCGCAGAACAGGTCGAACATGGCGCAGTCGAAGTTGAGGTCGAACGTCTGGGAGAAGACGTCCTCCTCGGTGAAGTCGTAGCGCTTGTCCATCAGCTGGAAGTAGTGCTGTGCGCTCGCGTGGGTGATGGGCACGCCTTTGGGGCGCCCGGTCGAGCCCGAGGTGAACAGCACGTACGCCGGGTCGCCGGGGGTGACGGGTCGCGGCGCGTCCAGCGGGCGGGCGCCACGGGCGATGCGGCGCAGGGCAGTGGGTCCGCCCGCGTCCTCGCCGGCGACGAGGACGGGGAGGTCGAGCCCGGTCTCGCCCAGGGCGGCCAGGCCGCGGGCGTCGGCGATGACGGCGGAGACCCCGGAGTCCTCCAGCATCCGGCGGGTGCGGGCGGCGGGGAAGTCGGCGTGCAGGGGTACCA
This sequence comes from Streptomyces sp. NPDC051109, assembly GCF_044455885.1. Classification (NCBI taxonomy): domain Bacteria; kingdom Bacillati; phylum Actinomycetota; class Actinomycetes; order Kitasatosporales; family Streptomycetaceae; genus Streptomyces; species Streptomyces sp. NPDC051109. Next base: position 36,827 of record NZ_JBITFF010000018.1, read on the forward strand.
GGGTGGCACCGGAGTAGAGCCCGGCGAGGAGCGCGAGGTAGGAGTCGGCTCCCTTGCCGGTCAGTACGCCGACGGCCCGGGGAGGACGATCGGCTCCGGCGAGCAGGTCGCCGGCCCAGCCCAGTGCCGTCTCGTGGGCCTCCTCGTAGCTGACGGTCCTGCCTCCGGCCCGGACCGCGGCTCGGCGCGGCGATATCTGCAGCCCGGTGAGAAAACGCTCGTACAGCGGCTGCCCCACGGTGTCTTCCATTGTGCCTCCGGTTTCTCGGAATAGGGGGTGGGAAGGGTTGCGTCCATTCCGGTCGCCGACTTACTCATGGAGGTGCGGGCCATCAACCGCTGGACCGCGGTTACCGCGACGAATCGGAGTACTTCATGTGGGATGCACAGTTCGAGGAGATTCTCCGCAAGAATCTTCCGTACCTGCCGTCGGGCCAGGCCCTTCAGGAAAACGATGATTTGCGCGACCTGGGTCTCGATTCCATGGGCACGGTTTCTCTCATGGCCGACCTGGAGGACGCCTACAAGATTCGCTTTGTCGATGACATGATGCGGATGGAGAACTTCGCCACCCCGGGCGTGCTGTGGAGCGGCATCGCCTCCCTGGTCTCCGCCTGATCGTGCGGGACCAGGCGTGACCGCCCTTCGCCGCGGCCGATGCGGGGCGAAGGGCGGCCGTGCGGCCTGGGGGTGTCCGCGAAGCAGCGCCGTCCGCCCGCAGGGACAGGCGGGACTTTGCGGACGCGCCCTAGGCCGGCCGGGGGCGCCGTCGCGACGTGACGGGCCTCATGGCCGTGTCGGGCGTGAGCCGGACCACCTCGAAGTTGCGGGTGGTGCGCGGCACCCGGCCGAACAGGCTGTCGGGGCCCGCCACCCGGACGGTGCCCACGCCCAGCTCCTTGAGCGTGTCCACGACGGCCGGCCACACGACCGGCCGTACGTAGCCGTCGAGGAGCATGGTGCGGACGTCCGCGGCGGTCTTCAGCGACCGGCCGTCCTGGTCCGCGAGGACCGGCAGGTCGGGGTCGCGGAAGGTGAGGTCGGGGAAGACGTTGTCCTCGATGAGGTCCTTCAGCCCGCCGAAGGCGCTGGAGTGCATCGGCGGGTTCATCGTGTAGATCGGCATCCCGCCCAGGGCGCGCAGCCGTTCCTTGATCCATTCGACCATCCCGTCGCGCAGGGACAGCATCCAGAAGTCGTCGTCGATGTGGCAGGAGATGTCGTGCCACTCGCCGAGTTCCGTCAGCTCCGCCATGATGACGTCGAGTTGCTCGCGCGGCGTGCGCGCGAAGGACTGCGTGACGATGTCGGTGTGGTGCTCGGCGAAGTACTGCGTCTCGTAGCGCGTCATCTGCGCAGTCATGCGCACGGCGTCGGCGAAGCCGAGCGCGCCCGAGTGGACGGCCGCTGCCTTCCCGCCGAAGCTGGCCCCCACGCAGACGTCGGGGCGGGCACCCACGGCGTCCTCGGACATCTGGGCCAGCGCGACGCTGTTCACGAGGAACGCGACCTGGGCGTACTCCGAATAGTCGTCCGGGTCGGCGCCGAAGCGCTCCAGCAGGTCGTAGCCGAGGACCTCCTCGGCCACGCCCAGGAGCTTCCTGGCGAACGGGTTGACCAGCATGAAGCGCGCGACGTCCTTGTAGGGGGACGGCGCCATGCCGGGGAAGACCACCGCGGTACCGCGGCGGACGTCGTTGTCCATGGTTGTTCGGCCTCCTACGAGGTCAGTTTCACGAAGCTTTCCTCGATCCGGGTGAGGACAGCGCTGATGTGCGGCAGCCGCACCGGGTCCGCGGCGTCGAGTGCCGCCTGCTGCTCGGCCCGGGTCGCTCCGTAGAGCAGGCTCGTCGCCGCCTTGAAGCGCAGTGCCCGCTCGTCGTCGCCGAGTTGGTGGCCGGCGAGCACCACGATGCCGTACTCGTCGAAGAGGTGCTCGAAGAGCGAGAGCGAGTCCGTGATGCCCTTCCTGGCGAGGGTCCCGCGCAGCGGCTCGAAGTCCGGGTAGACGTAGAAGGCCCCGGTGGGCGGGCGGCATTCGGCGCCCACGCCGGTCATGATCCCGTGCACCCGGCGGGCGACCGCACCGTGCAGCCGGGCGCTGGCCGCGAGCCTGGCCGTGATCTCCGGCGGCTCGTTGTAGACGTACGCCGCGACTTCCTGCATCGGTGCGGCCAGCGTGGACCACACCTCGCTGGCGGCCGAGACCACGCCGTCGTGGATCTGCCGGCCCCGGTCCCCTTCCGGGAAGCGCATCGCGCCGATGCGCCACCCGCCGAGGGCGAGCGTCTTGCTCAGTCCGGTGCTCACCACCGTGCGGTGGGGGGCGACCTCGGCGGGGCTCAGGAACGGGGTGGCCGGGTCGTGGACGATGTCCCGGTAGATCTCGTCCGAGACGATCAGCAGGTCCTCTTCCTCCGCGATGGCGCAGAGTTCACGGATCCGCTCCGGTCCGGCCAGGGTCCCGGTCGGATTGTCGGGCAGGGTCAGTACCAGGATCCGCGGGTCGTGGCCGAGGACCCGGGCGGCCCGGATCTCCTGCCGCAGCCTCGCGGGGTCGGGGACGCCCCCGCAGTCGTCGGGGATCGGGACGCCGAACGCGCGCTTGCCGGCCAGGGCCGCCTGGGGGGCGTACGTGTTCCAGGCCGGGCGCGGGATCATCACGTCACCGGGTACGACCAGCTGGACCGCCATCAGCAGGGGCTTGCTGCCGGGGGCGACGACCACCTGGTCGGAGGTGGTGGGGAGCCGCCGCCGGGTGAAGTACCCGGCGACGGCCTCCCTGACCTCGGAGCCGCCGTCCACGGGTCCGTAGGCGTTGTGGGCCGATCCTGCGGCGAGGCGTGCCGCCAGGGGGGCGAACACGGGGAGGCGCGCCTCACCGAACCCGAGGTGGACGAGCGATTCACCCTGCGCCTGACGCCTGGCCACTGCCTGGTTGAGCAGGAGGTTGGGCGACACTCTGCGGGCGGTCATCGTTCGGCTCCTTTCAGCTGTGGGTGTTCTCGGCGGGGCCGGCGCTGTGCAGGCGGGCGGCGGCCGAGCCGAGGAAGGCTTCGGCGATGTCCAGATCGGTGGCGGGGTCCAGCTCGAGTTCGTCGACCCAGGCGGCGGTGTCCGAGTAGAGCGCCCGGAACGGCCGTCCCACCAGTGCGGGGTTGCGGGCCTGGAGCATGCGCAGCTGGAAGTAGCGCCCCTCTGCGGTGTCCTGGATGCCGTCCACGGCGACTTTGCCGGGGGTTGCCGACATCACGGGGCCGCGCACCGTGCGGGCCAGTCCCGGCAGCTGCCGGTAGGCCTCCTGGAAGATCCCCGCCGCCTTGGCCAGGGGGACCTTGAAGTAGTCGTGCGGGCCGGTGTCCCGCTCGACGAACATGTAGTAGGGGACCGCGCCGAGCGCCAGTTCGGTCTTCCACATGTCCCGCCATGCCGTCGCGTCGTCGTTGACGTGGGCGATGAGCGGAGCCTGGCAGTAGACCAGCGCACCGGTGGACTTGATCCGGGAGATCGCCCTGCGGGCGATGTCGGTGGAGAGCTCGCGGGGGTGGCTGAAGTGCGCCATGACCGCGAGGTTCTTACCGGAGGCGATCACCTGCTCGAACAGGCGCAGGACGTCGTCCGCGTCCTGGTCGGTGGTGAAGCGCTGCGGCCAGTAGGCGACCGACTTGGTGCCGATCCGGATCGTCTGCAGCGTGTCCACGCCGAGCAGCGGCTCGATGTGTGTGCGCAGCCGGTCCGTGGTCATGATCATCGGGTCGCCGCCCGTGACCAGGACGTCGTTGATCTCGGGGTGCTCGCCGAGGTAGGTGATCAGCCCGCTCGGGTCGGGCGCCGAGAACTTGAGGTCGGCGTCGCCCACGAACTGCGCCCATCGGAAGCAGTACGTGCAGTAGGCGTGGCAGGTCTGGCCCTGCCCGGGGAAGTACAGCACCGTCTCGCGGTACTTGTGCTGCAGCCCGGGCAGCTCCACCCCGTTCTGACTGGGCTTGTTGAGGCTCATCTGCCCCGAGGGGTGCGGATTGAGGCGGGCGCGGATGTCGCGCACCGTCTCCCGCAGCTCCCTCTTGGCAGCGGCGTCCCTCTGGTCCGCGAGCACGGCGAGGCGCTTTTCGTCCTCGGTGTTCAGCATTCCCTTCTGCGGGAAGACCAGCTGGTACATCGGATCGTCGGGAAGCCGCTGCCAGTCAATGAGCTGCTCCAGGACGTATTCGTTCACCCTGAAGGGCAAGACCATCGAGATGAGCCGCACCGTCTCGCGAGATGCGTCGTCGAGCCCGTAGCGGGCCGCGATGTCGTCTATGTGGCGCGGCCCGTAGGCGCGGTACCGCGCCGCCTCGTCAGAGGCCTGGGCCAGGAGGGACAACGAAAGTCACCGGCCCTGCTTGACCAGAGCGCCGCCGTCGATCCGGATGTTGGTTCCGGTGACGTAGCGGGACTCGTCGGACACGAGGTAGACCACGGCGTTGGAGACGTCGTCGGCGCTGACGTAGGGGACCGGCATCGACTGGATGGAGGCGAACACCGGCAGGGCGTCCTCCTGCGTCGGGCTCTCCAGGTCCGGGCGGAAGGTCCGGTACACCGTGTCGTTGAGGAGCAGCGGCGTGTCCACGTTGGTCGGGTGCACGGCGTTGACGCGGCGTCCGGAGGGGCCGAGCTGCGCGGCCAGGGAGGTCACGTAGTCGACGATCGTGTGCTTGGCGAACTTGTACGCGCCCATGCCGGGGCCGGCGATGGCGTCCTCGGGGCCGTACGGCGTGAAGGCCATGACCGAGCCGACGAGGATGACGGAGCCGCCCTCGCCGATGTGCGGCAGCGCGGCGTGCACGGTGTTGAACACGCCGACGAGGTTGATGTCGAGCGTGGTGGTGTAGCCGTCCACCGGGCCCTGGCCCAGCGGCAGGATGCCGGCGTTGGGGATCACCGCGTCCAGGCGTCCGCCGAGCTCGGCGACGCCCTCGTCGATGGCCTTGCGCAGCGCGACGGCGTCACGGACGTCGACCCGCTTGGCGACGGCGCGGCGGCCGGTCTTCTCGACGAGCTTGACGGTCTCGTCGAGCTCTTCCGGCGTGGCCAGCGCGTACGTGGCGACGTCGACGTCCTCGCAGAGGTCGATCGCGATGATGTCGGCGCCTTCCTCGGCCAGCCTGACCGCGTGGCTGCGGCCCTGCCCGCGAGCCGCACCGGTTATCACCACGACTTTGTGTTCCACCCGGCCCATTGGGGCCCTCCCTACCTCATTGATGACGATGCTTGATGCACCGCTCTCAGCAGTTCTACCGTCGGAGCCGGTGGGAATCCGTTTGCGCTATCCCCTAACCGACGGGCGCAGGCCCACGTCAGGGGCCCCCTACACGTCCGCGGCGCAGGGGCGGGGAATCCCTAGGGGTGGAGCGCATTTCCTCTGCGCCGCGCCATTTCCGCGGTAGCCGGAAAAGCGCTGGGCGGCATATCGGCTTAGGGGGCCATAAGGGTTTTCCGGGCGTCGTGCGCACGGAAACCTTAGGCGAAGGCTCGTACGGGTGCGAGCCGGTCGGACACCGGGGAGAACGGGGGTACAGCGTGGCCAGCCGGTACGGCGACAGTCACTGCGCGGCCTCCAGCAGCCCGGTGTCCACCATCCGCTCCGCCCAGATCGCCATGGCGGTGCGGACCTTTCCTTCGTCGGTCTGCCAGGCTTCGGCGAGCGAAGCCGCGGCACGGTCGAGGAATCCGTCGCTGTGCCGCAGCGCCATCCACATGGCGGTGCCGACGGGGCTGCACCGGAGTTCCTCCCTGCCCGCCTTGCGCAGGTCCATCCGGCCGTTCGCCAGGGCGGTACCGCTCACTCCGTCGGCTGCCAGGATCCGCATTCCGTCCTCCTCGTTCGATTGCGCCTCAAGTGCTCCGAGCATCGCGGCTCGAGGAGAACTCGACCATGGGGCTACCCACCCCCTCCGTGCTGTTGCCACCTCCCGTGAAGGATGTGAGACGTCATGAGTCCAGCCGACCAGAGCGCCGCCGAAGGAGCTCTCGCGACGGGCGCCGGGTCCACCGGCCAAGGCGGTCCGCAGGACGCCGCGGTCGAGTCGGAGCTGCTGGTCGAGGAGGTCTCGATCGACGGCATGTGCGGCGTCTACTAGGCCCGTTGTGACCAACGTCTTCGACCCCCGCCTCCCCTACCGCCTCAGCCCGAGCGTGTCCCTGCGCCCGGAGCCGTTCGGGGCCCTCGCCTACGACTTCCGCACCCGGCGGCTGTCGTTCCTGAAGACGCCTGCGCTGGTGGGCACCGTGCGCAGGCTGGCGGAGCTGCCGGACGCGCTCGGCGCGCTCACGGCCGCCGGGGTGCCGGCCGACCACCACGCCCAGTACTGCCGGGCGCTGGCCGGACTGCTGACCGCGGGGACCATCGAGCCCCGCGAGAGTGAGGTACGCGCATGAAACTCGTCGACCACTTCGAGCAGGGGCTGGACGCTCCCATCTGCCTCACCTGGGAGCTCACCTACGCCTGCAACCTCTCCTGCGTGCACTGCCTGTCCTCGTCCGGCCGCCGCGACCCGCGCGAGCTGACGACCGACGAGTGCAAGGCCGTGATCGACGAGCTGCAGCGGATGCAGGTGTTCTACGTCAACATCGGGGGCGGCGAACCGACGGTGCGCCCCGACTTCTGGGAGCTCGTCGAGTACGCCGTCGCCCACCAGGTGGGCGTCAAGTTCTCCACGAACGGCCTGCGCATCACCCCGGAGCGGGCCCGCTGGCTGGCCGCCACCGACTACGTCGACGTACAGATATCCCTGGACGGCGCCAGCGCCGAGGTCAACGACGCCGTGCGCGGCGAGGGTTCGTACGACATGGCGGTGACCGCGATGCGCAATCTGCGCGACGCGGGCTTCCGCGATTTCAAGATCAGTGTGGCCGTGACCCGGCACAACGTCCCGCAGCTCGACGAGTTCGCCGCGCTGGCCGCGCAGTACGGGGCGCAGCTGCGGATCACCCGGCTGCGGCCCTCCGGGCGCGGCGCCGACGTCTGGCACGACCTGCACCCGACCGCCGACCAGCAGATGGTGCTCTACAAGTGGCTGCTCGCCAACGGCGAGAACGTGCTGACGGGCGACTCCTTCTTCCACCTGAACGCGCTGGGCTCCACCCCGCTGCCGGGTCTGAACCTGTGCGGTGCGGGCCGGGTGGTCTGCCTCATCGACCCGGTCGGCGACGTGTACGCCTGCCCGTTCGCCATCCACGACGAGTTCCTGGCCGGCAACGTCCGCGACGCCGGCGGCTTCGCCTCGGTGTGGCGCGGATCCGAGCTGTTCGCGCGGCTGCGCAGCCCGCAGCCCGCCGGGGCCTGCTCCTCCTGCTCCGCCTTCGACTCCTGCCGCGGGGGCTGCCCGGCGGCCAAGTTCTTCACCGGGCTGCCGCTGGACGGCCCGGATCCGGAGTGCGTGCAGGGCCATGGCGAGCGGGCCCTCGAACTGGTCGCCGGCACGGCCCGGCCCCGCCCCGACAAGGACCACTCGCACCGCACCCGCCGGCCGAAGTCCGCGGCGGTGCCGGTGTCGATCGGCTGGGGGCCACCCGCCGAATCCCCGGCCCCGGTCGCCCGGCCCTGCGACACCAGCCCGCTCGCCGGGTTCCGGCTGTGAGCCAGCTGACCGGCCCCGTCGTCCTGGCCGGCCGCAGCGCGCAGAGCCGTGTCGTCTTCGGTCCGCACGAGACGAACCTGGGCACCGCCCGTGCCCTGTCCGAGCGGCACGTCGCCTACTACGGGCGACGGGCCGCGGGCGGCGCGGGCGTGATCGTCACGGAGACCGCGAGCGTCCTCGCCTCCGACTGGCCCTACGAACGGGCGCCGCTGGCCACCGCGTGCGGCCCCGGCTGGGCGGCGACGGCCGCCGCCTGCCACCCGTACGGCGCGCTGGTCCTGGCCGGGCTCGGGCACAGCGGCTCGCAGGGCTCCTCCGCGTACTCCCAGGAGCCGCTGTGGGCGCCCTCGCGGGTGCCGGACGTGGTCAGCCGCGAGATGCCGATGGAGATGGAGCAGGCCGAGATCGACTCCGTCGTCGGCGCGTTCGCGGCGGCCGCGGAGCTGGCCGTCGCCTCCGGTCTGGACGGTGTGGAGGTCAACGCCGGACAGCACGCGCTGCTGCGGCAGTTCCTGTCGGGCCTGACCAACCAGCGGGACGACGCGTACGGCACCGACCGGGCCGCCCTGCTGGTGGAGGTGCTGGCCGCAGTGCGCGAGCGGATCGGCCGCGAGCGCGTCCTCGCGCTGCGGCTGAGCTGCGACGAGCTGGCGCCCTGGGCCGGAATCACGCCCGAGGCCGGTGCGGAGCTCGCCCGGCGGATCGCCCCGGAGGTGGACCTGCTGGTGGTGGTGAGGGGTTCGGCGATGGGCACGGCGGCGACCCGCCCCGACGCGCACACGCCTCCCGGTTTCAACACGGAACTGTGCCGGTCCGTCCGCGATGCCGTCGAGGGGCACTGCGCGGTGGTCCTGCAGGGCTCCGTCGTCGACCCGGAGCCCGCCGTGCGGGCCCTGTCCGACGGGGTCGCGGACCTCGTCGAGATGACCCGGGCCCAGATCGCCGACCCGGAGTTCGTCCGCAAGCTGGCCGCCGGGCACGCCGACCGGATCCGCCCCTGCACCCTGGGCAACCAGCGCTGCCAGGTGCGCGACAACCGCAACCCGGTGGTCTCGTGCACCGCGGAGCCGCGCAGCGGCCACGAGACCCGGGACCGGCCGGTCGAGTCCGCCGACGGCGGTGCCGCCCGCGCCCGCCGACCGGTGCTGGTGGTCGGCGGCGGCCCCGCCGGGCTGGAGGCGGCCCGCGTGCTGGCGCTGCGCGGCCACCCGGTGCGGCTCGTCGAGTCCGCCGAACGCCTGGGCGGAACACTGCACCTGGCCGCCAGGGTCCCGGGACGGGAGCGGCTGGCGCGGCTCGCGCACTGGCTGACGGCCGAGGTGGAACGCCTGGGCGTCACCGTCGAGACCGGTACGCGGCCCTCCGCGGCCGAGCTGGAGGCCGCCGCCGGCGGCCTGATCCTGGCTACCGGCTCGGTGCCCGGCCCGCGCGACTACGCGGTGCACGACGGCGCGGCCGTCCTCGACGTCGCCGACGTGCTCGGCGCGCCGGAGCCGGCCGCCGCGCTGCCCGAGGGTCCGGTCGCGGTGTACGACACGGTGGGCGACGCGGTCGCCGTCGGCGTCACGGAGCTGCTCGCCGCGGCCGGCCGCACCGTCACCGTCATCACGCGCGACCAGGTCGTGGGCACCCAGCTGGCCGTCACCGGCGACCTCGCACCGGCCAACTCCCGCCTCCAGCAGGCCGGCGTGGTCCAGGCCCGGCGCAGCGTACTGCGCGAGGTCCACCCTGACCACGTGGTGGTCACGGACGCGCTGACCGGCGTACGGACCGAGATTCCGTGCGCGGCGGTCGTGCACTGCGGCCACCGGATGCCGGACCCGGCCGCCCCGCCTGCGGGCGCGGTGTCCGCGGGGGACCGGGTGGCCCCCCGCACCGTGTACGAGGCGGTGCTCGAGGGCCGGCGCGCCGCGCTCGCCGTGTCGGGCGCCGACGCCGCGACCGTGCTGCCCGCCGTGCCCGTCCGCGAGTTCCAGGTGGTGTCATGAGCAGTAATCCCGGGCGGCTGCGCCATCTGCTGAGTCCGCTGCGGATCGGCCCGCTCACCGTCGCCAACCGTGTGGTGTTCTCCGCCCATCTGACGAACTACGCCGAGGACGGGCTGCCGAGCGAGCAGCACGCCGCGTACTACGCGGCCCGCGCCGCCGGCGGGGCCGGGCTGATCATCACCGAGGAGCACTCGACCCACCCGACGGACTGGCCGTACGAAAAGCTCATCCACGGGTTCCGGCGCGCGGCCGTCCCCGGGTACCGGCGCATCACCGAGGCGGTGCACGCCCACGGCGTGCCGATCATCGCGCAGCTCAACCACAACGGCGGGCAGGCGTCGGGCATGTACTCGCGGCTGCCGGTGTGGGCGCCGTCCCCGGTGCCCGACCCGCTCTTCCGCGAGGTGCCCAAGGCCGTCGACGCACACGAGATCGCCGAGATCGTGGCGGGCTACGGCACGGTCGCCGGGCACTGCGCCGAAGGCGGGTTCGACGGGGTGGAGCTGCAGTGCTCGCACTCCTCCATCGTCCGCGGGTTCCTCTCCCCCGCCACCAACCACCGCACGGACGAGTACGGCGGCTCCCTCGCGAACCGCGCCCGGATCCTGCTGGAGATCATCGGCTCGGTGCGGGAAGCCATCGGCCCCGACCGGGCGCTGGGCGTCCGGCTCTGCGGCGACGAGCTGATCGAGGGCGGCACCACCATCGACGAGGCCGTCGCGGTCGCCCGGATGGTCGAGGCGACGGGCAAGGTCGACTACATCAACACCTCGATCGGCGTGGCCACGTCCACGCTGTACATGATCGAGGCCTCGATGGCGATCCCGGCCGGATACGCGCTGTTCATCTCGAACGCCATCCGGCGCGCGGTGGACCTCCCGGTGATCGGCGTCGGCCGGATCAAGGACCCCGTCCAGGCCGAACGTGCGCTGGCCGAGGGCCACTGCGACCTCGTCGGCGTCGTACGCGGCCAGATCGCCGACCCGGACTTCCTGGCCAAGGCCCGCGCGGGCGAGACCTCCGCGATCCGCACCTGCCTGTCCTGCAACCAGGAGTGCGTCGGGCGCATGGGCCTGAACCGCTGGCTGGGCTGCATCGAGAACCCGCGGGCGGGCCGGGAGTCCGTGCCGCTTCCCCTGCCCGTCCCCGGGCGCCGGCCCCGGAGGGTGCTGGTCGTCGGCGGCGGCCCTGGCGGACTCCAGGCTGCTGCCACGGCCGCGGAACACGGTCACGACGTGACCCTGCTGGAGCGCCGGAGCGCGACCGGCGGCCAGGTCGCGGTGGCCGCGACCGTACCGTCGCGCGCCGAGTTCCTGGACGTCGTACGCAATCTCGCCGCCGAGTGCAGGCGCCGCGGGGTGACGATCCGGACCGGCACCGAGGCGACGGCCGCCTCGCTGCGCGCCGAGGCACCCGACGCCGTCGTCCTGGCCACCGGCGCGCGCCCCGCGCCGCCGTGGTGGTCCGGCGGGCTGGAGCGCGTCGTGGACGTCCGCGACGTGCTGGAGGGCCGGGCCGCCCCGTCCGGCGAGGTCGTGATCGTCGACGACCTCGGCTTCCACCAGGCCACCTCGGTGGCCGAGCTGCTGGCCGACCGCGGCTGCCGCGTCACCGTCATCACCTCCGCGATGGTCGTCGGGCAGGACCTCGGCATCACCCTCGACATGGAGACCTTCCAGATCCGCGCGCACGCCAAGGGCATCGGCCAGCAGACGGACAGGGTCGTCGTCGGCGCGGCGGCCGAACCGGCGGACGGCGGCGTGGAGCTGCAGGTCCTCACCCACACCACGGGCGCCACCGAGCAGGTGCGCGCCGACTGGGTGGTGTGCGCCACGCACCAGACACCGGAGGACTCCTTGTGGCACGAGCTGAAGGACGCTCCGTTCGCCGTGCACCGCGTGGGTGACTGCGTCGCCCCGCGCCGTGCGCACGCAGCGGTCATCGAGGGCCACCGCGTGGCGGTGGCGCTGTGAGCCGGCCGGCCGTGGACGGCGAGGCCGTCGCGGTGGTCGTCGTACGCGGCGGCCGGCTGCCCGTCGGCAGCGACGAGGCCGTCGCCGAGGCGGGCGGTGCGGCGCTGCTTGTCGGCGACGGCACCGCGCGCGCCTGCGCCGCGCTGAGCTCCGCCGAACGCGTCTGGCGGGCCGAGGACGCCCGTACGGCGCCCGGCGCGCTCGCCGCCGCCCTGGCACCCCTGCTGGCGGACGTGCCGGTCGTGGTGCTGCCCGCTTCACCGGACGGCCGCGATCTGGCCCCCCGCCTCGCCCTCGCACTGGACCGTCCGCTGCTGGCCCGGGCGGTGGCCGTGACCCCGGGCGGGGCCGACGTACTGTGCTGGGACGACCAGGCGCTGGTGGAACTCGCCGTCGACGGCCCGTTCGTGGCCACCCTCGTGCCGGGCGTACGCGGGGCTCTGCCCGCCACGCCGGTCCGTGAGCCCGTCACCCTCGTCCTGCCCGAGGCGCCCGCTCCGGTGGCCGACGCCCGCGTGCGCGAGGTCATCGAACCGGAGCCCGGTACGGCCGATCTCTCGGAGGCGCCGCGGGTGTTCGGCGCCGGCGCGGGGCTCGGCAGCCAGGCGTCGACGGCGCGGCTCGCCGCGGTCGGTGCGGCGCTCGGCGCCTGCCTCGGCGGGACCCGCGTGGTCACCGACGCGGGCTGGCTCGGCCACGAGCGGCAGATCGGCACGACGGGCGTGGTGATCGACCCCGAGCTGTACATCGCCTTCGGAGTGTCCGGCGCCGCCCAGCACACCGGCGGCCTCGGTCGGCCGCGCCACGTGGTGAGCGTCAACACCGATCCGTCCTGTCCGATGACCGAACTCGCCGACCTGGGCATCGTCGCCGACGTGCCCGCCGTCGTCGACGAGCTCGCCCGCCGCCTGGGAGTCACCCATGACTGACCCGATGTTCGACGTGATCGTGGTCGGTGCCGGTCCCGCCGGCTGCGCGGCCGCCCTGGAGGCGGCCCGCGCGGGCCGCACGGTCGCCCTGGTCGAGCGCGGCCCCTTCCCCGGTTCCAAGAACGTCTACGGCGGGGTCGTCTACGGGCGCATCCTCGACGAACTCGTTGAGAACTGGTGGGAGAAGATGCCCGTCGAGCGCTGGGTGACACGCCGCTCGACCATGGTGATGACCGAGAACCAGGCCCTTACCGTGGACTTCCGCAGCCAGGACTGGGGCGCTCCCCCGTACAACGGCGCGACGGTCCACCGCGCTGCGTTCGACTCCTGGCTCGCCTCCCTCGCCGTGGAGGCGGGCGCCGTCCTCGTCACCTCGACGGTCGCGACGGGGCTGCTGCGCGACGCGCGGGGCAGGGTGACGGGCGTCCGTACGGACCGCCCCGACGGAGACCTCACCGCATCCGTGGTCATCGCCTGCGACGGCGTGAACTCCTTCCTGGCCAAGGAAGCCGGCCTGTACCCCTCCGGGCCGAAGGCCGAGCACACCACGCTGGGTGTGAAGGAGACCCTGGCACTGCCCCGGGAGGTCATCGAGGAACGCTTCGCCGTCACCGGCCGGGAGGGCGTGGACCTGGAGATCCTGGGCTGTACGCGGTCCGTCCCGGGCGGCGGCTTCCTGTACACGCACCTCGACTCGGTCAGCGTCGGCGTCGTCGTCGGCCTCAAAGGGCTCGCGGCCGCCAAGGTGCGCCCCGAGGACCTCCTGGACGATCTCAAGGCGCACCCGGCCGTCGCCCCGCTGATCCGGGGCGCGGAGCTGAAGGAGTACTCCGCCCATCTGATCCCGGAGGGCGGCTACGACACCATCCCCGACCTGATCGGCGACGGGATCCTGGTCGCCGGGGACGCCGCCGCCATGTGCCTGGCCGCGGGCATCTGGCTCGAGGGCGTCAACTTCGCGCTCGGTGCCGGCATGTACGCGGGCCGCGCCGCCGCGGCGGCGGTGGCCCGCGGCGACTGCTCCCGCATGGGCCTGTCCGGCTACCGGCGGATGCTGGAAACCTCGTTCGTCCTGGCCGACCACCGCAAGCTGCGCCGGGCCCCGGGCCTGCTGTTCTCCGAACGGTTCCAGCAGCAGTACCCGGCCCTGATCTGCGACGTGGTGCAGGGCCTCTTCCACGTCGACAACCCGCGCCCGAAGCCGGGTGCCGTGCGGCTGCTGCGCACCGCGGCCCGCCGCCACGGCGTCCGCACCCGCCACCTGGTGGCCGACGCGCTCAACGGATTGAGGACTTTCGGATGACCACCACCGCCAAGGGCACGCCGCAACCGTACGGGACGGCGTTCGAAGACCGGATGGACACCGTCGAGTTCCGGGTCTCGCCGAACGCGCACATCACCGTCGACACCGATGTCTGCCGCGGCTGCACGACTCGGGCCTGCCTGCACGCGTGCCCCGCGAAGCTCTTCGTGCCCACCGCCGACGGCGGCCTCGTCTTCAACCACGAGCAGTGCTTCGAATGCGGCACCTGCTACCTCGTCTGCGACGCCGACGGTGCCATCAGCTGGAGCTACCCCGAAGGCGGCCGCGGCGTCGTCTTCCGGAAGGGATGAGCGCCGTGCTGGTCGTGGCAGCGCTGCGGTGGGACACCGGGCGCACCCGGGTGCACCCGCTGACCGGAGCCGTGGAGAGCGACGTGCTCGCGGGAGGCGCCCCGGCCGCCGACCGCAGCGCACTCGAGCACGCGCTGCGCCTGGCCGAGCTGCTCGGCGGCCGCTGCGTCGCCGTCACCGTGGGCCCGCCCGCCGCCGAGGCCATGCTGCGCGAGGCGCTGGCCTGCGGGGCCGCGGACGTCCTGCGGGTCACCGGCCCCGACGAGGACGCGGAGGCGGTCGCGCGGACCCTGCTGGACGCCGTACGCCGCCGTTTCGGCAGCCCGGACCTCATCGTGTGCGGGGACCGCTCGGCCCGCTGGGGTACGTCGGCCACGCCCGCCGTCCTGGCCGGTCTGCTGGGCGCGGCCCAGGCCACCGGGCTGGTCGCACTCGGCTCCGACGGCGCCGTCCTGCGGGCCGTGCGGCGCCTGGACGGCGGGCGCCGCGAGCTGCTCGACGTGACCCTGCCCGCGGTCTGCTCGGTGGAGGCCCACAGCGCGACGCTGCGGCGGGCGGCGCTGCCCGCCGTACTGGCGGCGCACTCTGCCCCCGTCCCGGCCGTGCGGGCCGAGGGCGCGGGTGCACCCGGCCGGGTGCGGACCGGCGCCGTACGTCCGTACCGGCCCCGGCCCGTGGTGTGCCCGGCGCCCGACGCCGCCGACCCCCGCGAGCGGTTGCTGGCCCTGACCGGGGCCCTGGAGCAGCGCACCCCGCCGCGGCTCGTCACACCGTCGACCCCGGCCGACGCCGTCGACGAACTCCTCGGCTACCTGCGCGGGCACGGCTACCTCGGCACGGCGGAGGGCGCCGGTGCCTAGGGTCGCGCTGGTGACGGGCGCCGCGCGCGGGATCGGCGCCGCCGTGGTGGAGCAGCTGGCCGGCGCGGGCTGGCAGGTGGTCGCCGCCGACCGGTGCGCGGACCTGCCGGGCGTGCCGTACGCGATGGGCAGCCGGCGGGAACTGGCGGCGCTCGCCGCTCGCTGGCCGGGCCGGGTCGTCGACGTGGTTGCCGACGTCCGCGACCTGCAGGCGCTGCGCGCCGCGGTGGCCCTCGCCGAGGAGCGGTTCGGCGCGCTGGACGCGGCCGTCGCGGCGGCCGCGGTCATCGCGGGCGGGCGCCCGCTGTGGGACACCCCGGACGAGGAGTGGGACGCCCTGTTCGAAACCGGTGTGCGCGGTGTCGCCAACCTGGCACGGGCCGCCGTTCCCGCACTGCTGCGCAGGCCCGGGCCGCGTTCGGGCCGGTTCGTGGCGCTGGCCTCGGCCGCGGCCCATCGCGGCCTGTGGCACCTGGCGGCGTACAACGCGGCCAAGCACGGCGTGGTGGGCCTGGTCCGGGGCCTGGCCGCGGACCTGCGCGGAACGGGCGTCACCGCCACGGCCGTCTCCCCCGGCTCCACGCGCACTGCCATGCTCGACGCGAGCGCGGCGCTCTACGGCCTGCCGGACGTCGAGGAGTTCGCCGTCCACCAGTTGGTGGACCGGCTGCTGGACCCGGCGGAGGTCGCGGCCGCCGTGTGCTGGCTGTGCAGCGAGCAGTCCTCCGCCATCACCGGAACGGTCGTCCACGCGGACGGGGGCTTCACCGCATGAGCGCGTACCTCCTGACACCCGACCCGGGGCTGCGCCGCCTGGCCGGCGGCCGCGTCCTGCTCGGCGGCTCGCCGTGCCGGGTACTGCGCCTGACCGCGGCCGGCGCACGGCTGGCGGACGGCTGGCTGGCCGGATCCCCGGTCGCGGACCGGCCGGCGCACCGGCAGCTGGCCGGCCGCCTGGTGCGGGCGGGGCTGGCCCACCCGCACCCGGCGGGCGGCCGCCTCACCCCCGCGGACGTCACGGTGGTGGTACCCGTCCGCGACCATGCCCGGGCCCTGGCCGAACTCCTGCCGGCCATCGGGCCGGTGGGCCGCGTCGTGGTGGTGGACGACGGCTCGGCCGTCCCCGTGGACGGGGCCGCCGTGCGCCACGCCGCCGCACGGGGTCCGGCGGCGGCCCGCAACTCCGGCTGGCGTCTGGCCTCGACGGAGCTGGTGTGCTTCCTCGACGCCGACGTCCGTCCGCAGCCCGGCTGGCTGGAGCCGCTGCTGCGGCAGTTCGAGGATCCCGGGGTGCGGGCCGCGGCCCCGCGCGTGCGCAGCGCGCCGGGCCCTTCCGTACGGGAGCGCTACGAGGAACACCGCTCCCCGCTGGACCTCGGTCCCCTCCCCTCGGCGGTCCGTCCGGGCACCCGGGTGCCGTACGTGCCGACGGCGGCCCTGGTCGTACGCACCCGGGCCCTCGAGGCTCATGGGGGGTTCGACGAGGGGATGCGCTTCGGCGAGGACGTGGACCTGGTCTGGCGCCTGGCCGCGGAAGGCGAGGTCCGCTACGTCCCCGATGCGGTCGTCCACCACGCCCCGCGGCGCACGTGGCGCGCCTGGGCGCGGCAGCGCTTCGGCTACGGCACCTCCGCCGCCCCGCTGCACCGGCGGCACGGCCCGGCCGTGGCCCCGGTGCGCATGTCCCCCTGGAGCGCGCTGTCCTGGGCCGCCGTCGCCGCCGGCCGGCCGCTGGCCGGGCTGGCCGTGGCAGCCGGTACGGCGGCCCTGCTCCCCCGCAAGCTGTCCCGCTCGGGGGTTCCGGCGGGGGTCTCCCTCTCCCTGGCGCTGCGCGGACACGCGGGTGCGGGCGGCCTGTTGGCCGAGGCGGCCGGCCGCGTCTGGTGGCCCGTCCTGGCGGTGCACCCCCGCGGCCGGCTGCTGCTGGCCGTCGCCTGCGCCCGGCACCTCTCCCGCTGGTACCGGGTCCGACCGGACCTGGACCCCGTGCGCTGGACGGCCCTGTCCACGGCCGACGACCTGGCGTACGGGGCCGGGGTCTGGTGGGGTGCGCTGCGCGGTCGTACGACGGGGCCGCTGCGGCCCGACCTGGCCGTGCACGGCGCCCGCCGCACGGGCGCCGGCGGTCGCGCGGATGAGGGGACGGGTACGCCGGTATGAGCGGCCTGGACCGCGCGGCATGGCCGCGTTACGCCGCGCCCGGCGCCCCCGGCGTGCTGGTGGTGCCGCTGGGATCCACCGAACAGCACGGCCCCCACTTGCCGTTCACCGTGGACACGGAGATCGCGGCCGCACTCGCCGGGGCGCTCGAGCGGAGGCGCCCCGACGTGGTGCTGGCGCCCGCCGTGCCGTACGGGTCCAGCGGGGAGCACGCCGGCTTCCCCGGCACCCTCTCCATCGGCCGGGCCGCCCTCGAGCTGCTCCTGGTCGAACTCGTACGGTCGGCGGACGCGTTCGACGGGGTGGTGCTGATCAGCGGGCACGGCGGCAACGCCGTCCCCCTGCGGGCCGCGGTGGCCCTGCTGCGCGGTGAGGGCCGAAAGGTGCTGGCGTGGTCACCGTCCGGCGATCCGCGGGACAGTCACGCGGGCCGCACGGAAACCTCGGTGATGCTCGCGCTGCGGCCCCGTGCGGTGCGGATGCAGGACGCCGTGCCCGGCGACGGGCGCCCGCTGGCGGAGGTGCTGCCCGTCCTGATGGAGTCGGGCGTGCGCGCCGTCTCCCCGAACGGTGTCCTCGGCAACCCGCTGGGCGCCACCGCGCTGGAAGGCGCGACCGTGCTCTCCCGCTGGGAGGACTCCCTGCTCGCAGCCTTCGACACCTGGCGGTCCGCGCTCCGCGGCTGAGGGCCCGCACCGGAGCGAGCGCGTGCCGACCGCCCGTGCCGACCGCGCGGGTCAACCGCGCGGCAGTATCTGCCGCGGCACGTCGCGCGGGTGGCCCGGGCGGCGCCATTCGCGCGGGTAGCCGACCGAGACCTCCTCGAACGGGACGCCGTCGTAAACGGTGGAGCGGGGAATGTGCAGGTGCCCGTAGACGACGGCCGCCGCACGGAAGCGCAGGTGCCAGTCCGCGGTGAGCTCGGTCCCGCACCACTGGGCGAACTCCGGATGGTGCAGGATCCTCGTCGGCTCACGGACCAGCGGGTAGTGGTTGACCAGGACCGTGGGCAGGGCGGAGTCGCAGGCGGCCAGGCGACGCTCCGTCTCGGCGACGCGCGCCCGGCACCAGGCCTGCCGGCTGGGGTAGGGGTCCGGGTGCAGCAGGAATTCGTCGGTGCACACCACGCCCTTCTCGTGCGCGAGCGCAAGGGACTCCTCGGTGCTCCGGGCCGCCGGGACGCGGAAGCTGTAGTCGTACAGCACGAAGAGCGGCGCGACGGTCACCGGTCCGCCGGCCCCTTCCCACACCGGGTACGGGTCCTCCGGGGTCAGCACTCCCAGGCCGCGGCACAGTTCCACGAGGTGGCGGTAGCGCTCCGCACCGCGCAGTTGGACCTCGTCCTCGCGCGGGGTCCACAGCTCGTGGTTGCCCGGCGCCCACACCACGGTGGAGAAGTTCCGGCTCAAGGTGGCCAGTCCCCACTCGATCAGCTCGCTCGTCTCGGCGACGTCCCCGGCGACGAGCAGCCAGTCGTCATCGGACACCGGCCGCAGGTCCTCGACGATCTTGCGGTTCTCCGGGTGACCCACGTGCAGGTCGCTGATCGCGAGCAGGCTCATCCGCTCAACCTAGACGCTCCCCCGGCCCCGCGGCACGGGTAGATCCGGACTTCTGCGAACCGCGGCGGCCGGACTGGACGCGAAGGCCCCGACACGGCCCCCCGACGGTGTCGGGTCTTCGCGTTCACCCCGGCCGCCCGGCCGCCACCAGGGTGCGCGCCAGGCGGCGCACCGACTCCGGACTCCCGTCGGCCGTGCCCGCGATGGCCACGAGCGGCGGCAGCCAGCCGTGGGCGGCGATGCGCTGCGCCACCTCGTAGGCGACGCTCCCGCCTCCGGAGAAGCAGCCGAGGAGCAGCGGTCCGCCGGCCGCGAGCGTGGGGCGCAGCGCGGCCAGGCATGCCTGCGCATCGGCCGGCGCGGCGACGGTGGTCAGCGCCCGCGGGCCCCGGTAGGCGCGTACGAGGCCGTCGTAGCAGTCCTCGGGCGCGGCGGGCGGCGGGATGAGCAGGATCGTGCCGGCGTCGGGGTGCCCGGCCGCCCGCAACGTGCGCGGACCGGCGGGCGGGACCGGGGCGGGCGCCGCGGCCCCTGCCGCCGGCAGGTCGGCCAGGGTCCGCAGGATCTCCCCGATGGGGGTCGTGCCGTCGCCGAGCACCGGGAACGCGCGCAGCAGCTGGGCGGTACGGGCGAGTGCCGCGGCCGCCACCTCGTCGGCGACCCGCGTACGGTCGTTGACGGCCGTCAGCAGCAGGGCGCCTTCGGCGTCGTGGTGCGCGCTGACGACGAGGGGCTGCGGCGTGGAGGGGCTCGTGGTCCGCGGCGGGTCCACCCTGACCCCCTCGGCCGCGAGTTCGCTCCACAGCGGGTCCCCGCCATCCCGTTCGGGCGGCCGGCCCTGCGGGGTCTCGAAGACGAGGAGCGACTGCGTGAGGCCGCCGGATTCCGTCCGTCCGCTCCACTCGCGGATCTGGCCCGCCGAGGCCCATTCGTACGCGGCCGCGCCCAGGGCCCGGTCGCGCAGGTCGGCCAGCAGCGCCGGCAGCGGGGCGGCGGGGTCCACCTCGACGTGGACGGGCAGCGCGTTGCGCAGGGGGGCCGGGATGCCGGCGGCGCCCTCCAGGGCGATGCCGCGGCCGGACACGGCCATGGCGAAGGCGATGGGGGCGGGGGCGGGGGCGGGGGCGGGTAGCGCGCCCGCTCCGCCGTAGCGGTACAGCAGCATGGCCCAGGCCGCGTGAAGTGCCGTGCTCTCCGCGGCGCCCCGCCCGGCGGCCCACTCGCGCAGCCGGGCCGCCTCGGAGGGGGTCAGCCGCTCCCTCGCGAGTCCGCGGCCGCGGCGGCCCCCGCCTTCTGCGGTCGGCGCGGCCGCGGGCGGCCCGGGCAGGGTGTGGCAGCCGGGCGGCGGCGCGGCGCGGGACCAGAACGCGCGGGGCGGGGCGAGGTCCTGGCCTGCCAGCCACCGCAGGTGATCGCGCACGTCGGGCCGGCGCTCGCCTCCGGTCGGCCGCCCTTCGGCCCGGTACGCGCGGTAGAAGGCGCGCAGCAGCAGGCGCACGCTCCAGCCGTCGAGCATGGCGTGGTGGTAGGTCAGGGCGATGCGCGTCGGCCCGGCGGACCCCGCCCGTTCGTCCAGCAGGGCGATCCGCATGAGCCCGGGCCGCCGCAGGTCGAAGGGGCGCAGCCGCTCGCTCACCAGCAGGGAGTGCCAGTCGGCGGTTCCGTGGGGGTGCCGGACGATCTGCGGCGAGGCGTGCGGGTGGACGAGGACCCGGGGGGTGGTGTCGCGGCCGTCCGCCCGTGCCTGGTCTCCGAACGCGGCGCGCAGCACGGGTTCCTGTGCGAAGACCCGCTGCCAGGCCGCGTGGAACCGCCCGGTGTCCAGAGGCCCGTACCAGCGCCAGTGGAGCTGTTCGACGTGCAGGCCGGCGCCGGGCCTGCCGGTCAGGCCGTCGAGCAGCACCTCGCGCTGGCGTGCACTCGCCGGGAGGCCGGTCAGGGGATGCGCGGCCGGGCCACCGCGGCCGCCGGGGCCGCCGGACGCCTCCTGCCCGGCAGGTCCCTCCGCGGCCCCCGCCCACGCCGTCCGCGAAGCCTGCGGCCGGGCGGGTGTCCGCCGCGGCCGGGCTCCGGGCGTGGTCAGCAGGTCCGCCACGGTGCCGGCCGGCGAGTGCTGCCGGGGCAGGTGCAGGGTATGGTGCGTCGGCGTGTGGCGGCGCAGCGTGGTCGTGCCCGAGGGCAGCCCTGCGAGGGCCTCCTCGAGCGCGTCCTCGTCGAGGGGCCCGCGCAGCTCGAGCTCCGGGGCGGAGCCGGGCGCGATCACCACGGCCATGGCAGCGTTCATCCGCTCCCCCTCGTCCGGTCGCGGCGCCGGGTGGCCGCACGGTTCAAAGGGGTCGAGTATGCGCGGGGCACCCACATTTCGCTGACGCGCCACTGACACGCCGCCGGAGCCGTGCCGGAGCGCCACCGTCGAGGAGGGCGGCCGCCGCTTCGGGCGGCCGAGGCTACGTCGACGCCGCTCCCGACAGGGTGCGGATGGCCGTTTCCGCGTACCGCTTGGCGAGGTTGAGGGTCGCGGTGCTGTTGCGGCCGAGCGCCTCGCGCACGTACGACCTGGCGTCGTCGAGGCCGGCACCGGGGCCCAGGACCCGCTCGACGGCCTCCTCCCGCAACAGCACGCTGTGCTGGGAGATCGCGGTCACCCCGGTCTCGTCGGGGATCAGCGACCACTCACCGGTGTGCGCGGCCATCAGGGCGGGCGTCGCGGTCTGCTTGTAGACGATGCGGCCCGCGTGCGGGAAGCACACCCGCACGGACTCGGTGGTGTGTGCCGCTCCGTCGGCGGTCACGGTGTCCATGCTCAGCAGCTGGACGCCGGGCTCGTCCTCGGTGACGGCCACGCGCGAGACGTGGGGGACGCGCTGCGGCCAGTCGGCGACCCCGTAGAGGAACTGGTATGCCAGATCGGCCGGTCCGTTGATGCGTACGGAGTCCTCGAAGGACAGCAGCAGGCCGTCGAGCCGGGTCCAGCGCTCGGCGGCCTCCTTCAGCTGCGCCAGCTCGGCACGGCTGTTGGCGTCGGTCGCCCGCTTCGTCCAGTCGACGTCGGCGGGCCGGTCGGCGGCGACTGCGAAGTCGTGCAGCAGGGTCAGTCGCGAGCGGTGGGCGCCCCGGGGCTCCACGATCCAGCTGCCGCCCATCGCGACGACGGGAGCGGGCGGGACCTCCTGGCGGAAGTCGATCCGCAGGCGGGGCGCGTCCAGGATCCGGCGCGAAAGCCAGGACTTGACGCTCCCGTTCGCGGTGACCCACATGTGGAACCGGTCCTGGGAGCCGTCGAAGTCGAGCCGCTCGACGTGGATGCTCGGCGGGATGAACAGCGGCCACTGCGTCGTGTCCGCGATCAGACCGTAGACCACGCCGGCCGGCGCGTTCACATCGACGGCATAGGACGTTCGGTGGACCTGCTGGACGGACATCGCCACACCTTTCCCTCACACTTGGTCCAGAGCCTGTCTGTGACCGCCCGAGTCCCCCTCGAGACGGCCTGGAGCCTCAGCGCGCGAGCGCCGATTCCGCATGCTGTTTGGCGTACGTCATGGTCGCCGTGCTGTTGCGGCCCAGAGCCTCGCGGACGTACCTGCGGGCCGCCGCGAGGTCGGCCGAGGGGCCCAGCACCCCGGTGACGGCCTCCGCCCGGAGCACGACGCTGTGCCGGGAGACGACGGTCGAACCGTACGCGCCGCCGGTCACGGTCCACACACCGGTGTGCGCGGACATCAGGGCGGGGGTGCGGGTCTGCTTGTAGACGATGCGGCCCGCCGCCGGGAAGCACACCCGCACCGATTCGGTGGTGTGCGCGGAGCCGTCGGCGGTGAGCGTGTCCATGGCCATGACCTGCACACCGGGCAGATCCTCGGTCAGCTCCAGCCGCGAGACGTGCGGCAGCAGCCCGGGCCACTGCTCGGCCCGCTCGAGGAACGCGTATACCAGCTCCGGCGGGGCGTCCACGTCCACCCGGTCCTCGAAGGACATCACCAGTTCGTCGAGCCTGCCCCAGCCCTCGCCCAGCTTCGCCAGGTTCGCCAGCTCCGCACGGCTGTTGGTGTCGGTGGCCCGCTCGACCCACTCGACGTCCTCCGCCCGGTCGCCCTCGACGGAGAAGTCGTGCAGCAGCGTCAGCCGGGACCGTTCGGCGCCCAGCGGCTCGACGATCCAGGTGCCCGCCATCGCCGACAGCGGGGCCGCGGGCACCTCCTGTCGAAACTCGATGCGCCGCGCGGCCGCGTCGAGCACGCGGCGCGAGCTCCAGGACTTGACCTGGCCGTTGGCCGTCGCCCACATCCGCAGCCGCTCGTTGACGCCGTCGAACTCCAGCCGCTCCACGTGCACGTTGGGCGGGAAGTACAGCGGCCACTGCTCGGGGTCCGCGATCAGTCCGTAGACCACGCCCGCAGGGGCGGCCACCTCGGTCTCGTGCACGGTGCGGTGCACCCGCTCGGCCGCCATCAGAAGTTCCCCAGCCCGCCGCAGACGTTCAGCGCCTGTGCGGTGACGGAGGCGGCGAGGTCCGTGGTGAGGTAGCCGACCATGGCCGCCACCTCCTGCGGGGTCGCGTACCGGCCCAGCGGGATCTTCGCCTCGAACTGCTCCTGCACGGCCTCGGTCGTGGTGTCCCAGGCCGCCGCGTAGCCGGCCCGCACGCGCTGCGCCATCGGGGTCTCCACGTAGCCCGGGCACACGGCGTTGACGGTGATCCCGGCCGGGGCCAGCTCCTTGCCGAGGGCCTTGGTGAAGCCGACGACGGCGTGCTTGGACGCCGAGTAGGGGGCGCCCAGCAGGACGCCCTGCTTGCCGGCCGTGGAGGCGATGTTGATGATCCGTCCCCACGGAGCCCCGCCGAGGCCCCCGTTCTTGAGGACCTCCCGGGTCAGCAGGAAGACGCTGTTCAGGTTGGTGTCGATGACGTCGTACCAGAGCTCGTCGCTGATGTCGGCGGTCGGACCGCCGCCGCTGCGCCCGGCGTTGTTCACCAGGACGGACACCGGGGCGTCCCACTCCGCCACGGCGGCGGCGACCAGCTCCGCCACCGCCTCGCGGGAGCGGACGTCGGCGGCGGCGCCGGCGACGTCCAGGCCCTCGGCGCGCAGCTCCTCGACGGTCCGCTTGACGTCCTGCGGGGTCCGCGCGCACAGGAACACCCGGTGCCGGCGCGCGGCCAGGTCCCGTACGACCGCCAGGCCGATGCCGCTCGTGCCGCCGGTGACCAGGGCGACCGGCTTCTCCGGCGCCGTCGGCAGCGCTGACGGTGTTGACGATGTGGTCATCGTGTCCCCTCCAGAACGCGTGGTGAGGTCTCGACCGTGTCCTGGAGTTCTGGAGACGCGGTGGAGGAGGGATCGAGGACCGGCACCATGCCGATGGCCCCGGCGGACGCGGCCGCGGCGGCGGCCAACACCAGCTGCGGGGAAACCCGGACGGGCCGCTCCGCATCGCGGATCACGTCCGGGAGCATCGCCGGCGCGCCCAGCGGCGCCAGCGCCCGGGCGAGCACGCGCCGGGTCAGCTCCGAGCCTCCGGCGGCGACGTAGCCGTCGGGCCGGATCAGCACCCAGCCGCCCGCCCCGAGCCCCAGCGCACCGCGCAGCAGCCCCTCGGGGTCCGCCAGCGGCCCGGGCCCGCCGCCGGTCCGGGCGCCGTCCGCGCCGTACACGGTCCGCACCGACAGCCACGTGCCGTGCGTGTTCGCCGCCGCGGCCGCGACCCGTCCGCCCTCGCCCGCTCCGCCCGCCGACCACACCAGGGACCAGCGCGTGTCGCGCAGTTCGGCGCGCAGCGCCCCGCAACCGGGGTCGTCCGGGTGCAGGGCGGCCGCGGCGGCCGCGCGCGAGCCCGCGGGCACCGGCATCAGCGGGTCGGGCGTGGTCAGCGGGCTCTCGGGATACGACACCAGCAGCCCCGACATACCGCCGAGCACCTTGCGCTGGATGGCACGGCGCAGCGGCGCGACGGCACGCACGAAGGTGAAGGCGATGGGCAGGCCCACGCCTGCCAGGCTGTTCTTGAACTGGACCAGGAAGGTGGCCTTGCGGGTCGAGCCCAGCAGTTTCCTGCCGATCGGGACGCGCTCCTGCCCGTAGGTGACGAGCAGTTCCCTGCCCGCCTGCCCCCGGGCGGCCATGGCGAGTTTCCAGGCCAGGTTGTAGGCCTCCTGAATACCGGTGTTCATGCCCTGTCCAGAGGCGGGGCTGTGGACGTGGGCCGCGTCGCCCGCCACGAAGCAGCGGCCCTCGTGCATGCGCGGCACCATGCGCTGCTGGAAGGTGAAGACGGAGGTCCAGTCGGGTTCGCCCACCCGCACCGGGCGGCCGAGCCCGGCGCTCAGCTTCTCGGAGAAGCGCTCCGCGGCCTCGCGCGCCCCTTCCGTCCGGCCCGCGGGCGCGGTGTCGAGCAGCCGCCAGTAGCCCTCGCGCTGGTAGGGGACCATCATCAGGGCCTGGCTGCCGGTGTGCGCCCAGTAGATGGTGTCCGGCGGCAGGTCGGTGGAGACGGCCGCGTCGGCCAGTGCCCAGGTCTCGCTGGACTCGCCGAGCAGGGGGAGGCCGAGCTGTTTGCGCACCGTGCTGTGGCCGCCGTCGCAGCCGACCAGCCAGGGCACCTCGTACTCCTCGGCACGGCCGTCGGCGTGCTCGAGTCGGGCGCGTACGGTGTGCCGGTCCTGTTCGAGGGAGGTCAGCCGCACGCCCCATTCGACGGTGACGCCCAGCCGGGCCACGGCCTCGCGGAGCACCTGCTCCGTCTCGGTCTGGCCGATGACGACGGTGTACGGGAACCGGGTGGGCATCGAGCGGTAGTCCGCCTCGAGCCGGACCAGGCGGCTGCCGCGCGCGAACATGGTGAAGGCCCGGTTCTTGCGCCCCCGCGCGAGCACCCCGTCCACGACCCCCATCTGGTCGAAGGTCTCCAGGGTGCGCGGGTGGACCGCGACCGCGCGGCTGGTGGGGGCCGGGCCGGGGGCGGCGTCGACGACGCGCACGCGCAGTCCCCGGCGGGCCAGCTCGTGGGCGGCGGTCAGGCCCACGGGGCCCGCCCCCACCACGAGTACCCGGGGGGACCCTGCCGTCGGGGGTGTACCGGCGTTGCTCGCCACAGTGGTCGCTCCTCTGGTCGTACGGGATGAAGTGCGCGGGCCGTGCGGGCCGGACGGGTTCACGCCGCCACCGCCTCCGCCTCGGCCCGTCCGCGCAGGCTCTGGCGCAGCGTGCGCCGTTCGGGCTTGCCGACGGGGCACCGCGGCACCGCGTCGAGCACCTCGACGCGGCGGATCTGCTCGTGGTCGTTCAGGCGGGCGTTGGCCCGCTCGACGATGGAGTCGAGGACGTCGAGCAGGCCGGGCCCGGTGGGATCGCGCAGCACGATGCCGGTCCACACGAGCGCGCCGTGCACCGGATCGGGCCAGCCCGCCACGATGCACTCGGCGACGCGCGGGTCGGCGCCGATGACGTCCTCGATCCCGCTGGGCGAGACGAGTTCGTTGTCGTACTTGAAGACGTCGTCGAGCCGGTCCACCAGGAACAGCACGCCGTCCTCGGCCAGGTACCCGACGTCCCCGGTGGAGAACCAGCCGTCCGCGTCGATCGGCGAGGGGGCGCTGTCGTCGAGGTAGCCGGCCATCACCTGCGGCCCGCGTACCTGGACCTCGCCGGTCGCGTACACGTCGAGCGGGGTGCCGGTGCCCACGGCGGTGATGCGGCATTCGGTGCCCGGTACGGCGGGCCCCACCGAGCCGCTCTTGGGGCTGCGCGGGTCCTGGCAGTGGGAGAGCGGGGAGAGTTCGGCCAGCCCGTACCCCTGGATGACGGGCACGCCGAGGCGGGCGCGCAGGGTGCGGGCGGCAGTGGGGGACAGGGCGGTGCCGCCGGAGAGCACCGCGGTCAGGCGGCGCCCCGCCGGGAAGTCGTCGGTGAGCCGCTCGTCCTGGGCCAGGCGGTGCAGGCGCGCGGGGAGCCCGTAGTAGTGGGTGGCCTCGGCGCGGGCGGAGGCGGCGAGCGAGGCGAGGGGCTCGGGGTCGGTGCACAGCACCTGGCAGGCGCCCGCGTAGACGCCCGAGTTGAGGTGCATGGTGTGGTAGAGCGGCAGGTGGTTGAGGGTGACCGAGTCGCTGCCGAGGTTGTGCGCGGCCGCGGTCTGGGCGGCGTTCGCCACCAGGTTGCGGTGGGTGAGCCGCACGCCCTTGGGACGGCCCGTGGTGCCGGTGGTGAACTGGATGCAGGCGACCGAGTCCAGGTCGACGGCCCCGGGCAGCTCCGTGCGCTCGGGCGCGCGGGCCAGGACCTCCGCCAGCGGGAGGGCGTCGCCCGGGACCACGCCGTCGGGCGCGTCGGTGACGACGACGGAGCGCAGGTGCGGCAGCCGGTCGCCCAGTTTGACGAGGAGTTCGGCGGTGGCGGTCGGTACGAAGGCCACCTCGACCTCGGCGGTCCGCAGGACGTGGAGCAGGCCCGCCTGCTTGATCAGCGGGTTCACCAGCACCACCGTGTTGCCGCTGCGCACCGTCCCGTAGTAGGCGGCGGAGAAGACGGGGTCGAGGACGTTGGCGACCCCGACCCTCGCCCCGCGCCGGCCGAGGGTGTGCTCAAGGTAGGAGGCGAAGCGGTCGGCGCGGGCGTCGAGCTCCGCGAAGGTCACCGTCGTCGCGAAGCCGGTGCCGGTGGCGGTCCGGACCGCCAGGCCTGCGGGGTCGCGGACCGCCGCCCGGCGCAGCAGGCCGTCCAGCGGGAGTTCCGGGTACGCGAATCTCGCCATGGTGCTCTCCTCCTGGCTCCCGACGGGGCGGCCGCGGCTGCGGCGCCACCCCTGGACGTGTCGGCCCAGCCTGGGCAGCGGCGCTTGAGGAGTCTTCGAAGAGCGCTCGATCTGCGGTGCGGATGCTGTCGGAAACCGATGGAACGGAGTTCCCCCATGACAGCGACGACGACGGCGGCAGTGAGGGAGTTCGGCCCGCTGTACGCGGAGGTCCAGCAGTTCTACTCACGCCAGATGCAGCTCTTCGACTCGTTCGAGGCCGAGCCGTGGGCGCGGACCTTCACCGAGGACGCCGTCTTCGACGTGCCGACGCTGCCCGCGCCGGTGGTCGGGCGCGCGGCCCTCGCCGCTAACGTCCGGCGCAACGCGGAGGTACACGCCGGCAGCGGCGAGCTGCTGCGGCACTGGCTCGGCATGCTGGACGCGCGGCCGCAGCCCGACGGCACGGTGCACACCCGCAGCTACGCGCTCGTGTACCTGACCCCGCGGGGCGGCGAGTCGAAGGTGCACCGGGTGTGCGTGATGGAGGACGTACTGGTCCCCGCCCCGGAGGGCTGGCAGGTCGCCCACCGCCTGGTGACGCGCGACGACCTCCCCTGACCGTGCGGCCGGCGGCGGGAGTTCCGGCGGGAGCAGGGGTGCTCCGGGCACCGCGGAAAGCGGACGGCCCCCGTCCGGCCCTGTCACCGGGCTGTACGGGGGCCGTTCGCGAGTCCGCTACTTCAGCAGCGTCCGGAACTCCTCGAAGTCGAGGACCCCGTCGTGGTTCGCGTCGGCCGCCATGGCCTTCTTGACCTCTTCCGCGAGGTGCCCCTGGGCGCCCTCGGCCTTGAAGCCCTCCGCCAGTTCGACGATGTTGATCCGTCCGTCGCCGTCCGTGTCGATCTCGTCGAACAGTGCCCTGAGTTCGGCCTCGGTCATGACGTTTCCCCTCTCGCGTGCGCAGGACCGTGAAGGTCCACATGACCCACCACCCTGGCAGATCCCTCCGTGAACCTCCGCGCCGTACCCCCGAACGGGTGCACCGCCCCGTGTGCCCGGGGTTGGCCCCACCCTCGGGCGGGTGGGTGGCGGGATCGTCCCGTCCGGCCGAGTCCGGACCTGCCGCCCCGACCCCGCTACGACTCGTGGTGGGCGGCGGCCCACAGGGCCCGGGAGAGGTTCTGGGCCGAGGCGGGGCCGCCGTCGGCGGTGCCGCCGATCGACACCAGCGGGGCCCGCCAGCCGTGGGCGCCGATGCGCTCGGCCACCTCGTACGCCACGGCTCCGCCGCCGGAGAAGCAGCCCAGCAGCAGCGGTTCGCCCGCGGTGAGGAACGGCCGCAGCGCCTCGAGGCAGGCCGTGGCGTCGGCGGGGGCATCGAGGGTGACCAGCGCCTGCAGTCCCCGGTGGGACCGCGCCACCCCCGCGTAGCACTCCGCCGGGGCGTCCGGGGGCGGTACGAGGAACACCGTCCCTGCGCCGGGATACGCGGCGGGGCGCAGCGTGACCAGCCGGGGCGCGGCCGGGTGCGGTGCGGCCACCGCGCCCGGCAGCGGCAGGCCTTCGAGCAGCGTCAGCGCGTCGGCGACGGTGGCGCGGTGGAGGTCGGTCTCGGGGAGCTCGCGCAGCAGGAGCGCGGTCTGCTCGAGGATCCGGGCCGCGTCGGCGTCGGCGAGGCGGGCCCGGTCGCTGTCGGCGGTCAGGACGAGGCCGCCCGCGCGGTCGTGGCGGGCGGTGAGGACGAACGGCAGCCCGGTGTGCGCCTCGACGGTCTCCGCGGGCCCCACGCGGACGTCGGCCGCGGCCAGTTCCTCGTGAAGCGGATCGCCCACACCGTCCGCACCCGGGAAGACGGGCACCCGCTCGAAGGTGATCAGCGATTCGGTGTGCGGCGGCTGCGCGGGACCGTCGCTCCCGCGGATCTGCTCGCGGATCTGCCCGGCGGAGACCCACTCGTACGCGGCGAGGCCCAGCGACCGGTCCCGGAGATCGGTCAGCAGCCGGGCGAGCGGTGCCCCCGGGTCCACGTCCGCGGACAGCGGGAGCGGGTTGTGGAGCGGGCCGGGCAGCCGGTCCGCGCCTTCGAGGGATATGCCGCGGCCGGAGACGCTCACGCCGAAGGCGACCGGGACGCTCTCGCCGCCCGCGCCGGGCGAGGCGGCCCGGTGCAGTTGCAGGGCCCAGGCCGCGTGCAGGGCGGTGCTCTCCGCGACCCCGCACGAGGCGGCCCATCCCCGCAGCCGTAACGCTTCGGTGGGGTTGAGCCGCTCCACGGCCCGGCCGTACCGTCCGCCGCCCGCAGGTGCCGGAGCGGGGTCCGGAGCCGGACCGGGGCCCGCCACCGGGGCGACCGCCGGCAGCGTACGGGCCCCGGCGGCCGGGGCGGCCCGGGTCCAGAACTCGCGGGCCGGGCCCTGGTCCCGGGCGCCCAGCCAGCGCAGGTGGTCGGGCAGCCCCGGGCGGCGCTCGCCGCCCGCGGCGCGGCCGTCGGCCGCGTACGCCCGCAGGAAGGCGCGCAGCAGCATGTGCACGCTCGGGGCGTCGAGCAGGGCTTGGTGGTACGTCAGGACGATCCGGGCGTCGGGGGCGTGGGCTCCGGGCGGTCCCTCGACGCAGTGGACGCTCAGCGGGCCGGGCCGGCCGAGGTCGAAGGGCTGCTCCTGGTCGGCGCGGAGCACGGCGGCCCAGCCGGCCGCCCCGTCGACCGCTCCGTCGGGCTCGTACGGATCGTGGCGCACCCGTATCTCGGCCCGCTCGTGCACGGTGACGACGGGCCCGCTGCCGCCCCGGCCGGGGCCCGGGGCGAACGCGGCGCGCAGCACGGACTCGCGGTCGCAGACCGCCTGCCAGGCCTGGTCGAACCGGTGCCGGTCCAGCGGCCCGTACCAGCGCAGGTGCAGCTGCCCGACGTGGAGCTGAGATCCGGCCGGTGCGGCCATGGCGTCCAGCAGCACCTCACGCTGGCGGGTGGAGGCGGGCAGCCCGGCGGCCGCTCCCGCCTGGTGCTCCGCCCGGCCGGGGGGTGGCAGCTGCGTGACGGCGGCCGGTACGCCCGACCGCCGGCCCGGTCGGCCGTCGCCCGCAGCCGGGTCGGTGAGCAGGTCCGCGAGCCGGCCGGCCAGGCCGGGCCGTTCGGCGGGCCGCTCACCGGGCCGGCAGGTGAGCTGGAGGGTGTGGTGGGTCGCGGTGTGCCGGCGCAGCGTCGGCTCACAGGGGGCGGCCATGGCGAGCGCGCTGGCCAGGAGCGGGGCGTCGAGGGGGCCGAGCAGGTCGAGAGCGAGCGGTGAGCCGGGCGCGATCACCACGGTCATGGCTCCGTCCATGCGCCCCTCCCTCCTCAATGCACACCCCTGGAACGCCTCCGAGAAGGGCGGGTCAAGTACAAGTCAATTCTCAGGCAAGGTCTGGCAAAAAGGCAAGCCTAGGACTCCGAATGTCTTGTTCTACGTGAAAGTTGGCAAGTTCCATGGAGAACTGCCCCATTTTCAGGCCGATTCACGCAGCCGCCCGAATCTGTCCTGTTCTGGCCATATCGATATGTACGAGGCCGGATCAGGAAGATCAGGCCGGCCCGCCACGACGCACCGTCACAGGGACCGGTTGACCTGCAGCACCGGGAACAGGTCGGTGCGGACCTCCGCCGGATCCTGGCCGTACGCGACCTCCCGGGTGATCTTCGTGCCGATCGGGGTGCGGGTGACGACCGCCGCGGCCCTCGCCCGCAGCAACGCGGCGGCCGGCCCGCCCCCGCCGAACAGCGAGCGGGCCTGCACGGCCTCCATGCGCTGCACGGCGGCCGCGGCCGGGGCACGCCGGTCTCGGTAGGGGGCGAGGCGCCGCGCCGTCGGCTCCCCGTCGGCCAGCGCGGAGACGAGCACGGGGTGCAGCGCGGCGGCGTCCTGGAGGGCCAGGTTGATGCCCTGGGCGCCGATCGGGCCGTGGGCGTGGGCGCTGTCGCCGAGCAGGACGAGCCCGTCGCGCACCCATTCCCCGGCGTGCGAGGCGAACACGTCGGACAGGGTCAGGTCGGCCATCGAGGTGATCTGCTCGTGCACGAGGTCGGCGTACTGCGGCAGCGCCCCGGCCAGTTCCCCCCGGATGCCCTCGATGCCGCGCCGCACGGCGCCGCGCCGGACGCCGTGCGGCAAGATCCAGCCGATCCGCAGCCGGCCGGGGTGGCTGTCGTGGACGAGTACGGCGCCGCCCGCCGCGCGGTGCACCCGCGCCTGCCCGGTGGCCCCGCCCGGCACGTGCAGCGATGACCACACCACCTCGTGGGTGCGCGATTCCCGACGCCCGGCGTCGATGCCGGCGAGCGCACGGGTCTTGGAGAACCGGCCGTCGGCGCCGGCGACCACCCGGGCGCGCACGGTGACGGGCACCCGGTCGGGGCCGTTGACCACGGCGCCCGTACAGGGGCCGTCCGGGCGCTTCTGGCGGAGCATGGCGATCCGGTGCCCCTCGAGCAGGGTGAATCCCGGCAGTTCCCGGCAGGCGGCGAGGAGTTCCTCCAGCAGGTGGGGCTGCGGGAGGGCCAGCAGGTGGTCGTACGGGGCGCGCAGCCGCCCGTAGTCGATGTCGAGCAGCACCCGCTCCCGCTCCAGCACCTGGAACCCGCGCATGCGGGCCGCGCCGCGGGCCGTCGCCCCGGCCAGGACGCCAAGCTCGTCGAGGATGCGCTGGCCGCCCGGCTGGAGGATCTCCCCGTGGAACTCGCGGTCGAACGCGGTGGAGCGTTCGACCAGGGTGACGTGGACTCCGGAGCGCAGCAGCATGAGCGTGAGCGCCAGCCCGGCGGGGCCGGCGCCGATGACGCAGACGTCGGTGTCGAGGGTGGCGCCCGTGTCGGTGGTGGGGGGTTCTTGGATCACGGAATCAGGCCGCTGCCCGTGCGGAGAGCACCTCGTTGACCATGGCGAGGTAGCGGCGGGGGGTGTCGGCGTCGTCGAGGGCCTCTTCGTCGAGGAGCACGTCGTACTCGCGCTCGATGTGGCCCGTGGTCTGGAGGACGGCGAGCGAGTCGTAGCCGAGCTCGAACCAGTTCAGGTCGAGAACGTCGCCGTCGAGGTCGACGCCCTCCTCCTCGCCCGCGCACTCGCGCAGGATGCGCTTCAGGTCGTCGAGTTCCAGCCGCTCCATGGTCTCCCTCTGTTTCTGGTGGGTGGCGTGTTCCGGGTACGGGTCAGGCGTCGGCGGCGCGTACGACCACGGCGGAGTTGAAGCCGCCGCGGCCGCGGGCCAGGACGAGCGCGGTCCGCAGCGGCAGCCCCGTGGCCGGGGCGGGCGCGCCGGTGACCAGGTCCAGCCGGTACTCCTCGGCCGGGAGCTCGGTCCCGGTGGTCGGCGGGATCAGCTGGTCGCGCAGGGTGAGCAGGGCGGCGGCCACGTCGAGGGCGGCGCCCCCGGCGGCGAGGCGCCCGGTCATCGACTTGGGCGCGGTGACGGGCACCCCGTACGGGCCGAACAGCGCGGCGATGGCCTCGGCTTCGGCGCGGTCGGCTCCGCGTTCGCCCGCCGCGTCGGCGAAGACGACGTCGATCTCGTCGGGGTGGACGCCCGCGTCGGCCAGCGCCAGTTCCGCGGCCGCGCCGAGCCGGGAGGCCCCGTCGGCGTCGAAGGTGGCGGCGTGCCCGGCGAGGACGCCGTGGACGCGGGCGCCGCGCCGGCGGGCCTCCTCGGCGCCCTCCAGGACCAGCAGCGCGCCGCCCTCGCCGGCGACGTGGCCGCTCGCGTCCTCGGCGAACGGCAGATAGGCGCGGGCCGGGTCCTCGCTGTCGGTGAGCCCGCCGCCGGCCAGATAGGCGGCCCAGCCCCAGGGGCAGAGGGCGGAGTCGATGCCTCCGGTGACGACGAGCTCGGCGCCCTTGCGGATCTGGCGGCGGGCGTGGGCCATCGCGTCGAGCCCGCCGGCCTGCTCGGAGACGATCACTCCGGAGGCCCCGCGCAGGCCGTGCTTGATGGAGATCTGACCGCTGTTGACGGCGTAGAACCAGGCGAAGGACTGGTACGCGGAGACGTGCTGGCCGCCCTTGCTCCACAGCGCCTGAAGCTCCTGCTGGCCGAACTCGAAGCCGCCGAAGGAGTTGGCGGTGACCACGCCGGCGGCGTGCTCGGGCAGCTGCGCGGGATCGGCCCCGGCGTCGTCGAGTGCCTCCTTCGCGGCGGCCAGCGAGAGCCGGGTGACGCGGTCGGTCTGCGGCATGAGCCGGCTGGAGACGTGCTCGGCGTCGACGAATCCGGGCACCTCCCCGGCCAGCTTCGCCGGGTAGCCGCTCGCGTCGAACCGGCTGACCGGCCGGATGCCGGAGCGGCCGCGCAGGACGGCGGACCACCAGGCCTCGGTGCCCAGCCCGTTGGGGGCGGCGACCCCGATGCCGGTGACGACGGGGGCGGCGGTACGGGAAGCCCCCGGGGAGGGGGCTGCGATCGGGGCGGCGAGAACGGTGGTCATCGGTCCGCCTTCAGGGTCGGGCTGGTCAGGATCATGGCGCTCTGGAACCCGCCGAAGCCGCTGCCGACGGTCAGGACGGCGTCGGTGCGCTGCCGCCGGGCGGTCAGCGGGGTGTAGTCGAGGTCGCAGGCCGGGTCGGGCTCGTGCAGGTTCGCCGTCGGCGGGACGGTGTCGTGCTCGATGGCGAGGGCGCAGGCGGCCACTTCGAGGGCCCCGATCGCGCCGAGCGAGTGCCCGATCATCGACTTGATCGAGCTGACGGGGACCTCGTACGCCCGCTGCCCCAGGCTCCGCTTGAACGCCTCGGTCTCGTGCTTGTCGTTCTGCTTCGTGCCGGATCCGTGCGCGTTGATGTAGTCGATGTCCCCGGGCACCAGCTCGGCCTCGGCGAGCGCGGCCGTGATGGCGGCGGCCATCTCGATCCCGTCGGGCCGCAGGCCGGTCATGTGGTACGCGTTGCTGCGCGAGGCGAAACCCGAGATCTCGGCGTAGATGTGGGCATGGCGCGCACGCGCGTGCTCGTACTCCTCGATGACGAGGACCGCCGAGCCCTCTCCCAGGACGAACCCGTTGCGGGTGCGGTCGAAGGGCCGCGAGGCGGTCTCCGGCTCCTCGTTGCGGGTGGAGGTGGCGCGGATGGCGTCGAAGCAGGCGGCGGTGATCGGCGTGATGGGCGCCTCGGCCGCGCCGGTGACCATCACGTCGGCGCTGCCCTCGCGGACGAGGTCGACGGCGTGCCCGATCGCGTCGAGGCCGGAGGTGCAGCCGGTGGACACGAGCGCCACGGGCCCCTGGGCCCCGACGGTACGGGCCACCTCGGCCGCCATGGAGCTGGGGACGAAGTAGTCGTACAGGTGGGGCACCGCCTTGGTGTGGTCGACGAGCGTACGGGTGCCCTGCTCGCTGACCACCCCGTACTGGGTGTCGAGGCCGGTGGTGCAGCCGAGCGCGCTGCCGAGGGTGACCCCGGTGCGCGTGGCGTCGTACGAGCCGGCCAGGCCGCTGTCCGCGAGGGCCTCGCGGGCGCTGACGACGGCGAACTGGGCGGCGCGGTCCAGGCGGCCGGCCTGCTCCGCGGTGAGCCCGGACTCCTGCGGGTCGAAGTCGGCTTCGGCGGCGATCCGGGAGCGGAATCCGGAGGCGTCGAAGAGGGTGATGGCGCGGGTGGCCGTCCGGCCGTCGGTCAGCAGCGACCAGAATTCCTTGGTGCCCGGGCGTCCCGGGGCCACGACCCCGATGCCCGTGATGACAACGCGTCTCATGATCGGTCCCCGTGTTCTGTGTGGTGTTGGCGCAGCACGATGCGGGCGGCCCGGCCGAGCATCCGGGGCAGTTCGGTGCCCCGGACGAAGAAGTGGCCGCCGGGCACGGTCCGCCGTACGAGCCGGCCGGTGGTCCAGCGCTGCCAGCCGGCGGCGGCCGCCGGGCCCACGAGGGGGTCCTCGGTGCCGGTGACCGCGAGCACCGGTACGGGCACGGGGCCGGGCGCGACCGGCGCGACGGCGGCGGCCCGCAGGTTGCGGGCGAGGCGCAGGTCGGCGCGGAGCACGGGGAATACGGACCGGAACCACACGTCTCCCGGCTGTACGCCGGGCGGCAGCGCGTCGAAGCGGTCCAGGACGCGCAGCAGTTCCTCGTCCGGCAGCCCGGCGGAGTTCGCGAGGGCGGCCGGCAGGTCCGGCGGCGGGCTGGCACCGACGGCCAGCAGTGCGGGCGCCGGCAGCCCGTACTCCAGGGCGGCGTGGGCGACCGTGAGGGCGACCGTCGCGCCGAGGCTGTGCCCGTAGAGGACGTAGGGGGCGCCGGGCTCGTCGGCGATCTGCTCGAAGAGCGGCTTGAGGTCGGCCAGGAGCTCGTCGCGGGTGGTCAGCCGGACCTCGCGGCGCCGTTCGTCGCGCCCGGGCAGCAGCCAGGGCGTGGTCCTCACTCCGCTCCCGGCGAGCTTGTCCCACCGGTAGAACGAGGACACTCCGGCCCCCGCGTGTGCGAAACAGTGCAGTCGTACGGCCTGTCCGTCGCCCATCGCCACCTCCCAGGAACCCCACCGCGTAGGCCTCGACCCTCACCGAAGGCGCTTGAGACCGGCTCGAATCGGTGTGCACGGGGGCCGGGACGCGGTGCGGACGGTGGGCGGCCCCGTACCGGGGCGGGACGGGCGGGGACGACGGTGCGGCGGTGCGGCGGTGCGGCGGTGCGGCGGTGCGGCGGTGCGGCGGTGCGGCGGTGCGGCGGTGCGGCGGTGCGGCGGTGCGGCAGCCTGCGGCCGAGGGCGCCCGCACGGCACCCCCGGCCGCCTAGGCGGCGTACAGGTCGAAGGTCGACCCGCGGCGCGGCCCCGCCACCACGTCCAGCGCCGGATCCACCGTCAGCATCGCCTGGTGCAGGCGCTGCAGCTGCGGCGACGGCTCCACTCCGAGTTCGTCGATCAGGCGGTTGCGCAGCCTGCGGTAGACGTCCAGGGCGGTGGCCTGGCGGCCGGAGCGGTACAGCGCGACCATGGCCTGCGAGTGCAGGCCCTCGTGCTGCGGGTGCCGGGCGATCAGCTCGGCCAGCTCGGCGATGACCTCGACGTGGCGGCCGAGCCGCAGGTCGGCGTCGATGCGCCGCTCGACCGTCACGAGCCGGCTCTCCTCCAGCCGCATGACCTCGATCTCCAGGATCGGCCCCACGCGGACGTCGACCAGCGCCGGGCCGTTCCACAGTCCGAGCGCCTTGCGCAGCAGGTCGGACGCGGCCTCGTCGTTCCCCTCCTCGTACGCGTGCTGTCCGCCCGCCATGAGGGTCTCGTACTCGTGGACGTCGACCGCGTCCGGCGGAATCTGCAGCAGGTAGCCGCCGTGCCGGGTCGCGAGGACGTCCTTGGCGCTGCCCGGAACGCCCGGCCCCATGGCCGTGCCGAGTCTGCGGCGCAGCTGCAGGATGTACGTCTGCAGCGTGGTGAGCGCGCTCTGCGGGAGGTCGGTGCCCCAGATCTCCTCCATGAGGGTCTGCACGGGCATCACCCGCCCCGGATAGAGCGCGAGCAGCGCCAGGATCTGGCGCGGCTTGCCAGCCGTCGGAACAATCGAGCCCCCGTTGACCTCGGCACTCAACGGACCCAGAACCTGAATCTTCACGGTGTCCTCCGTATTTCGTCGAGTTCCCATCGATTTTCAGCCTTCGACTCCGGCACCGTATCGGTGGCCGGTACGCAGTCCCCGAATTCTCGAGCAGGCATCGAGCCACCCTCCGTCCCAAATGGTTGCACGCTGAAAACACGATGGTAGATTCCGCTCAGGGCATGAGAACCGGCACATATTTCATTTCCGCCGGGAAGGGGCAGCGGAACCGTGGACGACGACACCCGAGCGGACTTCCGCGTCCTGGGCCCGGTGAACGTGCTCGACCGCCGCACGGGGACGTATGTCGCACCCTCCGGAGCCAAACAGCGGGCGCTGCTCGGCGCCCTGGTGGTCCGGGCCGGCCAGGTGCTTCCCGCCGAGCGGCTCATCCACGAGCTGTGGGGAGACCGCCCGCCGGCGGGTGCGGCCAATGCCCTGCACGCCCATGTGGCCCGCCTGCGCCGCCTGCTCCACGCCGCCGCGGGCCACGACCCGATCTCCACCCACACGACGGGCTACGCGCTGGGACGCTCCGCGACGCGGACGGACGCCCACCGCTTCCACGACCTCTCCTCGACGGGCCGGGCAACGCTCGCCGCCGATCCCGTTCGGGCGGCGGAACTGCTCGGCGACGCACTCGCCCTGTGGCGCGGCCCGGCGCTGGAGGGCAGCGGGCAGGGGCCCCTGTGCAGGCGGGAGGCGGAGCGGCTGGAGGAGCTGCGGCTGACCACGCTGGAGACGCTGTACGACGCCCACCTGCGCAACGGGCGGTCCGCCGAGGCCGCCCGGGAGCTGGAGCGGCTGACAGCCCGCCACCCGGTGCGCGAGCGGCTCTACGACCTCCAGATGCTGGCCCTGTACCGCTGCGGCCGCCAGGCCGAGGCACTCGGCGTGTACGAGCGCGCGCGCCGCCGGCTGGTGGGCGAACTCGGCGTGGAACCGGGCCCGGCCCTGCGGGGGCGCATGGAGGCGATCCTCCACCACTCCCCTTCCCTGTCGATGCCGGACCCGGACGTCTCGCTCCACGAGCTCGGCAGCGCGATAGCCCGCCTGGGCACGCGGATCGAGGCGCTGGCGCGCGAGCAGGAGCGGCTGGTGCGCCGCTTGAACAGCCTGACCTCAGGCGTGACACTCCAGGGGCCGCCCGTGGAAGGCGGTCATCTCCTCGAACAGGGCGCCGACGTCGAGGGGTGATCCCTCGGGCAGCAGGCCCTGTGCCTCCACGTAGCCGCGGTGGAGGTTGGGCAGCAGCCGCTCGGGGTCGAGCAGTTCCCCGTACGCCCCGAGGTCGGTACCACGGGCCAGCTCCAGCGGGGTCACCCCGGCCGCGACGCCCTCCCTGGCCAGCCCCTGCACCCAGCGCAGGTAGCCCTCGTTGGCGTCGAACACCTCGGGCCCAGCGACGGGCCCGTGACCGGGCACGACGGTGGTGGCGCCCAGCCCCCGCAGCCGCTCCAGGGCCCGCAGGCTCCCTTCGACCGACCCCATGACGCAGAACGGGGTGACCCCGTTCATGACGAGGTCGCCGGTGAACAGCACGCCTTGGTCGGGCAGCCAGACGACGGTGTCGTCGGTGGTGTGGGCGGCCGGTCCGATGTGGACGAGCTCGGCCCGGACCTCCCCCACGTGGAGCGTCGTCCGGTCCCGGAAGGTCAGTTCGGGCGGCCGGATCTCGATGTCCCCCCAGCACACGTCGGGCCACAGCCCGGCCATGTGCAGCCCTGCGGCCCGGACCATGGCCCGGGTCCGCTCGTGCCCGATGGTGAGCGCTTCCGGAAAGAGGAAGTTCCCGTAGGTGTGGTCGCCGTGGAAATGCGTGTTGACGAGCGCCCGGGGGGCCCGCCCCGCCACCCGCAGCACGGCCGCCCGCAGCTTCCGGGCCCGCTCCTCGGTGGCGGCGGTGTCGACGAGCGCACTGGACCCGCCCTGGCTGATGATCCCCGCATTGTTCAGGCACCACCCGCCCTCCGGCTGCACATAGGCGTGGACCCCGTCGCCGACCTCGAGAATGCCGCTCTCCCCGCCCACGCCCGCTTCTCCCATTCCATCGAAGACCAAGGATGAAATGCTCCCCCGCCACACTCGATCACCGCTCGATTTCCAACCTCCCGACGCACGATGGCGCCCGGGATAACCCGCCCCTCAATTCCATCTCGAGCGGTTTTCCGCCCGCCCTGCCCCCCGCGTGAACCGCGACCCGCGGAACCCATGACCGCATCCGCTTCGGCGCACTGCACCGCCGGCTCCCGGCAGCGCCTCGCCGCCGGCGAGAGGGGGGCGAGGTGTTCCGGGAGCCGGCCGGGGCGGGTCAGACGCTCGCCGGGGCCGGGAGCACCAGGCGGCGGGGGGCTGCGCGGCCCCAGGGGAATCCGTGGTGGAGGTGGACCGCCGGCGGGCGCTCGGAGTCGACCTCGACCGCCACCGCCGCGAGTACCTCCGGCACCGGCTCCACCTCCAGGAACCGCCACCGCCACGCCGAGTCGTCGGCCGGCGGCCGGAACGACAGCACCCCCCGGTCCTCCGCCAGCGCGAACGCGAAGGAGTCGAACGGCAGCCCCAGACCCAGCCCCCGCGCCTTCGAGTACGCCTCCTTCAGCGTCCACAGCCTCAGCGCCCGCCGGTCCCGCGGCCGGCCCGGCGCGGCACTGGCGATCCAGTCCTGCTCCTCCCCGGAGAACGTCGCGATGATGTTGTCCAGCCCCCGGTCGCCCCGGTCCAGCCGCTCCACGTCCACACCGATCCGCAGCCCCCGCGAAACCCCCAGCAGGTTGTACGCGTTGGCGTGCGAGAGGTTGAAGTCCAGCGCGTCGGCCCCCCGCGGCAGCCCCCCGGCCGGCGTCTGCAGGAACGGCCGCCCGCGCGAGGAGCGCCAGATGATCGCCTCGGCCTCCGGAATGCCGGTCTCCAGCGCGAGCACCCGTCGCACCAGCGCGTGCGCGACGAGGTACTGCCGGCGGTCGCGTTCGAAGAGGAACCGGCCGGCCACCTCCTGCTCGTTCTCGTCCAGCCAGTACGAGGCCAAGGTCGCCGCGATCCCCGGAGCGAGGTCCTCGTTGGGGCAGAACCACAGGTTGACCGGGGCCGGCTCGTTCTCCCCCGGTCCCACCGGGTCGAGCGGCAGCGTCGTCATGCCGGCCCCTCCTCGCCGCCCAGCCACAGCGGTACGCGCAGGAACGCGGACGCGGGCAGCGCCACCCCCGCGGCGGACGGCCCCCGGGCCGCCTCCAGCGCCGCCCAGTCGGCGTCGAGACCGGACAGCCACAGCCCCCGCAGCTGGTGCAGGTGCCCGGCCTGCCAGAGCGCGGCCAGGTACCCGTCCGTCTCCGGTACGGCCCCCAGCCCCAGCGGGTCGGCGCCGCCGCCGCGCAGATCGGCGCAGGGCGCCCCGTCCCGTACGAACTCCTCCAGGACCCGCAGCAGTTCGCCGGTGTCCCCGACGACGGCCGCGAACCGGCAGTCCATGGCGGCCCGCCCGGTCCGCAGGGCGGAGGCGAGCCCGCCGAGCGGCGGCACCGGCGCGCTCCCGCGCAGCATCTCGGCGAACCGACGTGCGGTGGAGGCCAGATGGGATGGGGTGGGGGCGGACAGCAAGAACAGCTCGGGGCCCGCGCAGACCCGGTCGGAGGCCGCGTGCGACTCGGCGGCCGGCGGGTACTCCTCCAGTACCACCTCCGCGTCCGCACCGCCCGCGCCCCGCACCCCGACGCAGATCCGCCGCGGCCCGCGCCCCTCGCTCTCCCAGGGCCGTGCCTCGACGCGGTCCGGCCCGGGCGCCAGGACCCGGTGCCCCAGCTGCAGCACGGCCCGTGTCAGCACGGCGGCTCCGGTGGCGGCGCCCGCGTCCCCCACGAGCCCGCGCACGGCCCCGGCATCCTCGCGGACGCCGGCTGCATCCTCCTCCAGTCCGGCAACCCGCAGCGCCTCCCGCAACACCCGCCCCGCAGGCACCCCGGGCCGTCCCGGCACGGTCGCAGCCTCCTCCCGTACGGCTGCGGCGGCCGTCCGCCCGCCCGCATTCCCCGTCCGCGCGCCAGCGGCCCGGGACCTGCGGCCCGGGCCGGGGGCCGTCGGGTCGGGTGCGGTGTGGCCGACCGCGCTGCCGCGCACCAGGCAGTGGACGGTGTCCCCGTCGGCCAGGGCCCGCGGCAACGGCTTGAGCAGCAGCGCGCCCACGCCCTCGCCCGCGCCGGGGTGCCGGCTGGAGGGGTGCAGCAGCAGCCGTGCGCCGCCGACGAGCGCGGCGGCGCACTCGCCGCGCCGCAGGGCGCCGAGTGCGAGATGCAGGGCGACGAGGACCGAGGACTGCGCGGTGTCCACCGACTGGCTGGGGCCGGTCAGGCCGAGCAGGGCCGAGAGCCGGTTGGGCAGGCTCCACTGGCCGCCCCGCGGCATCGGACGGGGCCGCTCGCGGCTCCACGTACGGGCGGCGAGCAGCGCGTAGTCACCGGGCCCGGCGCCGGTGAACACGCCCACGCTGCGCGGGGTCCCGTCGGCTGCGGTCAGGGCGTCGAGGCGGCCGCCGGTGCAGCCGGCGTCCTCGAGGGCCTCCCACGCGGTTTCCAGGAACAGCCGCTCCTGGGGGTCCATCAGGGCGGCCTCGTGCGCGTCGATCCCGAAGAACTCCGGGTCGAAGTCCTGTACGCGCTCGAGGTAGTGGCCGACCTCGTCCCCCGGACGGCCGGGCGGCGGGGTCGAGGCGCTGTCGTACCCGCCGCGCACCTGCCGCCAGAACGCGGCCAGGTCGGACGCCCCGGGATAGCGCCCGGCCATCCCGACGACGGCGACCTGCTCTCCGACGGGCTGCGCGGCCCGCTCCGCGGCCGGCTGCGCCGGAGCGGGATGCGGCGGGAGGTCCGACAGTGCGAGGACGACGGGTCCCGTCCCGGTGCCGGCGCCGGTCAGTAGCGCGGCGACCTGGGCCCGGTCCAGTTGGCCGTTCTTGAACCGGGTCAGGACTTCCTTCTCGTCCATCTGGACGTACTCCTTCTGGGGTGTCCGGTGAATCGGCTTCAGCCGCGGCGGCCGAGCAGCACGAGGGCCTCGTCCACGGTGAGCCGGTCGTCGCGGATCGCGTCCAGCAGGGT
The DNA here is from genome assembly GCF_044455885.1 of Streptomyces sp. NPDC051109. NCBI lineage: Bacteria > Bacillati > Actinomycetota > Actinomycetes > Kitasatosporales > Streptomycetaceae > Streptomyces > Streptomyces sp. NPDC051109. The sequence goes on from NZ_JBITFF010000018.1 coordinate 78,898, forward strand.
GTCGAGGTCGCCGCCCGCGAGCGACCGTGCGCCGGGCGCCGCAGCCGTGACTGCAGGAGCCGTGGCGCCAGCGGCGGTGGCGGTGGCAGCCGGGGCCGACCACGCACCGGCCGGCCGGAGGGCCGGCGCCTGCGTCCGCGGGGCCGGGGCGAAGTCCTGCGCCACCTGCACGGCCTGCACGGACTGCACGGCCTGGACCGCCTGCGCCGCCGCCCCCGTCCGCGTCGCGATGTACGCGGCCATGGCGGCGAGGTTCGGGTGCTCGTACAGCAGGACGGACCGTTCATGGAGGCCGAAGCTGCGGTTGACGACGGCGATGAATTCCGCGCCCACCATCGAGTCGACACCGAGCACGTTGAACGCGGCCGTGGTGTTGATGTCCCAGGGGTCGCAGCACAGGATCCCCGCGAGCTGCTCGCGCAGCACCTCCGCGATCCGGGTCGCCGCTGCGGCCGCCGGTGACTGCCGGGCGGAGGCGGTGACCGGTGCCTCGTGCCCCGCCGCGGCGGGCGCCGGCCCGGCCGCGGCCACCGGCTCGGTCGGCGCGGGAGCCGGCGCGGGCGCGGCGCCCGCGCTGCTCGCGGCCCGCGCGACCTCGCGCGCGAAGGACACCGGGGTCGGGAAGTCGTAGAGGTCGGTCGCGCGCACGCGCAGCCCGTACCTGGTGTTGACGACGGCCACGAACTCCACGACCAGCAGGGAGTCGAGCCCCATGGACTGGAAGGTCTGCTCGGGGTCGATCTTCTCCGCCTTGACGCGCAGGACGTCGCCGAGCACTCCGATGAGGTCGGTCAGTACGTCCCCGGGATGATCCATCGTCATCGCAGGCTCCTCCAAGCCGTCGGGTGGAACACGGTCACGGTCAGGCTCACGGTCAGGCGCTGCTGCCGGAGAACACCGGACGGGACGAGTGGTGCACCCCGGCGTGCAGGGCCTCGTTCGCCGCGTCCCCCACCCGCCCGGGCGCCATGTCGGGGTCGGGCATCCCGACCCGGAACTCCCGTTCCGCGCCTTCGGGCACCAGGCTCGGCAGCAGCAGCGACCACAGCCCCGACACCCGGCGCTGCAACTCGGCGTACGGCATGCCCGTGGCCGCCAGCGCCTCGATGCCGCACGCGGCCGCGGCGACCAGGGATTCGATGCTCTCCCAGCGGCCCTCCGCACGCAGTTCACCCGCGTCCCGGGCCTCGCGCAGCAGTCCGCAGACCTCCGCGAGCCAGATCCGGTGGAAGTCGGTGGCGAGCTCGGGCAGCCCGGCGCACTCCTTGGTGATGCGGAAGCTGGCCGGGATCGCCGGCTCCTCACGCAGGTTGAGCGCGAGCCAGTGCGTCGTGTCGACCAGTGTCTGGAGCGGGGAGCGGCCGGATGCGCGCAGTTCGCGCACCGATTCGCGCAGCAGCTCGCAGCCGCGCAGCTGTACCGCCTCCGCCAGTTCGTCCTTGGAGGCGAAGTGGAAGTACAGCGCCCCCTTCGTCACTCCGGCGAACGCCGCGATCTCCAAGAGCGTCGCGTTCGCGTAACCGTTGCGGTGGAACATCTCGGCGCCCGCGTGGACGAGTTTCCTGCGGGTCCGCTCCGACCTCTCCTGCACGGCGCTGCCTCCTCGGTCCGTGGTCCGGAAGCGCCTCCGGCCCCGGGCCCCGGTCCCGGCAGCGTTCCCGGTTTCGGTCTCGCGTGCGGCGGCCATCTCAGCCCACGCGTACGAGTCGCTCGCTGTTGGTCTCCGCCGCCACGGGGGCCTCGGGACCGGCCATGAGGATGGAACGCTGCAGTCGGCGCAGGGCGACCGAGGGCTCCAGCCCCAGCTCGCGCACGAGCGTGGCGCGCAGGCGCTGGTAGACGTCGAGGGCCTCGCCGCGGCGCCCGGACCGGTGCAGGGCCAGCATGAACTGGCCGTGCAGGTTCTCGTGGGTGCGGTAGCGGCTGGCCAGCACGGTGAGTTCGGCCAGCAGTTCGCGGTGCCGCCCGATCCGCAGATCGGCCTCGATCCGCTGGTCGAGTGCGCAGAGCCTGGTCTCCTCCAGCCGCCGCGTCTCCATGTCCAGCTGGATGCCGCCGGGTACGTCGGCGAAGGCCGGTCCGGACCACAGTGCAAGCGCCTCGCGCAGCAGCCGGGCCGCGTTCGGGAAGTCGCCCGCGTCCATCGCCCGGTAGCCCATGCCGGCCAGCCGGTCGAACTCGCGGACGTCGCTGGTGCCGCCGCCGCTGTTGAGCAGGTAGCCGCCGGGCAGGGTGACGAGCACGTCCTTGGCGGTGCGCCGCCCCGCAGGGGCGGCTTCGTCCTCGTCCTCGCCCTGTTCCAGGGCGGTGGCGATGAGGGCCCGCAGCTGCAGGACGTAGGTCTGGAGCGTGGTCCGCGCGCTGCGCGGAGGCGCCCCCTGCCACAGTTCCTCTATCAGAGCCGAGACCGGGACGACCTGGTCGGCATGGAGCGCCAGCAGCGCCAGCACCTGTCGCGGCTTCGGGGCGGTCGGCGTCACGGAGACTCCGCGTTCGCGCACCGCCAGTGTGCCCAGTACTTCGATGTCCACGCCGTACTCCCCTGTCCGTGGATGAGACTTCGCCAGTAAAAAACAGGACCGGCGGTTTGTCAATACGAAACCGACCGCGCTGTTTTGTTTCTTAGTTCACCTAACGATCCCTCACAGTTAGGCTCCCACCTGCACTTTCATGGGATCAATGAAGTCCGGGCGCCGCTGCAGCTTCGCTCCGCACTCCCTCAGGGACAGCCCTAGATGGGGCAAAACAAACCGCGAAGTCTCTGCTCAAGCCTGGTGGACCACGGCCCCACCCGTGCACCCCAGACGAAGCGGCCCCGGCCCTCGCGCACGAGCGGGGGGGCTGGGGCACTGTCCCGCCACCCGGCCGAAGCCACAGGAGTGGAGAGGGACCAGAGGGACTGGCGCGACGACTACGCGGAGGGGCGGAGCGTCCCGGCGGCCTCGAAGCCGGCGAGCCGGCCCGCCGGTACGACCGTCGGCAGCAGGAGCCGCCAGAACCTGGTCACCGTCGCCGCCGACAGCCACGCGCGGTCCCGTACGGCGAGCACCTCGAAGCCCACGGTGGCCGCCACCACGGCGGTCACCACGTCCCCGGCCGTCGCCTCGGGACGCAGTTCCCCGTCCTCCTCCGCCTGCCGCAGCGTCGCCTCGACCCACCCGCGCCAGCGCTCGCGCAGGTCGCCCGGGCGCGGCCGGGACAGGTCGCCGCTGAGTGCGAACCCGGCCCGCAGCACCGGGTCGGCGCGCAACGCCGCCGCGAGGCCGTGGGTGACGTCGACGATGAGTTGCACACGGCTCGACCCGGCCCGGAACACGTCCTCTTCCGGGCGGGCGTCCCCCGTGAGCGCCAGGAGCCGGGTCAGCGCCGCCTCCTCCACGGCATGCGCCAGCGCGGCCTTGCTGGGGAAGTGGAAGTGCAGCGCCCCGTTGCTCACCCCGGCCAGCGAACTGATGGCGGTGAGGGAAGCCACCGAGAAGCCGTCCCGGTCGAAGGTCTCGGCTGCGGACCGGATCAGAGTTTCACGGGTGCGCGCCGCGCGTTCCTGCTTGACCATCGACTGCTCCGTCACTGCGAGGCGTGCCACGCCTGTGGAGGCGGGCCGGCGGGTGCTGGCTGCGGAGCGTCGCGATGCTGTCGCGCGCTCCAGGGCCTCACTATAACAAACCGTCTGTGCGGTTTTTAAGCAAGAGGGCTCACGCGGCCGAACATCGAGCGAGGTTGACCGGAGAACGCGCCGGACCGGTGACATTCGGACACCGTTGATCAGCAGGCTCGAGAAACGCTCAGCCCGCACTCGACACACCCGATACCCCGAAAGGCCCCACAGCGCGCGGCTAGACTGAGGCAGAGGCGAGGAGAATGATCCTGACCAGCGGAAACCTTCTATTCGGAATGAAAGCATCCGCATTCACACGAGCGGATGGTCAGATACCGCTGGAAATTAAACCGGTTGGTATGTATCTTTCCCAGCCAGAGGCAATCACGCCCTTCTCGCCAGCGGAGCCCAGGGGGAGCAATGTCTGCGAGCACATTCCAAGTTGAGCGCACAACGGTCGGCGAAGAGCCCACGAGGGACCTCTCCACGCGTTTCCCGTCGCTGACGTTCACCGTGCCGAAGGAATTAGTGCACCGGGCTTCCGTCGCCGAGGTCGTCCTGACCGACTGGCAGCGGGTGGACGACACGCATTTCCAGCTGACCGCCCAATGGCCCCGGGGGCACAGCTTCTTCACGCCGGTCGCGGACGGCTACCACGATCCGCTGATCGGCTGCGAAACAATCCGGCAGATCGGCATGCTGCTGGGCCATGCCGAGTTCGGCGTCCCCCTCGGCCACCAGTTCATCGTCTGGGACATCGACATAGCCGTGCACCCGCAGCACCTGCGGGTGGGCTGGGCCCCCGCCGCACTCGACATCGAGGTCGTCTGCACGGAGGTCAAGCGGCGCGGCAGGAACGTGTCGGGTCTGCGCTTCGAGGCGGTGCTGCGGCGCGAGGGGAACGTCGTCGCCACCGGTGGCGGCTCGTTCTCCTGCATGGCACCGGGGGTGTACCGGCGCGTCCGCGGCGGCCACAACCTCGGCGGCGACTGGTACCAGCTGCCGCTCATCAGCCCGGCCGCGCCGCAGAGCGTCGGACGCATGTCGCCCATGGACGTGGTCCTCTCCCCCACGGGCGAGACCGACCGCTGGCAGCTGAGGGTGGACACGCGCCACCCCATACTGTTCGAGCACGCGGTGGACCACGTACCGGGCATGGTGCTGCTCGAGGCGGCCCGGCAGGCAACGGCCTCAGCACTGGGGCGGTCCTCGTACCTCCCGCTGAGCATCGCCGCCGAGTTCAAGCGGTACGCCGAACTCGACTCGCCCTGCATGATCGAGGCGCACCGGCTCCCCGGGGGTCCCGACGGCGAGGAGACGGTGCTGGTGACCGGGCACCAGGACGGCGTCATGGTGTTCAGGGCCACCGTGACCGCGGGAGAGCACGGCCTCTGACCGGCGGCGGACGGGAAGGCGCACCACCGCAGGGCACCTTCACGGGGACGAGAAGGCACTCAGATGTGCCTCGGCCCACCCGCGGAAGGTGCCCGCGGGACGGCCCAGCAGCGCGGGGACCGTCACATCCACCCCGGCCTTCGCCCCCGCACACTGGCGCTCGGCACCGGCCAGGATCGCCTCGGCGAGTTCCTGCGGATAGCGCGCGGCCAGCGCGGTTCGCGCCTGCTGCGGACCGAGTTCCTCGAAACGCAGCGGACGGCCCAGCAGCTCGGCGAGCTGGGCCGTCTGTTCGACCGCGCTGATCGCCCGCGGCCCGGTCAGCGTGTAGGCCCGCCCCGTGTGCCCCTCCTCGGTGAGGACGCGTGCCGCCACCTCCGCGACGTCGCGCGGATCGACGCACGCGTTGATCGACCCCCCGTACAGGGCGCGCACCACACCGTCCGACCGGACGGACCGCGCCCAGGACAGGGCGTTGGACATGAACGCGCGCGGGCGCAGCAGGGTCCAGTCCATCCCGGAGCCGCGCAGCAGGTCCTCGGTCGTCCGCTGCCACCGGGTGATCGCGTCATCCGCCCGCCGGTCCGTGACCGCCGCCGCCGACAGCTTCACCACGTGCCGCACCCCGGCCGCCAGCGCCGCCCGTACGAAGCGCTCGTCGTCGTCCCCGACACGGCTGGTCACCAGGAAGGCGGAGCCCACCCCGTCGAGGGCGCGCGCGAGCGAGCGCGGATCACCGTAATCCGCGCGGACGATCTCGGCCGCGGCGGGCGCGCCCGTGACACGGGCCGGCTCACGCGCCAGAACACGGACCGGCACGCCCGCGGGGAGTCGGCCGACCAGTGCACGGCCGACCGTCCCGGTGGCACCAGTGACGAGAATCATGGGCTTTCCTCCCTGAGGTGACGTTCTTCTTCGGCCGCCTGCGACCGATGCGCGTCACTCGCTGTAAGATACGAACTGGGCGGTTTTTTTGTGGCCCACACGGGAACACCCCCGAGGAAGGGAGGAGGCACAGTGGCTGAGCAAGTCCGGGCCGTCCGTACACGGCAGGCGATCCTTTCCGCAGCGGCCAGGGTCTTCGAGGAGCACGGCTACCAAGCCGCCACGATCTCCCAGATCCTCGGCACGGCCGGAGTGACCAAGGGCGCGCTCTACTTCCACTTCCAGTCGAAGGAAGACCTGGCCCAGGGGGTGCTCGCCGAACAGGACCAGCAGCTCATGGTCCCCGAACGCGCCTCCAAGGTGCAGGAGATCGTGGACGTGGTCATGCTGCACGCCCACCGCCTGCAGACCGACTCCATGGTGCGCGCCGGCGTACGGCTGTCCATGGACCAGTTGGCGCAGGGCCTCGACCGCAGCGGCCCGTTCGTGCGCTGGGCCGAGGTCGGCTGCACGCTGCTGGAGAAGGCGCAGGCCCAGGGCGAGCTGCTGCCGCACGTCGTCGTGCCCGAGACCGCGGACGTCATCGTGGGCTCGTTCGCCGGCATCCAGTCCATGTCCCAGGCCATCTGCGACTACGGTGACTTGGTCGCCAGGGTCTCGGCCCTGATGCGGCACCTGCTGCCCAGTGTCGTGGTGCCCTCCGTCCTCGCCTCGCTCGACCTCGCCGAGACCCGCGGGGCCGCGGTCTACGCCGAGGCCCGCAAGACGGCGGACGACCAGGCGCTCGCCACCGCGGGCTGAGGCCCGGCGTCCGCAGTCCGCCGGACCGGGCCGGCGGATCGCCGGCCCCCGCTCCGTCACGCGCACCCCGTCCGGGCGCTCGCGGCGAAGTACACCGACAGCGCGGCGCCCAGGTCCGCGCCTCCCGGTGCCCACGCGATGTACCCGTCGGGGCGCACCAGCAGGGCCTCGTACGGCACGTCGGGCGTGGGCCGGGCGTGCACCACGCGCACGATCCCCTCCCAGCCCCGCGCCTCCTCGCGGTGGACGGCGCCCTTGTCCCCGAGGAGCAGCAGCAGCGGCCGGCCGCCCTGGAGCAGCCGGATGACGTCCGTCTCGCCGGTCGAGGTGGTCAGCACGGCGTTGTACAGAAACGTTCCTGCGCTCGGGCAGGAAGGCCCGGGCTGCGCCGGGAGCACCGCCGGGAGCACGGTGTCCTGCGCACTGATGAGCCCGCCGAGATGCCCCTGGGCGCCGTCCTGCGCCAGCAGCCCCGAGAACACCCCGCGCAGGGCGTCGAGTTCGGGGCCCGGCCGCATCAGCGCGAGCTGGGCCCGGGTGTTCTCGATGACCCGCCGGGCTACCGGCCTGCGCTCGGCGTCGTAGGTGCCGAGCAGCTCCGGGCCCGCCTCCCCGCGCACCGCGAGCGCCAGCTTCCAGGCCAGGTTGAGGGCGTCGAGGACCCCGGTGCTCAGGCCCTGCCCGCCGATCGGGAAATGCACGTGCGCCGCGTCCCCCACCAGGAAGACCCGCCCCTCGCGGAAGGTCCGGGCCAGCCGGGCGAAATCGCTGAACCGGCCGAGCCAGCGCGGCTCGTCCATCGCGACCTCCCGTCCGGCGATCCAGGACACCTCCGCGCGCAGTTCCTCCAGCGTGGGCGGCAGGTGCCGGTCGGCGTGCGCCCCGGCGCAGTTGAGCGTCCGCAGGTGCGTCCTCCCCTCGTCGTCGCCCTTGGCCACGATCCAGCCGCGCGGGGTCCGGTGCCAGCCCGCGGGCAGTGCGTCCGGTTCGGCGAGCCGGACCGCGCCCATCAGCGCGGAGATGGTCGCCGGATGAGTCTCGGAGCCGATGCCCGCGTGATCGCGGACCGTACTGCGCGCACCGTCCGCCCCCACCACGTACCCCACCTCGTACGCGACCGGCCCGTGCGGCCCCTCGGCCTCGATCCGCACGCCGTCCGCCTCCCGGACCAGCCCCGTGACCCGGTGCTCGCGCAGGATCCGCGCGCCCGCGGCCCGCGCCCGCTCCTCGAACTCCCGCTCCAGCCGCGCCTGGGGGCACTTGAGGATCGGCTCCGGCTCGCTCTCGGGAGCGGTGATGAACAGGCCGGACAGCCCGGCGAAGTGGAAGGGGCTTGCGGCCCGGCCGCCCCGGGCGGCGGCATACGGGGCGGCCGGCGCGGGCAGGTGGCCGCGTCGGGCCAGGCACTGCACGGCCCGGGCGTGCAGCGTGGTCGCCTTGGGCCGGTCGGACACGCCGGAGCGGGATTCGAGGAGCACCGTGTCGACTCCGAACGCGGCCAACTCGGCCGCCACGAGCATTCCGACGGGCCCGCCTCCCACCACAGCGACCTGCGCCCGCGCCCCACGTTCCACCTGCACAGCGACTGCCTCCCCGTTGACGACCCCTCAGGCGCGGAAATATACCGGGTGTCCTGTTTCTTTTCCAAGGAGGAACGGGGACCACTGGGCTATCCGCCGCCCCTGCTACGGAAGCAGTCCGCGCACCGCCGAGGACATCGGGCCGCCCTCCGAACGCTCCGTCTTGCGCCCCTTCTTGCCCGGCGCCAGCGTCCGCGCGTCCACGGCCTCCGCCGGCGCCCCGGTCGCGTACAGCCCCTCCGGGGCGGTGTCCCGGTCGTGGGGCAGCAGCCAGAACACCCGCCGCCGGAACGTGCCGGAGGAGCGCGAGGGCTTCGCCTTCGGCCCCAGCAGCGCGTACCCGACCATCCGCCCGTCGCGGTGGTACGCGGGCCGTCCGCGCCGCGTCGGCAGCCGGTCCAGGCTCTGGCGGACGTAGTCGAGCCGGCTGATGTCCTCCAGCCAGACGAGGTCCACCTCGTGGACGAGCTCGTCTTCTGCGATGAGGGCGCTCACACTCTCTCCTCGTCCGCGAGCAGGCCGATGCCCGGGTAGTACTTGCGCTGGTTGGACAGGATCATTTCCTTCGGCGAGGCCAGTCCCACCGATTCGCGCACCCTCGCCGCGAAGGCCCGGGACGAGATCGCCGGAGCGCCCTCATTCTGGCACCAGCGCCTGTAGGCCGCGTAGAGCTGCGCCTGTTCCGCCCGCAGATCGGCCTCCAGCCGGCAGGTCTCGCCGATGAAGCGCCCGGTGTGGTCCTCGGTCTCCGCGTACGCCGTCGTCGCGATGCGGACCCGCTCCGGTCCCGTGAGGTCGCGGTCGCCGCCGAGGTAGCGACGGGCGCCGTCGATCAGCCAGTTGAGGATGCCCGGGCCCTCCTGGGTGACGAGCACGTCCGCCAGGTTGTCGATCTTGCGGTCGTCGGAGACGACCCGCTCGAACGGGATCAGCCGCATGCGCCGCCAGAACGCGAAACCGCCGGTGCCGACCTCGGGCCGGTGGTTGCCCAGCAGCCACATCTTGTGCGTCGGCTCGAAGCTGAAGAAGTCCTGCCGCATGCGGCGCGCCTTGATGCGGTCGCCGCCGGTGAGCAGTTTGACCCGGGCCTCGTCGAAACGGTCGCCCGGCTTGACCTCGCTGCACACGATGACGCGGCGGCCGTGGAGTTCGGCGAGGTCGGTCGGGTGCCCCTCGTACGGGCGCGACATCAGGAACCCGGGGGGCGCGGCGTCCGCGTAGTCCCCGAGCAGCTTCATCAGGACGTCCAGCAGGACGGACTTGCCGTTCTTGCCGGAGCCGAACAGGAACGGCATGACCTGGGCGCCGACGTCGCCGGTGACGGAGTAGCCGAGCAGCAGCTGGAGGAAGTCGATCATCTCCGCGCCCTCGGGCCCCTCGCCGAACGTGTCGGTCAGGAAGCGGTTCCAGCGGGGCGTGGGCATCTGCCGCGGGGCCGCCGACGTGGAGCGGGAGTGGAAGTCCTTCGTGGGCTCGGCGGGTCGGACGCGGCCGGTCCGCAGGTCCACGACACCGGCCGGCGTGCACAGCGCGTACGGGTCGGCGTCCAGGCGGGCGGCGTTGAGCACCATCCCCGGGGCGGACTTCGCCTGGGTGAGCATGGCGTTCATCCCGCTGGTGCTGAGCGCGCGGCGGCGGTGCTGCTGGAGCGCGGTCGCGGGATGGACGTCGCGCGGGTCGGTGGTCGCCATGGACTCGGCCAGGTCGCCCGCGGACCACATGACGGTGTCGTCCTCGTCGATCTGCCAGCGCGTGCCGTCCCAGCGGTACCAGCCGATGCCCGGGACGTGCCGGTAGTCGTTGCGGTAGAGCTTGACGAACAGTTTGGCGTTGCCGCGGTCGGTGAGCGTGTCGGGCAGCAGTCCCTCGGCCGTCGCCTCGCCGCCCGCCGCGGCCACCGCCAGGGCGCCCAGGGGCTCCAGGGCCTCTGCGGGGCCGCCGTCGGCCGTCTCCCGGCCGGGCGCGTACGCGGAGGGCTCCAGGCACTCCTGGGGGGCGCGGGGCGCCGGTACGGGCTGTGCGAGGATCTGCGCCGCGACGGCCTGTACGTCGAAACCGGGCTGTTCGTCGAAACCGGTCAGCATGCTGTCGCTTTCCGGCCTCACATGCGGCCTCACACGCGGCCCCGGAGGGCCAGCGGGCGCGCCAGGCCCGCACTGAGCCCGCCGCGGATGATGGCGCGGCAGCGGCCCTCCTGCCCGGGGCGGGCCAGCTCGGCCGCGTCCTCCAGGGCCCGCAGGGCCTCGGCCTCGGCGAGGTGCCCGGCGGCGACGAGTCCCCCGGCGGTGTAGGCCGCGCGGTTCAACTTCTCCGAGAACGCCGCCCCTTCGGGTACCGCCGCGCAGCCGGCCACCTCGGCCAGCACTCCCGCGAGCACCCGGTCCGACGCCGCTCGTCCCCCGCCCGCCGCGATGACGGCCTGCCGGGCCCGCGGCGGCACGGGCCGGGGCCCGGGAAGGGCCTCGGCGGGCAGGTGCCCGGTGCGCTCCAGCTCTCCCGCGAGCCAGCCCGGCAGCGGCGCAGGCCCGCGTACGGCTCCCAGCGGCCGGTAGACCCCGGCGGGGGTCACGGTCCCCGGAGCCACGACGTACCCGCCGTTGGCCCGTACGTCGACCTGCCAGGCCAGCGCCCGGCCGCTGCCCGACCCGGCGGAGCACTGCCAGCGCAGACCGCCCTCGTTGCGGTACCAGACGTGCAGGCCCCCCGACGGGGTCCGTACGCGCATGGTGGTCTCGTCGTCCGCCGGGCTCGTGGCTCCGCGTAACGCCGCCAGCACGCCCAGGGTGTGGAACCCGTTGGCCAGCCCGGTCAGGTCGACGGTGTCGGCGATGGGTATGCCCGGCAGCAGCCGCTCGCGCCCGGGGAGTTCGCGGGCGTGCGCGTCGATGTCGATGACGACGAGCCCCGCCGGACCAGTGGCGACGCCGACCCCGAGATCGGGACGCGCGCCCCACCACTGGCGGATCCGGTCGCGGTCGAGGGTGGCGGCGTGGAACCCGTGGCACCAGCGGCCCGCCCGCAGGCACGCGCAGGCTCCGCGGTCGTGGCCCGGAACGCGGCACGACTCGCAGTTGCCCACAGGCGTCTTGCGGCCCGGCGCAAGGGGGTGAACCGGCCACCCCTGGCGCGCGCACCACATGCCGGTCGTCAGAGGCTGCGGCACGACCGCGGCAGCTCTCGTGAACCGCCTTGGGTCGCTGCGCGAAACCCGCAGCTCAGCTGCCATTCACTTCCCCCATCAGCGACTGAAGCGACTCAACGCCCGACAAACAGATTAGCGAAACCACCAGGAGGCGAGAGGCATATGAGCCAGAACACGTGTACGTCTCCACGAGGAGCCCCAGCGACCGAGCGACTGAACGCACAGCGACTCAGTCTCGTTCGGTCGCTCGGTGAGTCGCTCACAGAACACCAGGTCACAGCCTTGCGCAAGGCAAAACAGCGACTGAAGCGACTCAAGACCCCTATATATGACGCGCACACGCGCATGCGCAACGCGCACGCCAATGTCTCCATATACCCGGGCCCTGAGTCGCTTCAGTCGCTGTTTCCCCTGGCCACACCATCTGACCTGGGCTTTCTCTTTCGCTCTGAGAGCGACCGAAGAGTCGCTCAGTCGCTTTTCCTCAGTCGCTGCCCCCCGCCCGGCGCGCTCCGGGCCGTCTTGAGCGTGTCTGGAGCCCCGCTCCGGCGGGAAACGAGCAGCGACTGGAACGACGCGCAGGGGCGGCGCACCCCGACGTGGTGTCGGAGTACGCCGCCCCGGAGCGGCCCGGCTGGGCCGGGCCGGTTTCCCGGCTACTTCGGGTCCCGGGCGAAGACCGCCTTCGACCAGAAGTAGCCGAGCAGGGTGAGCGCGAGGCACCAGCCGAGCGCCAGCCACCCGTTGACGCCGATCTCGGTGCCGAGCAGCAGCCCGCGCAGGGTCTCGATGGCCGGCGTGAACGGCTGGTACTCGGCGATCGGCCGGAACCAGCCCGGCATCGCGTCCACCGGGACGAACGCGCTGGAGATGAGCGGGAGGAAGATCAGCGGCATCGCGTTGTTGCTGGCCGCCTCGGCGTTCGGGCTCACCATGCCCATCCCGACCGCGATCCAGGTGAGGGCCAGGGCGAACATCGTCAGGAGCCCGAACGCCGCGAGCCATTCCAGGGCCGTGGCGTCCACGGAGCGGAAGCCGATGGCCACGCCCACGGCCCCCACCAGGACCACGCTGACGACCGACTGCAGCACGCTGCCGACGACGTGCCCGACGAGCACCGAGCCGCGGTGGATCGCCATCGTGCGGAAGCGGGCGATGATGCCCTCGGTCATGTCGTTGGAGACGGACACGGCGGTGCCGATGGTGGTGGAGCCGACGGTCATCAGCAGGAGGCCCGGCACCAGGTAGGCGATGTACGCGGAGCGGTCGGCGCCGCCGCCCATGCCGGCGCTCATCACGTCGCCGAAGACGTAGACGAAGAGCAGCAGCAGCATGATCGGCGTCAGCAGCAGGTTCAGCGTCATGGACGGATAGCGCCGTGCGTGCAGGAGGTTGCGGCGCAGCATCGTGGACGAGTCGCGGACGGCGAGGGCGAGCGAGCTCATCGGGAAGTCTCCTTGGTCTCGGTGCTCTGGTTGCTCTGGTTCCTGTGGTTCCTGTGGTTGCTCTGGTCGCCCTTGTCGCCGCCGGTCAGGGCGAAGAACACGTCGTCGAGGTCGGGGGTGTGCACGGTCAGCTCGTCCGCCTCGATGCCGGCGGAGTCCAGCCAGTCGAGGAGGGAGCGCAGCTCGCGCTGGCTGCCGTCACTGGGGATCTGCAGCGACAGCGCCTCGTCGTCCCGGGTGGCCTCGCGCAGCGCGGCGGCGGCGTTCTGGTACGCGGCCGGGTCGCAGAAGCGGAGCCGGACGTGCCCGCCGGGGATCAGCCGCTTGAGCTCTTCCGCCGTGCCCTCGGCCGCGATCCTGCCGTCGTTGAGCACGGCGATGCGGTCGGCGAGCTCGTCCGCCTCCTCCAGGTACTGCGTGGTGAGGAAGACGGTGACGCCGCCCGTGACCAGCTCGCGGATGATCTGCCACATGTTGTGGCGGCTGCGCGGGTCGAGGCCGGTGGTCGGCTCGTCGAGGAAGATGATCCGCGGGTCGCCCACCAGCGTCATGGCGATGTCGAGGCGGCGCTTCATGCCGCCCGAGTACGTGGACGCCGGCTTCTTCGCCGCCGCCACCAGGTCGAAGCGCTCCAGCAGCTCGGCCGCCACACGCCGCCCCTCGCTGCGGGGGAGGTGGTGCAGGTCCGCCATGAGGAGCATGTTCTCCTCACCGGTGATCAGCCCGTCGACGGCGGAGAACTGCCCGGTGACGCCGATCGCGGCGCGCACCGCGTCCGGCGCCGTGGCGATGTCGTGGCCCGCGACCCGGGCCTGCCCGCCGTCGGCGGAGATGAGCGTCGAGAGGATCTTCACGACGGTGGTCTTGCCGGCTCCGTTGGGCCCCAGCAGCGCGAACACGGACCCGGCCGGGATGTGCAGGTCGACTCCGTCGAGGACGGTCTTGTCGCCGTACGACTTGCGCAGACCGGTGGTGGAAACGGCGGCGGGCGACGCGTGACCGCCGGCCTGCCTTGGCGTGGGCATGACAGAAGAAGGCATGAGGCCCTCCATTTCGAAGGCTCGGGAAGATGAACTGAAGAGGGGCGGGGTGTCCGGTGCTCAGGCCTGGGCGCGGCGGACGTCGATGTTGCCGTGCCGGGTACGGGCGCGGACCTGGACGGTCTCCTCGCCGCCCTCGGGGCTCTCGGACGGGGTCAGCCCGTTGCGGACCTGGCCGGAGGTGGAGGTGACGTCGAGCCAGGCGGCCGTGCCCTCGCGGACGCCGACCTCGATGGCTCCGTACGACGTCTCCAACTGGACGGTCCCGCGGACCACTTCGCCGACGCGCAGCGTGCCGTGGGCGGTGGTGGCGGTGACCGAGTCCTCGGCCCGCCGGATCTCGATGTCCCCGTTGGCGCCGCTCACCCGCAGCTCGCCGATCGCGGCGCCGACGGTCGTGGTGCCGTGCGAGTTCTTCAGGACGGCCGGCCCGTCGACGAGGCCGACGCGCAGGCTGCCGGAGCTGGTGGTGATCTCGGCCGGTCCCTCGACCCGGTCGACGGTGATGGACCCGTGCGAGGCCTTCAGGTGCAGCGGGCCGGTGGTGTCGAGGCGTACGTCGCCGGACGAGGTCTTCACGCGGACCTCGCCGAGCCGGCCCTCGCCGAACACCTGGGTCCAGGAGCCGGTCATGTCGATGCGCGAGCCCGCGGGCAGTTCGACGGTCACGTCGACGACTCCCGTGCGGCCGAACATGTTGGACTTGGGCGTCCTGACGGTCAGTTCGCCACCCGAGCAGGCGACCTCGGTCTGCTGGGCCGTCCGCACGTCCAGGTCCTTCTTCGGGTCGCGGGGGCGCACGTCGACGACGGTGTCGGTGCGCTCTCCGGCGACGAACTGGATGGAACCGGCCTCCACGCGCGCCGTGGCCGAGATCGGTTCGGGAGTGTCGAAAGAAGGCATGGCTGTCCCGTCCTCTTGGGTCAGTGGGATGAAGTGGTGGCTATTGCGTGCGTGCGTACGTGTGTGTGCGGGCGGGCTTTGAGCTAGCGCACCCAGCCGGTGATGCTCTGTCCGACGCTCTTGGCCTTCTCCGCCGGGCGCGGCCGGGCGCCGCCGTCGACCGCTGCCGACACGGCCCGCACCAGCCAGGCGTTGACGGACAGGCCCTCGCGGTTCGCGGCCTCCTCGGCGCGCGCCTTGAGGTGGGCCGGCAGGCGCAGGTTGACCCGGGCGGTGCTGCCCTCGTCCCCGTCGGCCACGACCGGGGCCGGGGCCGGGAGCGGCTCGAACGGCGCGGCCGGCCCGGCGGGGGCGCCGCCCTCCGCGGGCGGCAGCGTCACCACGAAGTCCGGGTCCAGCCCGCGCAGCCGTACGTCGACCGAACCGGGCGCGAGCTCGCGGGTGATCTCGTCCATCGCGGCGGACAGCACGTTGAGCATGGTCAGCCGGGTCGCCGACTCCAGCGGAGCCGTGAGGCGATCGGCCAGGTTGCGCGCTTCCTCCCCACCGGCTTCGGCGGCCACCGCGAGCTCGCGGCGAAGGTTGTCGACATAGGGCGTGAGGTCCATGACCCAATAATGGCACCACGATGGCACCACTTGCAAGCCTTCATGGCACCATCGATGGCGCCAGACTCCAGGAACTGGCTCCCAACTGCGCAAACACCGGAGTAATTCCTCAGGTCGGAAGGATCCAGCACCCACAGACGCACTTATGGGGGCGCCATGTGGCACCGAATGGCGTCACGTGGCGCCACATGGCGCCACATGGCGCTACCGTCCCCTCAGCCCGCCTGCGGTCCGTACTCCCCCGTCAGCAGCAGCTTCTTCTGCGGCTTGCCCATCGCGTTGCGCGGGATGGCCGCCACGAACCGCACCTCCCGCGGCCGCTTGTGCGCGGACAGGTGCGCGGCGACGAAGTCCGTGAGGTCCTCCCCCGTCACTCCCTGCGCCACCACGAACGCCACGATCCGCTGCCCCAGGTCCGCGTCCGGGACCCCCACCACCGCCGCCTCGCTCACCGCGGGATGGTCCAGCAGCGCGTTCTCGATCTCGCCGGCGCCGACCCGGTACCCGCCCGTCTTGATCATGTCGATGGAGGCCCGCCCCACGATCCGGTGCACGCCGTCCGCCTCGTCCACGGCCGCGATGTCGCCCGTACGGAACCACCCGTCCTCGGTGTACGCGGCCGCCGTGGCCTCCGGGCGGCCCAGGTAGCCGGCGAACAGCGTCGGGCCGGTCAGCTGGAGTTCCCCGATCCCGGCGCCCGGCTCGGCCGCGATGCGCGTACGGATCCCCGGCAGCGGGGTGCCGACCGTACCGGGCCGGACCTCGCCGCCCGCCCGCCCGCTGACCGTGATCAGCGTCTCCGTCATCCCGTACCGCTCCACCGGCCGCAGCCCGGTCAGCCGCTCCAGGTCCCGGAACACGGGCGCGGGCAGCGCCGCGCTGCCCGAGACCAGCAGCCGGGCCCCGGACAGCGCGCCCGCGGCCTCCGGGTCCGCGGCGATGCGGGACCACACGGTCGGCACCCCGAAGTACAGGCTTCCGCCCGAGTCCGCGTACGCCTGCGGCGTCGGGCGCCCGGTGTGCACGAGGCGGCTGCCGGTGCGCAGGGCCCCGAGCACGCCGAGCACGAGCCCGTGCACGTGGAAGAGGGGCAGCCCGTGCACGAGGGTGTCCTCGGCGCTCCACTGCCAGGCGCCGGCCAGCGCGTCGAGGTCGGCGGCGAGGGCCGCGCCGGTCAGGACCACGCCCTTGGGCGCACCCGTGGTCCCGGAGGTGTACAGCACCAGCGCCGGGTCCTCGGGCGCGGCCGCGCGCCCGGTCCAGTCGGAGCGCCGGGCGAAGTCCACCTCCACGACCTCGGCCCCGGAGTCCCGCAGGATGTGCTCGCGCTCCGCGGGCCCGGCGTCGGGCGGCAGCGGTACGAACGGCACCCCGGCCAGCAGCCCCCCGACCGCGGCGGCGACGGTCTCCAGGGAGGCCGTCGCGGTCACCGCGAAGGACTTCGCCCCGGCCACGTCGGCGGCCACCGCCCGCGCCGCACCCAGCAGTTCCTCGTACGAGGCGCTCCGCCCCGCGACGGAGACCGCGTCCTTCCGATCCCCGTACACCCCGTCCAACGCCGTCAGCACGGTCACGTCCCCCTCGGTGGTCACTCCGGCAGCTCGGCCCCAGGCTACGGCCCAGCTGCCCCACAGGGGCTCGGGGAGCGGCGTCCGGAGCCGGAGCCCCGGACCCACCGCCCGCGTGTCGGCCCGTCGCTCAGATGACGCCCTGGGCGAGCATCGCGTCGGCGACCCGCTCGAAACCGGCGATGTTGGCGCCCGTCACGTAGTCGCCCGGCGCCCCGTACCGCTCGGCGGTCTCGTACGCCACCGCGTGGATCGAGCGCATGATGCCCGCGAGTTCGTCCTCCACGCGCTGCGCGCTCCAGGCGGTGCGGGCGGCGTTCTGGCTCATCTCCAGGGCGCTGACGGCGACCCCGCCCGCGTTGGCGGCCTTGCCGGGCCCGAACGCTACCCCGGCCTCCTGCAGGATCCGTACCGCCTGCGGGGTGGTGGGCATGTTGGCGCCCTCGGAGACCGCCTTGACGCCGCTCGCGATGAGCGTACGGGCGTCCTGGCCGTCCAGTTCGTTGTGCGTGGCGGACGGGAAGGCCACGTCCGCCGGGACCTCCCAGACCCGCCCGCCCCGCACGTACCGCGCCGAGGAGCCGCGCCGCTGCGCGTACTCGCTCACCCGCCCGCGCTCGACCTCCTTGACCTGCTTCAGCAGCGCGAGGTCGATGCCCTTGTCGTCGACGACGTAGCCCTGGGAGTCCGAGCAGGTCAGCGGGTTCGCACCGAGCTGCTGGAGCTTCTCGATCGTGTACAGCGCGACATTGCCCGAGCCGGAGACCACCGCCGACAGGCCGTCCAGCGACTCGCCCCGTACCTTCAGCATCTCGGCGGCGAACAGGACGCTGCCGTAGCCGGTGGCCTGCGGCCGGATCGCGGAGCCGCCCCAGCCGGCCCCCTTGCCGGTCAGCACGCCGGCCTCCCAGCGGTTGGTGATGCGCCGGTACTGGCCGAACAGGTAGCCGATCTCACGGCCGCCGACGCCGATGTCACCCGCGGGCACGTCGGTGTGCTCACCGATGTGCCGGTGCAGCTCGGTCATGAACGACTGGCAGAACCGCATGACCTCGGCGTCCGAGCGGCCGCGCGGGTCGAAGTCGCTGCCGCCCTTGCCGCCGCCGATCCCCAGCCCCGTCAGCGCGTTCTTGAAGATCTGCTCGAAGCCCAGGAACTTCACCACCCCGATGTCCACGGAGGGGTGGAAGCGGAGACCGCCCTTGTACGGGCCCAGCGCACTGTTGAACTCGACGCGGTAGCCGCGGTTGACGTGGACCCGGCCCCGGTCGTCCTGCCACGGCACCCGGAACACGATCTGCCGCTCCGGCTCCGTCAGCCGCTCCACCAGGGCCACCGCCGGATCCGCGTACTCGGGCCGCGCGGCGAAGACGGGCGCCAGGGTCTCCAGGACCTCCCGCACCGCCTGGTGGAACTCCGGCTGCGCGGGGTTGCGGCGCTCGATCTCGGCCCGCAGTGCTTCCAGCGTGTCCTTCGAGTCCTTCACGTGTGTCCTCCGGGGAGTGCGGGTGCGTAGACGACGGCACGTGCATGGTGCCATCAGGTCCGCGAGCACCGGTCGCTTCCGGGCGGAGTCTGTACGCACACGCGCACTTTTCCGAAGCGCCCTCCACCCCGGACACCCCGGGTGCCCCTACGATCGGCTGACCCGTGGACGACCGCGCGCAGCCGATCCGATTCAGCAGGGGGCACAGGACGTGGACACCGCACGACTCGTCGTACTCGTCGCCGCGACCGTGCTCGTGGGCCTGACGGCGGGCCTGTTCTTCGCCTTCGACGTGTCCGTGATGCCGGCGCTGCGGCGCTCGGACGACAGTACGCTCATCCTGGTGATGCAGCGCGTCAACGTCGCCATCGTCAACGGCCTGTTCATGACCGTCTTCCTCGGCTCCCTGCTGCTGACGGCCCTCGCGCTGGTCCTGCACCTCGCCTCGGGCGCGGGCTCCGTGGCGCCGCCGCTGATCGCCGCGCTCGTCGCGTACGTCCTCCAGCTCGCGGTGACGGGCCGGGTCAACGTCCCGCTCAACAACGCCCTGGACCGGGCCGGCCCCGTCGAGCGCATCGCCGACCCGGCCGCCGTCCGCCGGGCCTTCGAGTCCCGCTGGGTGCGGGCCAACCACTGGCGGACGCTGCTGTGCACGATCGCCCTCGGCTGCCTGGCCTGGGCCCTGGTCCTCAGTGGCCGCCTCTGACGCGCGGTCCCTGCGGCTCCGTCACCGGGCGGTGGCCCCGCCCGTACAGCACCAGCGCCCGGACGAGGGCGGTCAGCGCCGCCGTACAGCAGAGCGTACGCACGATGTTCGCGGCGACCCAGGTGCCCTTGAACCGGTCCACGATCGAGGAGTCGGCGATCCGGGCCGCGTCGCCCGCGTCCGCGAGGTCGTTGTTCAGCGGGATGTTCACGGTGAAGGTGATCACCAGGACGAGGAGGTACAGCACGGCCGCCGCCCCCACCCACACCGCGACCCCGCGCCGCCCCCTGCGCAGTTCCACGGCCGCCGAGGCGACGGCGGCGAGCGGGGCCACCACGAAGACCGCGCCGAACAGCGCGTTGCCGTCGATGACCGCGTTGATGTTCTGCATCGCGGTGACGTACGTCCGGTCGTCGCCGCGCGCCAGCCCCGGCATCACCGAGACGTCGAAGGCGAAGAAGAGGCCCGCCATCAGGCCCACGAGCACGGTCGAGACCATGAGCAGGGCGGTGGCGATCCGGCTGCCGCCGTCGGCGGCGATGTCCGTCCGCATGTGAAGCTCCTTTTCTCCGCTGTCGGTTCCCTCTCGGAACATCCGCCGTCCGCGCGGGACGCGCCCTCGGTTAGGGTGCGGCCATGAGCACCTCCGCACTCCGCCTGGAGCCGGTCACCGCAGCCAACTTCGATGCGGTGTGCGCGGTCCGGGTACGGCCCGACCAGGACCATCTGGTCTCCCCCGTCGTCAAGTCCCTCGCCGAGGCCTACGTCCACGGGGACACCGCGTGGGCGCGAGCCGTCGTCGACGGCGACGAGGTGGTCGGCTTCGTCATGGCCTTCGTCGACATCGCCTGGGACCCGGAGCGCGACCCGGCCGACATCCGCTCGGGCATCTGGCGCCTGAACGTCTCCGCCGCCCACCAGGCCAAGGGCTACGGCCGCTTCGCGGTGCAGGCCGTCACCGCCGAGCTCCGCCGCCGCGGCGCCGACCGGGCGTACGTGACATGGGAGCCCGGCCCCGGCACGCCCGAGCCGTTCTACCTGGGCCTGGGCTTCCGGCTCACCGGCGAGCTGAGCGGCGGCCAGACCGTAGCGGTACTGGACCTCCCGCCGGCTTGAGCCGTACCCGGCAGGACCACCGTGCGCGAAGGCCCGGCGGCGACGGCGTCCGCCGACCGGGCCGGCGCGGCCGCCGCCCCCGTACGGAACTCCTGCGGACTCACGCCCCGCACCCGCTTGAAGGCCGTCGACAGCGCGAACGCCGACCCGTACCCCACCCGCCGGGCCACCGTCGCCACCGTGGCGTCCGGCTCCCGCAGCAGATCGGCGGCCAGCGCCAGCCGCCACCCCGTCAGGTACGCCATCGGCGGCTCCCCCACCAGCTCCGTGAACCGCCGCGCCAGCGAGGCCCGCGAGACCCCGGCCTTGTGGGCGAGCTCCTCCACGCTCCAGCCGTGGGCCGGGTTCTCGTGCAGCAGCCGCAGCGCCCGGCCGACCACCGGATCGCCCTGCGCCCGGTACCAGCCCGGCGCCCCCGAGCCGGGATCCGCGAGCCACGTGCGCAGCACCCCGATCAGCAGCAGGTCCAACAGCCGGTCCAGGACCAGCTCCTGGCCCGGCTCGTCCCGGGAGATCTCCGAGGCGAGCAGCCCGATCAGCGTGGCGTCCGCGGCCGCCGCCGACCGGACCACGACCGTCGGCAGCGCGCCCAGCAGCCGGCGGCCGATCTCGTTGGGCGCCTGGTACGTGCCGCTCAGCATCACCGCCGACCCGGGCTGCCGGAACTCCGCGCCCCACGTGCGCACGCCCAGCGCCATGCTCTCGGTGACGTCCTCGCCCCCCTCGGTGCTGCACCGCTGGTCCGGGTCCACACTGATCTGCACCGGCGTGTCCGGGGAGTCGGCGATCGTGTACGGCTCCGGTCCCCGTATGACGGCCACGTCCCCGGGGCCGATCCGTACCGGTTCGCCGCCTTCGGGGAGCAGCCAGCTCGCTCCGTGCACCATCGTGGCCACCGACAGCGGGGCCCGGTCCTCGATCCGTACCGCCCAGGGCGGGTTGAAGACGGTCTTGAGGAGGAAGGCACCCCGGGCCTTGGGGCCTTCGAGGAGACCGGTCAGCGTGTCCATGGCCCCATCCTCCCCCGCGAGCCCGGCCCGTGCCGGAGACTCAAACCTCCCAGACACCGCTCGCCGCCGCCTCGCGCGCGTAGTCGGCGAAGTCCTTCGGCTTCCGGCCGAGCACCTCCTCCACCCCGTGCACCAGGTGCGCGTTGCGCCCGTCGAGGATCTGCGCGAACAGGTCGGCGAACTCCTGCGGCAGGCCGTTCGCGCGGAGCACCGCCCGGTACTCCGCGTCCGAGACGGGTACATACGCGATCTCGCGCCCCGTCGCCTTCGACAGCTCGGCGGCGACGTCGGCGAAGCTGATCAGCCGCGGCCCGGACAGCTCGTACGTCCGACCGACGTGCCGGTCGTCGGTGAGCGCGGCCACCACCACGTCGGCGATGTCGTCGGTGTCGATGAAGGCCTCGACTGCGTCCGCCGTCGGCAGGGCGATCTCCCCGGCCCGTACGGGCTCCAGGAAGAAGTCCTCGTCGAAGTTCTGGTTGAACCAGCTGGCCCTGACGACCGTCCACTCGGCGCCGGACGCCTTCAGGCGCTCCTCCGCACGCCGAGCGGCCTCCTCGCCCCGGCCGGACAGCAGGACCAGCCGGCCCGCCCCGGCGGCCACGGCCGCCTCCGAGAACGCCCCGACCTGCTCGGCGGCCCCGGGAAAGCCGAGGTCCGGGTGGTAGGTCACGTACACCCGGTCGACGCCCTCCAGTGCCGGTCCCCAGGTCCCGGGTACGTTCCAGTCGAAGGCGGGGGCCCCGGTCCGCGATCCGATCCGCACGGGACGTCCCTGGGCCCGGAGCTTTTCCGCTACCCGCCGCCCGGTCTTGCCGTTCCCCCCGATGAGGAGGGCGGCAGCCGGATGATCCGTAGATGCGTGTGTCCGTGTCATGGCTCAAGTCAAGCCCGCTCCGGCGAGACGCGACATCGCCGAAAAGCTCAACTCCATACGCGAGCGTCCAGACGCGGATCAGGCCCGTCCCGCGTCCTCGGCGAGGGTGTGCGCGACGAGGGCGTTGGCGTGACCGTGCCCCACTCCGTGCTCGGCCTTGAGCCAGGAGACGAGTTCCATGTGCTTGGACAGCGGCGAGGACCGGATCAAGTCCTTCCACTCCGCGACGGGGCGCCCGTACTTCTTCTCGATCGAAGGGAAGTAACTGGCAGGGCCCTTGACCGGCTCGCTCATCTCGACGTGCTCCTGTCGTATCGGATGTCATCCTCTGTCCAGGGGTAGACCCCACCGGGGAGCGGAACTCATCGCCGCACGACGAAAACACTCGCGCTCCGCGCAAAGTGGCCGATCACAGCCCCTCAACTAGGGCCGAGATCAAGCAATGTGATCACATGTCGGTATGACCCCCACGAGGACTCTCTACCTGCTCTGTTCCGCCGCCCCGCCCGTCTTCGACGTGGCCCACGTGATCGAGGACGCGCAGTCCCGCGGCTGGGACGTCTGCCTCGGCCTCACGCCCACCGCCGCGCACTGGCTCTCAGGAAGCCTCGACGGCCTGGCCGCCCTGACCGGCCATCCCGTGCGCTGGCAGTACAAACTCCCGGGCGAGCCAGACGTATGGCCGCCCGCCGACGCCCTGCTCTTCGCCCCGGCCACCTTCAACTCCCTCAACGCCTGGGCCCTCGGCCTGACCGACCGCTTCGCCGCCGGCGTCGCCGCCGAGGCGATCGGCAAGGGCACTCCCGTGGTCACCATGCCCTGCATGAACGCCGCCCTCGCCGCCCACCCGCAGTTCGACCAGTCCCTGGCCACCCTGCGCGGCGCCGGCGTCACCGTCCTCTACGGCGAGGGCGGCTTCGTCCCCGGCCCGGCCGGCCCCGACGCCCCGCCCCACTTCCCCTGGCCGGCAGCACTCACCGCCCTGGACTCCGCCACCACCCCGCACACCCCGTGAGCGAGCGACTCGGCGGCGTTCGCCGGGAGGTGTCCGCGTAAGTCTCCATCGTTCAGGACGTTGCGGAACCACCCGCGCTCACCGGCACACGCCTCCCGCACTCCCCGTTTCCACATCCCGGACCGTTAACGCCGTTAACGCCGTTGACGCCGTTGACGCCGTTGACGCCGGGGCCCACCCCGGCCGGAACCCGGACAGCCATGGTCGGACCGTTAACGGCGTTAACGCCGCTGACGCGGGCGGCGCCCCTCCTTGTGGATCATTAACGGCGTTAACGCCGAAGGCTGCCGACCGTGTCGGCCTTGGCCCCCCGCTCCCGATCCCGCTCCCTCTCCCTCTCCCTCTCCCGCAGGGCCCGTACCACGGGCCCTGTCACCGCCGTCGTCACCAAAGCCATCAGCACCAGCGCCGTGAACAGCTCCGCCCCGATCACCCCGAGCCCGAGCCCCACGTTCAGCACCACCAGCTCCGTCACCCCCCGGCAGTTCATCAGCGCCCCCAGCGTCACCGCGTCCCGCACCGGCTGCCCGGCCAGCAGCGCGGCCCCGGCCCCTCCGCCCCACTTCCCGACGACCGCGACCGCCAGCACCGCCACCGCCCACAGCCCCACCGCGCCGCCGCCCAGCAGCCCCACGTCCGTCCTCAGCCCGCTCCCGACGAAGAACAACGGCAGCAGCACCGGCACCGCGAACGCGCGCATCCGCTCCGCCGCCGCCTCGACCACCGCCGTCCTCGGCACCACCGCCCCGAACACGAACGCCCCGAACAGGGCGTGCACCCCGATCGCGTTCGTCGCGTACGCCGCCAGGCAGAGCCCACTGCACAGCCCCACCACCGCCCCGGCTCCGGAGGAGGAGCCGGCACCGGACTCCGTATCCGGGGCCCACCGCGCGATCCCCCACGCCAGCAGGGGCCGCACCCCCCACCACATGCCCGCCAGGAACACCCCGGCCAGCACCCCCATGCCGACGGCCCCCCACCCGCCGCCTCCCCCGCCCCCCAGCGGCTGCGCCATCGCCACCACCAACGCCAGCAGGCACCACGCCACCACGTCGGCCACCGCCGCACACGCCATCGCCAGCGCCCCCACCGGCGTCCCGTAGAGCCCCTGGTCCTTGAGGATCCGCGCCAGCACCGGGAAGGCCGTCACGCTCATCGCGACGGCCACGAACAGCACGAACTCGGCGCGCCCGACCCCCTCCGGCGCGAGGGTGCCGTACATCGCGAGCGCCAGCAGACTCCCGAACCCCAGGGGGATCCACACGCTCGCCTGGCTCACCACCGCCACGGCCCGCCCGCGCCCCCGCAGCAGCCCGGGATCGAGCTCCAGGCCGACCAGGAACATGAAGACCAGCAGCCCCAGGTTCCCCAGTACCCCCAGGTACGGAAGGACCTCGCCCGGCAGCATCCACCGGCTCCCCGCCGGCCAGAGCCACCCGAGCAACGAGGGACCGAGCAGGATCCCCACCAGGATCTCCCCAACCACGGCCGTCTGCCCGAGTCTGCGCATCACGGCGCCGGCCACACCGCACGCGAGAACGACGACGGGTACGGCCACCAGCACGGCTTCGAGCGGATCACGTGACGCTCCCACCACCACAGGCTTGCGCCGAAGCCCCCGCCCGGGCAACGAACCGCCCCGCACTTCCAGGGGTCCGCACCACCGGCGTTGACGGCGTTAACGCCGTTAACGGTCGCGCGGCCCGAATCCGGCCCGTCCTCCCAAAGCGTAATAGCGAAAACCGCCCCAGTCCCCGACAAACCGTCAACCCCACCCCATGGAAAAGTACTTGCCGACTGGTTTTCTTTGGCATCGCCTGACTAAATTGAACTTTGTACGAGCCTTCACCGCAGCAGTGGTCAGGGCCCGCACACCGGCAAGGACGACCGGCACACCGCAAGCGGAGAAGCACCAGGAGACCCCCACATGGCAAGGGCCCGTCAGGAACGTGCCGAGATCACCCGGCAGGCGATCCTCGACGGCGCGGCCATCGCCTTCGACCGCTTCGGCTTCGGCGCCGCCAGCCTCAGCGACGTGGTCAAGCACGCCGGAGTCACCAAGGGCGCCCTGTACTTCCACTTCCAGTCCAAGGAAGCCCTCGCCCGCACCTTGATGGACGAGCAGTTCCAGGTCTCCGAAGGCGTACCCGCCATCGAGGAACCCGGCCTCCAGACGGTCATCGACCTGACCCACCAGATGGCGCACGGCCTGCGCTCCAACGTCCGCATCCGCGCCGCCATCCGCCTCGTCATCGAGTTCGGCTCCTTCACCAACCCCGACCCCACCCCGTACAACGCCTGGATCGACACCGCCTTCGCCTGCCTGAAGCCGGCCCAGGACCGCGGGGACGTCTTCCCGTCGCTCGACCTGTACGACCTCTCGACGCTCCTCGTCGGCTCGTTCACCGGCATCCAGGTCACCTCGCACGTCCGCACCGGCCGCGAAGACCTGCACACCCGGCTCATCGACCTGTGGAACTTCCTCCTCCCCGGCATCGTCCCCGCAGGCCGCCTCCCCCGCTTCGACCCGGCCGGCTCGCCCGAGTGCCGGGCCGAACTCGGGCTGACCGCCGCCCCGGACTCCCCGCCCGTAGCGGTCGGCTGACGGCGTATCCAGGGCGGCCTCGTACACGCCGTGGTGAACCACGGGGGTGCTCGCTACGGCGTGTGCGAGGCCGCCCTGTCGCGTACCCGGATCCCGTGACTCCCGGTCCCACACCCACTCCGCTACGCAACGACGGACCATTTCGTTAGCAAAACCCAAGCGTGGCGCGCACATCGGCCCACGAACGTTAGTAAAGTCCCTCTCATGACTTCGCCCTCGTCTCAGAGCGACCGAGAGAAGGTCGTCTCCAAGCTCCCCCCGTGGCTCCGCCAGGAGTTGAAAATCCGCACCGCCCAACTGCGGGTGGACATCCAGGACGCCGTCCACCAGGGAATCGCCCACTGGAGCGCCCTCGCCTCGGCCCCCTCCCCCGTCGACACCTCTGGCGCCGAATCGTTCTCCACCTGGCTGCCCTCCGGCCAGTGGGAGTCCTTCCGCGCCGGTTCCAAGGACCGCGGCGTCTCCCTCATCCAAGGTCTCGCCCAAGCGGTCCGCCTCTGGCTGGAGATGAACCCGGCGCCCACGGTGAAGCGGCCCTCCGTCGTACGCCGCATCGTGGTGTGCAACCAGAAGGGCGGCGTCGGCAAGACCGCCATCACCGCCGGCACCGCCGAGGCCCTCGCCGAGGACCCGGACAGCCTCCACCCCGTCCGCATCGCCCGCCAGCTGGCCCGCCTCTCGGCGGCCGAAGACGGCGAGGACGGCAGGGAGGGCGGGCACCAGCCCCCGGAGACCACGCCCCTCGACCTCGAAGACCTCCCCGGCCTGGGCATGCGCGTCCTGCTGGTCGACTTCGACCCCCAGGGCCACCTCACCAAGCAGCTCGGCCAGCAGCCGCTGCCCATCGGCGGCGACAGCCTCACCTGCCACATGGCCGGCGAGGCCAAGGGCCCCCTCGCCGACCTGATCGTCCCCGTCCCGGACCGGCGCTTCGGCAACCGCCTCCACCTCCTGCCCGCCTGCACGGACGCCTTCCTCCTCGACGTCCGCCTCTCCACCGTCCGCGCCCGCGAGGCCGCCCTCGAACGCGCCCTGGCCCCCGTCGAGTCCGAGTACGACGTCATCCTCATCGACTGCCCGCCGAGCCTCGGCCTCAGCATGGACGCCGCCATCTACTACGGGCGCCGGCGCGACACCGAGCAGCCGGGCGCCTCCGGCGCGCTGATCGTCGTACAGGCGGAGGACTCGTCGGCCGACGCGTACGACCTCCTCACCTCCCAGATCAACGACCTGCGCGACGACCTCAGCCTGGACATCGACTACCTGGGGCTCGTCGTCAACCTCTACGACGGCCGCCGCGGCTACATCGCGACCTCCTCGCTCCAGGCCTGGATGGACATAAAGGATCCGCGTGTCGTCGCGATCGTTCCCGACCTCAAGGAACAGCGCGAAGCCGTCCGCGTGAAGCAGCCGCTGTTCGTCTACTCACCCAAGGGCGACCAGGCCATCGCCCTGCGCGCCCTCGCCAGGGAGATCTCATGAGCAAGGCCGACAAACTCGGGGTCTCGGCATCCTTCGCACGAGCCCAGCCGGTCGGCGTCAGCCCCCGTCGCGCGGCGATCGCGGAGGCCACCGGAGCTCCCACGTCCGGCATCGCGGCCCCGTCCGAGGTGCCGATCGAGGCGCTCGCGCACAACCCGTTCAACCTCCGCGAGGACCTCACCGAACTCGACGAGCTGGCCCAGTCCCTGATCTCCCGCGGCCAGCTCCAGCCCCTCGCGGTCGCCACCCGCATGGCCTTCATGGAAGCCCACCCGGGCCAGACCGACGGCCTGGGCCGCGCCCCGTACGTGGTCATCGACGGCAACCGCCGTCTCGCGGCGGCCCAGCTGGCGGGGCTGAAGACCATGCACATCCATGTCAACGACGCCCTCTCCGCCTCCGCGGCGGACATCCTGGAATCGGCCCTGATCGCCAACGTCCACCGCGTGGACGTCGCCCCCATGGACCAGGCCCGTGCGCTCCAGGAGCTCGTCGACGTCCACGGCTCCCAGGCCCAGGTCGCGAAGCGGTTGGGCAAGACGGCGGCCTGGGTCTCCCAGCGCCTCACCCTCCTCAACCTCACCCCGGCCCTCCAGGAGAAGGTCGACACGGGAGAGCTCAAGGTCGAGCCGGCCCGCCGGATCGGGCGCCTCCCCCAGGAGCGGCAGGAGGCGGCGGCCGACGAGACGCTGAACGCCGCCAACCCGCCGCGCCAGCGCACGCACACCCCCCCGCCGACCGTTAACGCCGTTAACGCCGTTAACGCCCCGGCCCCGGCCCCTGCCCCTGCCCCTGCCCCTCCGACCGTTAACGCCGTTAACGGTCGGACCGAGGCGCAGGCACCCGAACCCACCCGGTCCCCCGCACCCGCCGCCCCCCGGATCACGATCGCGACGGACTCCCCGGAGACGATCGCGGACGGCCTGACGGCCCACCTCACCCCGGACGACCTCAAGGCCGTCACCGAGCTCCTGATGCAGCGACTCTGAGCGCGGCATCCGAGGCAACACCCACGCCGGGGGCGTTAACGCCGTTAATGCCGTCAACGCCCCCACGTGCGTTTCATGTGCGTTCAACCGTGCGGTTCACCTAGGCTGCACCCGGAGGTACCGATGCCCGACGAACAAGAGAGCCTCTTCGCAGCGGTCGACGCGCTGCTGGAGGAAGCCGCCCAGGACCCGCTCCCCCACCCGGACGAGCGCAAGCGCCTGCGCGAAGCCGCAGGCCTGAGCCAGGACCAGATCGCCAAGGCCCTCTCCGTCCGCCGCGAAACGGTCACGTCCTGGGAGACCGGACGTACGGCCCCCCGCGCCCCCAAGCGCGCCGCCTACGCCCGCCTCCTGGAGGGCCTCTCCACCCTCCACCCCACCCCGACCGTTAACGGCGTTAACGCCGTTAACGACGTCACCGCCCCGTCCCCTGCACCTGCACCTGCACCTGCCCCGGCGCCCCCGCCGACCGTTAACGCCGTTAACGCCCCGACGCCGTCTCCGTTTCCGGCCCCGCCCACCGTTAACGCCGTTAACGCCGTCACCCCCTCTCCGGCCCCTCCGACCGTGAGCGCCGTCACCCCCCCGGCACCGGCGGCAGCGCCTCCGACCGTTAACGGCGTTAACGCCGTTAACGCTCCCCCCGCCCCCCGGCGGCCCGCCAAGGCCAAGGCCCCCCTCCCCACCCCCCTGGAAGGGAACGGCCCCCTCGCCGTCCTCGACGGCACCGACAAGGCCCACGCCGCCTCCGGCCTCCTCCTCCCCCTTCCCCCCAAGGCCCGCACCGACCTCCCCACCCTCATCGCCTGGGCCCTCGGCCCCGACGCCGACCTCCGCTCCCCCCGCCTCCACCGCAACGGCAAGGACGGCGACCCCCTGCTCGTCCTCACCTCCGCCGCCGCCGAGGCGCTCGGCCTTCCCCCCACCCTCGAAGACCGCCGCACCCTGCGCCTCCCGGACGACCACCCCACCCTCAAGCTCCTGACCAAGGCCAAGTGGCAGCTCACCCGCCGCGGCTTCGGTCCCTGGCCCCGCATCTACCGGCCGGCCTCCCCCACCACCGGCCGCCAGTGCGTCCAGCTCGCGATCCTTCCCTGGGGCGCCCTCGACGCCCGCGCCTGGGGCGAGCACACCGCCGAGCTCCCCGCCCCGGAACTCGCCGCGCTGCTCACCACGTACGCCACCCGCGTCCTCACCCCCCGCGGCTCCACCGCCGTCTCCGGCCTCGAACTCATGACGGCCCTGCGCCCGCCGACCCGCGCCGCCCGCAACCCCGACACCAACGTCTGGGAGTCCGCACCCGTCGCCGGCTCCCTCACCCGCCCCGTCGACCCGGCTCCCCCGGAGGCCCCCGACGAGCACCCCGTCGTCGCCGCCCTGTACCCCCGCGCCCACCAGCGCACCCCGGACCAGGTCCTCGACGAGGAGGCGTACGACTGGATCCGCGACCCCCAGCTCCTCACCGACGCCGAGTGCACCCGCAGCCACGCCGTCGGCATCGACGTGAACATGGCCTTCGCCGCGGCGGCCAACCGCCTTCCCGTCGGCCTCGGCCCCGCCGTCCACACCCGGGCCCCGCGCTTCGACCCGAAGGTCCCCGGCTGCTGGCTCGCGGACCTCTCCTCCCTCGAACTCGACCCGCGCCTGCCCAGCCCCTTCACCCCCAACGGCCACCCGCCCGCCGGCCCGGCCTGGTACGCGACCCCGACCCTCGCCTACGCCCAGGAGCTCGGCCACCCGGTCCACCCCACCGAGGCCTGGCTCCGCCCGGACCACGGCCCGTACCTCGACGCCTGGTACACCCGGCTGCGCGACGCGTACGTGGCCACCATGGCGGACCTCGGCGTCACCTCCGCGCTCCCCGAGCCCGAGTTCCTCGCGGCGATGGCCGAGCTCCAAGAGCACCCCGACCCCGTCCTGAAGCCGGTCCTCTCGGCCATCAAGTCCACCGTCAAGGGCGGCATCGGCAAGCTCCGCGAACGCCCCCAGGGCGCCGCGTACCGCCCGGGCGAACCCTGGCCGGCCCTCGAACGCCCCACCTGGCGCCCCGACATCCGCGCGGCCGTCATCTCTACGGCACGCGTCAACATGCACCGCAAGATGCGGGCGCTCGCCGCCGCCGGACTCCACCCCATCGCCGTCCTCTCCGACTGCGCGGTGTACCTCTCCGACGGCCCCAGCCCCCTCGACTTCCTCCCCCGCACCCCCGAGGGCAAGCCGCTCCCCGGCGGCTTCCGCATCGGCGTCAGCCCCGGCATGGTCAAGCACGAGGGCACCCAGCCCCTGCTGTGGGCCGTCGAGATGCTCGACCAGGGACTCAACCCCGCCCGCCACATCAAGGGCCACGACGCCGCGGCCGACGGAGAGTAGCCGGACATGCCCGAGATCGACGACAGCCTCACCCGCGCCGACGAACAGCACTTCACCCGCCCCGTCCCCAAGTCGGCGGGCGCCCAGATGCGTTTCCTCGTCAAGCAGCTCAAGTCCACCCGCGAAGCGGCCCGCCTGCTCGGCATCTCCCAGCGCACGGTCGAGCGCTACGTCAAGGACCAGCTCAGGCAGCCCAAGCCGGCCCTCGCCGCCCGCCTGGAGTCCGAGGTGCGCCGCCGCTGGCAGCCCCTGGTGCGCAAACGCGCCCGTACGAAGGCCGCCCGGACGACCGGCCTGGTCATCGAGACCCGCGCCCGCTTCGGCTTCACCGCCGCCCCCGGCACCACCGACGACGGCCGCATGCGCCGGATCACCCAGCACCTTCCCCCGGAGTACGCGGGCCGCCTCTTCGCCGCCCAGGAGGCCGGCGCCGGCGAGGCACAGCTCCGCGCCATCGCGGCGGAAGGGCTCCAGGAGATCTACTTCAAGGACAACGGCGCCCGCGCCGGCGGCCTGCTGGTGGAGTTCACCGACATCGACTACGTCGACTTCGCGTTCTGAGGACCACCGCCCGCAGGGTCTGAAGTGACCGAGATGTGACGTGACAGAGCGCGTGCATAAGATCACCGGCATGGCACTGCGACCCGTCCAGGTGAACGTCAAAGCTCTCGACGACTCGGCCGTCGGCCGGTTCTGGGCGCAGGCCCTCGGCTGGAGCGTGTGCGCCGGAACACCCGGTCCGACCACGTACGTCGGGCCCGCCGGCCCCTCCGGCCGGCCGGACCCGGTCGCCGTCGGCATCGACGTCGTCGCCGTCCCGGAACCCAAGACGGCGACCAAGAACCGTGTGCACCTCGATCTCGCCACCACCTCCGCGGCCCATCAGGCGGAGCTGGTCGCGCGCCTCCGCGCGCTCGGTGCGAAACCCGCCGAGGTGGGCCAGGGCGCCGTCCCGTGGACGGTCCTGGCCGACCCCGAGGGCAACGAGTTCTGCGTGCTGGAGCCCCGGGAGGTCTACCGGGACACCGGGCCGATCGCCGCGGTGGTGGTCGACTGCGCGGATCCGCGGGCCATGGCCCGGTTCTGGGGCGAGGCGTTGGACTGGACCCTGCACGGGGTGAGCGACGACCAAGCGGTGTTCCGCTCCGCCGAGGGGGCCGGCCCGTACCTCGAATTCATCCGCACGCCCGACGTGAAGACCGTGCCGGACCGCGTCCGTCTCGGCCTGCTGCCGTACCCCGGTGACGACGCAGCGGCGGAGGCGGCCCGGCTGCGGGCCCTCGGCGCCACCGACCTCGACCCCGACCCCGACCAGGGCGCCGTCCCGTGGACGTGGCTGGCCGATCCGGAGGGCCACGAGTTCTGCGTCCTCGCCCCGTCCTGACGCCGGAGCCGGGACAGGAGAGGGACCGAACAGGGACCGGAGGGACTCAAGGGACCGAAAAACGGAATCAGGAATCAGAAACGGAGACCAGGAATCCGGAAGTCAGCAGACCGACCTCAGCCGACCCGCACCACGCGACCGCGCCCCGCACACCGACGCACGTCACGCGACCGTGGGCGCCGACAGGCCACGCTGCGAGCGCTCGGTCTTCCTGCCCACCTGCCGCGGCCCGATCGTCCGCGGGTCGACCGCCTCGCCCGGTGCGCCCTCCCGGTACAGGCCGTGCGGCTCGGCGTCCCGGTCGTGCGGCAGCAGGTAGAAGACGCGCCGCTTCTGCAGGCCGCTGTCCGGGTCCGCCTCGGCGGTGTCGCCGAGCTCGGTGAAGCCGATCATGCGCCCGTCGCGGTGATAGCGCGGCTTGCCCCGGCGGCGGGGCGTTTTGTCCAGGGCCTGGCGCACGTAGTCGAGCTCTTCGGGGTCCTCCAGCCACACCACTTTGTCCTCGTGGGCGAGATCGCTTGATGTCAGTAGCGAGCTCATGGCCTGGGTCCCTCCTCGATCACGTGGGCCCGGTGGGGCCCCTGGTCCCTCCACGCCGCGGGCGGCGGCGCCGATGCCGGTATGCAGCTGGGCCCTGCGGGCCGCAGCCGGGTGGTGGGTCTGTTCATCGTCCTGGTCCATCGTAGGCGTGCCCACCCCGGGGCGGCATCACCCATCGTCCGATCACGTCGTGGTTGCCCTGTTCGCCTCGCGCGGAGTCTGCTCCTCATCGGCCAGCAGAGCCAGTCCGGGGTAGAACTTCTGCCCGTTCGAGCGGAGCATCTCGTTGGGCGAGGCGACACCGACCTCGGCGCGGATGCGTGTCGCGAACGCGCGCGTGGTCGCGGGGCGCAGCCCCTCGCCGTCGAGGCACCAGGCACTGTACGCGCGGTACAGGGCGCCCTGCTCGACCTTGAGGTCGCGCGGATCGGGCAGGTCCGTGCCGCCCGTGGTGCAGCATTCGGCGAGGAACCGGCCGATGTGGTCCTCGGTCGTCGCGTACGCCTGCGTGGCGCTGCGCACCACGCTCGGCCCGGTCAGGGCCGGCTTGGACGCGAGATACGCCTTGGCCCCCTGGATCATCCAGTGGAGGATGCCGGGGCCCTCCTCCTGCACGAGCGTCTCCGCCAGGTTGTCGATCTTGCGGTGGTCGGGGACGACCTTCTCGAACGGGATGAGCCGGATGCGGCGCCAGAACGCATGTCCGCCGGTGCCGACCTCGGGACGGTGGTTGCCGAGCAGCCAGAGCTTGTGCGTGGGCTCGAAGCTGAAGAAGTCCTGCCGCATCCGCCGGGCCTTGAGCCGGTCTCCACCGGTCAGCAGTTTGACCCGGGCCTCGTCGAACTTGTCGTGCGGCTTGAGCTCGCTGCAGACGAACAGGCGCCGGCCGTGCAGTTCGGTCAGCTCGGTGGAGTGCTCGTTGAACTTGCCGCGCTCCATCAGGAAGCCGGGCGGCGCCACGTCCGCGTAGTCCCCGAGGATCTTGATGACGACGTCGAGGAGGGCGGACTTGCCGTTCGCGCCGACGCCGTAGAGGAAGGGCAGGACCTGCCCGCCGACGTCTCCGGTGATGGAGTAGCCGAGCAGGAGATGAAGAAAATTGATCATCTCCTGCCCCTTCTCGTCGTCCCCGAACGTCTCGTCGAGGAAGCGGTGGAAGCGGGGCGTCGGCATCGCCTCGGGCGCCAGGTGGGTGGCGCGCGAGTGCAGGTCACGCGTGGGGTCCGGCTTGTGCAGGTCGCCCGTACGGAGGTCCACGACGCCCGCCGGGGTGCACAGCGCGTACTTGTCGCCGTCCAGGGTGTCGGGGTCCAGGGCCAGTTCGGGGGAGGCCTTCGCCTGGGTGAGCATGGCCTTGACGCCCGAGGTGGACATCGCGCGCTTGCGGTGCTGGGCCAGCTCCCGGTCGGTGAAGGCGCCGCGCGGGTCGTGGAGGGGCAGTTCCTCCGCCATGTCGCCCGCGGCCCAGATGGCGGCCTTCTCGCCGCCGGTGCGCTTCCAGCGGTACTCGTCCCAGACGTACCAGCCGAGCCCCTCCACGTGGCGGAACCGGTCGTGGTGGAGGTGGGCGAACAGCTTGGCGTTGCCGCGGTCGCTCAGGTTGTGCAGCAGGCCGGTCTGGATGAAGTCGGCGGCGCCCCCGCCCCCGGGGGGCGGGGCCGAGTTCTGCTGCGCGGGCAGGCGTCGCCTGCCGCGCGCGGCCGCGGCGGCGAACACGGCGGACGCCGTGGGCGCCGACGACCCGGCAGCCGCGACCCCGGGCCCACCGGACGCACCCGGCTCGACGGTCGTCTCCGCCGTGAACGCGGCGAGCTGTTCCGCCGCCGCCTGGGCGTTGAACCCCGTGCTCTTGGCGCTGCTCATGTGCGTTCCTTGGGGTGGATCGGCCGATCGCTTCCGGCGCGCAGCCCTGAGTCGACGATGAGGACGTTGCGGCGCGACTGGTGGGGCCGCGCCCTGCCCGCCGCTTCGAGCAGGAGCAGGCGGCCCTCCACCGCGTCGAGGTGGCCGCCGGCGATGAGCCCGCCCGCGGTGAAGGCCGCCCGGTTGAGCTTCTCGCTGAAGGCCGTTCCGGACGGACTCGCCCCGCAGGACCCGACTTCCTCCAGAAGGCCCTTCAGCAGCCGCCTCCCGGCCTCTTGCCGGCCGCCGCGCAGGGGACGGCCCGACGCCGGTCCGGGGGCCGCAGAAGGGCGGGGGGAGGGCGTGGAAGGCGCCGTGGGCGCGGGGGAGTCCACGTGCCCGGTGCGGACGAGCTCGGCGGCCAGCCACAGCGGCAGGGGCGCCGGCAGCCGCGCCCCGGGCAGCGCCCGGTACGTACCGGCGGCCGTGCGCGTCGTCGGCGCCACGATGTAGCCCCCCTCGGCCCGTACGTCGACCTGCCAGGCCAGCGCGACCCTGGAGCTCGACCCGCTGGAACACCGCAGTCTCGGACCGCCCTTGGGCGCCCGGTACCAGATGTGCATCCCCCCGGAGGGCGTACGGACCCGCAGGGTCGAAGCGTCCTCGCAGGGGTCGGGCCGGGACCGGTGGGCGGCCAGGAGCGCCAAGGTGTCGAATCCGCTCTGCAGTCCGGTCAGGTCGACACGGTCGTCGATGGGGATGCCGGGCAGCAGCCGCTGCCGGTCGGGCAGCTCGGTCGCGTGGGCGTCCACGTCGATGACGACGAGCCCCGCGGCGCCGCAGGCCACTCCGATGCCGAACTCGGGCTCCCTGCGCCACCATTCGCGCAGGGTGGCCAGGTCGGTGGTGGCCGCGTGGAACCCGTGGCACCAACGGCCTTGCGCATGGCAGGGGCACGCCTCGGGGGAGTGCTGACGGCCCGTGCACTCCCGGCAGTTCGCGGCGGGCGTCTTGGTCCCCGGGGCCAGGGGGTGCACCGGATAGCCGCGCGAGGCCAGCCAGGCCGCCACGTCCAGCGCCGTCCCGCCGGTCACGCCGCGGCGCGGGTTCTCGGGATGGACCAGCACTGGCTCTTCCTTGACACGGTGTCGGGGGCGGCTATTCGTGTCCCCGGCCCGGTCCCTGGCGTACAGGCTGGCTGACCTGCGCCTCAGGGACCAGAGGGACTGAAGATTCACTATCGCGGAGATTACCGCAGGGACTGCGGGGGCTCGGGCGGCAGGCATCGCTATATCGAGAATTCAGTCCCTTCAGTCCCTCGGTCCCTGAAGTTCTACCCTGGTTCGTCCAGAAAAGTTACGTCTTCGATTTGGCTGTCACCCCGGGCGTGTCGCGACCAGGCCCCCGCCCTTCGACCGGGGCCTCCAGTCACCCTCGAGTACGGCGCAAGGACGGCGTGCCGGGCGGAGCCCCCGGAGGCGCGTCAGCAGGCCGGCCCCGAGACAGGTACTGAACCACTCAGCCCCTCGTTCAGTCCCTCTCTTTTCAGTCCCTGAACAAACATGCAGGTCAGAGCCTCGCACCTGTCGGCTCAGGGACTGAAGGGACTGGGAATGACTACTTCCGCTCTTTACGTGCGTGCGTGTATGCGCGCAGGCATATAAGAAGCCTGGTAGTTCATATCCGGCTCATAACTGGAAAGTTGGGTCCCTTCAGTCCCTGGACCACCGGCCTCAACCCGCTGACCTGCAGGTTTATGCAGTGACTGAAGGGACAGGGACCGAAGCCGACCCACCGGCGTTCAGTACCTGTCGGGGGAGGGAGTACCGAGGGAGGGGGAGCCGCCCCCCGGCGCCCAGGCTCCGGGAACCCCCGGGTCCGCCACCCGGAACCACGCCGAACACCCCGTGGATCCGCACCGCCCGGCCGAACGGCGCTGCCGTACAGCAGGGGCCGGGTGCCATGACGTCTGTCATACGAACCGATGAGCCCGCTCACTGCCCCGGCCGGTGCGCGCACTGCGAACATCGGGCCATGGACGTCATCGCGGATCAAAGCCCGAGCGGGGTGGCCGGCCCGGCCGGCCCCGTCGATCGCCTCGGGCCCCTGTGCGCACCCCCGGGCCAGGACGCCCGGGCCACGCGCACCGGCCGACTGACCGACCGTGCACCTGCCGACGGGGAGCAGCCGATGATCCGCGTCCTCCTGGCCGACGACGAACACCTCATCCGCGCCGCGTTCGCCGCGCTGCTCTCCCTGGAGGAGGACCTGGAGATCGTGGCCGAGGCGGCCACCGGCCCGGAAGCGATCGAGCTGGCGCTGCACCACGGGCCGGACGTGGCCGTACTCGACCTGCAGATGCCCGGCAAGGACGGCGTGGCGGTGGTCGAGAAGCTGACGGAGATCCTCCCGAGCTGCAAAACCGTGATCGTGACCGGCCACGGCCTGCCCGGCCAGCTCAAGCGCGCCCTCACCCACGGGGTCAGGGGCTTCGTCCTCAAGACGGTCTCCGCCCACGAACTGGCCGCCATCATCCGCAGCGTCCACACGGGCAACCGCCACATCGACCCGGTACTCGCCGCCGAGGCCGTCAGCGCGGGCGGCGAGGTGCCTCACCGGTAGTCGTTCTCCCTGAGCTCGCTCACCCAGGCGCTCCGCCCGCAGATCCTCCCGTCGCGCATGCGGAAGACCTCGGCCATCGACCTCCGCGTCACCCCGCCCGTCTCGCGCCGCACCGCCCCGGTGGGCTCCGCCATGACCACGTCGCCCTCCCCGACCATCCGTACGACGGTCAGCTCGGGCGGCGCGAAGAAGCCGGGGCCGTCGATGGCGGCGTCGTACGCCTCCCCACCTGCCTGACCGTCGCCGACTCCAACACGTAGCAGGCGGCGGAGGCCACCGGGAAGCAGGCCTCCGCGGCCACGTCGGCCAGCCCCGCACCCGGCAGCAGCCGGGGCCGCTTGCGCCCCTACGCCTGATCGGCCCCGCGAGCGGTCAGCAGCGAGCGGAAGGCGGCCCTCCACCTGTTGGCCGGCATCTGCTCGGGCCCGTACGCGTCCAGGCAATCAGCTGCTGCGACGACACCGGACCGGCGTCCTCGGCCGCAGCGGCCATCGCCCTCAGGGCCCGTTCCCGGTCGGCCACGTGCACCAGCACCAACCGCGCGTGGACCAGGTCGAACCCGCTCCCCGGCGGCGCGTCGCGGCCCACGTCGTGGCGCAGCACCTCGACGCCCTCCCCGTGCCACGGGAGGCCCAGGACGTGTCGATGCCGGTCGCCACTGCCCGCCCGCCCGGGCCCGGCCCGCTCGGCCACCCACGGCACCACGGAGGAGCCGCCGGCCCCACCTCCCGGCACCGCCAGTTGTGGTCACGCGTCATGGGGCCGTGCTTCCAGGCCCCCCCGCGAGGCCCGGTACAGCACGCAGCGGCGGAGCGGCCCCTCCGGCACGCTCGGGTCCTCGAAGTCGCAGGCCGGGTCCCGCGTCATGCCGATCCGGCGCATCACGGCCCGGGAACGGACGTTGGCGGCGGTCGTCGTCGCAATGATCTCCGGCAGTCCGAGGGTCTCGAATCCGAAGGCCAGGCAGGCCAGACCGGCCTCGGTGGCGTAACCGTGCCCCCACGCCGCACGCGTCAACCGCCACCCGACGTCCACCCCCGTGAACGGCATGCCCTCGTCCACCACGTCCAAGCCGGCGCGTCCGACGAACTCACCGTTCTCCCGCCGTTCGAGCGCCCACCACCCGAAACCCCGCCCGTCGAACTCGGCCTGCATGCGCGCCGCCACGGCATCGCTCTGCTCCCGCGTCAGCAGCTCCCCCAGGTGCTCCCGTACGTCGGGGTCGGCGTTCATCACCGCCCACGGTTCGAGGTCGGACTCCCGCCAGCGGCGGAGCAGAAGACGATCGGTACGCAGCTCTGGCACAACGCCAAGCCAACACCCCCGCGTTCCGGATGTCGATCGGATTGTTGCTGACGAATAAAGTGAATGGTGCTAGCGTCATTGGCATCATGCTGCTGAGGCTGAACATCGCGGACAACCGACCCCTCCACGAACAGGTGGCCGGCGCCGTCCGGCGCGCCATCGCCGAGGGGGAGTGCGGGCCGGGCGACCGGCTGCCGCCCGCGCGGGAGTTGTCACAGGCGCTGGGCGTCAACGCCAACACCGTCCTGAGGGGCCTGCGCGCACTGCGCGACGAAGGGCTGCTGGAGTTCCGGCGCGGCCGCGGGGTCACCGTGGCCGGCGGGGCGGACGGGCGATCGGCGCTGTTGGTGCGCGTACGGGAGCTGGTGGCCGACGGCGCGCGCCTGGGGTACGGCAAGGCCGATCTCATAGAGATGATCGAGGAGGCACAGTGAGGGACCGTGGGGGATTAAAGAGCCGGGCCGCGTGGGGGATGGCCGCCTGGGCGGCCGGGATCCTCGCGCTGCTCGTGGCGCTGCCACTGGCGGCGCGCAAGGGCTTCCGGGACCGACTGGCGACGCACTGGGGGGCCTTCGGCCAACCCGACGGCTCGCTTCCGCTCTGGGCGGCCGTACTGCTGCCGGCCTCGGTCTGGATCGTGCTCGTCACCGGCGCCGTGTTCTGGCGGGCGGCCCGCCGGTGGCGCGGGGCGGTACTGGTCTCGTGCGGGGTGCTCCTGGCGGGGGAGCAGATCTCGATCGTACGGGCGAATCTGCACCACGCGGACTGGCACGACGCGGACTCCGTCACCGTCGGGGCCGTGGTCACGGTCGTCGCGGCATCGGTGGCCGCCTTCGCGGTCGTGCTGGCGAGCCGTCGGCCCCGCACCCCCGCCTCGCCCGCCCAGGGCCCGCGCATGGACATCCCCGCAGGCGAACGCCGCGTATGGCTCGCCCGCACCACGAACCCCTGGCTGACCCTCCTCGCGGCCGTCACCGGGCTCGTCGCCCTGACCGCCCTCCTCGCGGGGGCCGGCAGCGATCCGACGAAGCCGATGTGGCTGCTGATCGTGCCGTTCACGGCGGTCTCGATGACGGTGCTGGCCTGCTCCTCGGTACGGGTACGGATCGCCGAGCCCGGCCTGGACGTGGCCTTCGGCCCCCTCGGCTGGCCCGTACGGCGCTGGGCCGCGGCGGACATCGACGGGGCCCGCGCCGAGAAGCGCACCCCGGCGCAGGTCGGCGGCTGGGGCTACCGACTCAGCGGACTGGGCACGACGGTGATGCTGCGCAGCGGCGATTGCCTGGTGATCCGCTCCAAGGGCAAGGACTTCGCGGTCACCGTGGACGACGCCGAACGAGCCGCAGCCCTCCTGAACTCCCTGAGCGCCCCGCACACCGAGCAGCCCTGACCCCGCGGCGTACGGGACCGGCTACCGCCCCGACCATCGCCTGACACCTCGTGCACCGAGGGCGAGCGCGCCCGCCAGCCCGAGGCCGCCCACACCGACCACGGCGAACGCGCGGCTCGGGCCGGCGGCCATCAGAGACCACCGGGCCTGGACGGACAGCACGCTTCCGATGCTCTGGAGGGATCCGCACGACACCAGCGACATGGCGGATCCGATGGAGCCGACGGACAGCACGGACCCCACCGATCCGACGGACAGCGCGCTGCCCACCGACCCGATGGACAGCACGGACCCCACGGAGCCGATCGACAGGAAGGAGTCCCGCGACCACAAGGAGAGCGGGGAACCTCCGACGGCGCGGGAAGAGGAGTGCGTCATGGCCTCAGTCTCCCGCGACGAGGCCCGCCGCACACCCGCACCTCACACCCGCATCGGCGGTGCCGAGCCGGTCAGGAGAGCGAGAGCACGGCATCTGACGGTTCCTCGGTGCCCGTGCATCGTCACCCGAGGTCCGTCGATTCGCGGACCTGAGCGTCGACCGTGGCGTGCGGCGCGCCACCGCCGTCCGTGCCCAGGCTCGCGAGCAGGCGAAGCCGATCCTCCGCGGGGGTGCCGGGGGCCGCGGACAGCACCAGCAGTTCCGTGCCGGACGGGTCCGGCAGCGCGAAGTTCTCCTGGTGCAGTTCCAGCAGTCCCACCAGCGGGTGCCGGTACGCCTTGCGTCCGTGTGCGCGGGCGCGCACGTCCGCGCGGGCCCAGAGGCGGCGGAAGCGCTCGCTGCCCATCGCCAGCTCACCGATGAGTGAGGCCAGGCGGGGGTCCTCGGGGTAGGTTCCGGCGGCCAGGCGCAGGTGCCCGACCACGTCGAGGGTGCAGTTGTCCCAGTCCGCGTAGAGGCCGTGCTCGGCTTCCTGGAGGAAGAGGTGCCGGGCGATGTTGAGGCCGGGCACCGGCCGGCCGAACAGGAGCCCGGCGAGGCGGTTGCCTGCGAGCACGTCCAGCCGGTGGTTCATGATCAGCGCGGGTGCGTCGGTCACCAGGTCCAGCACGCGCAGCAGCTCCGGCCGAAGTCGTCCGCTCGGCGCCTTCGGCCGGCGGCTGGGCTGCCTGGCGAGCCGGTCGAGGTGCCCGCGTTCGGTCTCGTCGAGGCCGAGCACGCGGGCGAGCGCGTCGAGAACCTGTTCGGAGGGCTGGGTCGCGCGGCCCTGCTCCAGGCGCACGTAGTAGTCGACGCTGACTCCGGACAGGTGCGCGACCTCTTCGCGGCGCAGCCCCGCAACCCGGCGGCGGCGGTCGGTGGGGATGCCGGCGACGGCCGGATCGACTCGGGAGCGCCGGGTGCGCAGGAAGCCCGCAAGATCGTCCATCCCCCCAGTATGGCTTCGCCGGAGCCGCTGAAGGTGGCCCTGCCAGTACCAGGAAGTCCGGTCCGACGGAAGAGGAGCCCCTGAACGCCGGGCGCCGCGGCGGCCAGGATCGAAGGCATCCGATCCGAAGGAGTTCCCGTGAAGACGCTGATCATCCACGCCCATCCGGAGCCGAAGTCGCTCAACGGCTCGCTGAAGGACCTCGCGGTGTCCACGCTGGAGGGCGCCGGGCACGAGGTGCGGGTGAGCGATCTGTACGCGATGAACTGGAAGGCCGTCGCGGAGGCCTCGGACTACGGCCCCCACGCCTCGGATCCCCTGAGGGTCGCCCTGGACTCGGGCCGGGCCTTCGAGGCCGGAACACTGACCCCGGACGTCCTCGCCGAGCAGGAGAAGCTGCTGTGGGCCGACACGATCATCTTCCAGTTCCCGCTGTGGTGGTACACGATGCCCGCGATCCTCAAGGGCTGGATGGACCGGGTCCTCACGTACCGCTTCGCCTACGGAGTCGGCGAACACAGCGACACCAAGTACGGCGAACGCTTCGGCGAAGGCACCCTCGCGGGCAGGAAGGCGCTGCTGTCGGTGACCGTCGGCGGCCCCGAGTCGCACTACGCCGCCCGGGGGATCAACGGCCCCATCGACGACCTGCTGTTCCCGATCCAGCACGGCATCCTCTACTACCCGGGCATCGAGGTGCTGCCCCCGTTCGTGCTGTACGGCTCCGACCGGATGACCGCCGACGACTACCCGGACGTCGCCAAAGCCTGGGAGCAGCGCCTGCTCACCATGGATTCGACCGACCCGATCCCGTTCCGGCGGCAGAACTTCGGTGACTACGAGATCCCCTCGCTCCACCTGAAGCAGGGACTGGAGCCCGCGGGCAGCACGGGATTCGGACTGCACGTCCGCGGCCGCTGACCGCGCGGTCGTCGCCTTGGCCGCCGAACACGGGCGCTGCGCGGCCAGTCCCGAGCCGAGCCTGCTCAACGCCGAGTTCGGGACACCCGGCACGGAAGTGGCCGCGGTGCGATTACCTCCGGGGTAATCGCACCGCCCGAACTCCCCCGGCTACGTTCGCGGTCCTCGCTCACGCCCTCGGAACGAAGGAGCCCCGCGGTGCCCGCATACGGCTTTGCCCATCTCCGCAGCCGCCGGAACCACGCGGACGTCATCGAGTACCTGGAGCGCATCCAGGCGACCCTGGACCCCTTCGCGGGCCGCTTCGTCATCCACGGTCCGCCGACCGAGGTCGTGGAGGGTACGTGGCCCGGGAGCATGGTGCTGATCGAGTTCCCCGGCCTGGCCGAAGCCCGCGCCTGGTACGACTCTCCGGCCTACCGGGCCATCCTGCATCTGCGTACCGACCACATCGAGGGCGACTTGCTGCTGATCGAGGGCGTCGGTCCGAACTACGACCCGGCCGAGCGAGCCCGCGCGTTGCGGACGGAAGCCGGCCGAGCGGGCGTACCGACCCCGTAGTCCGGCAGCCGCCGCCTCATGCGAAAGGCACACCCCCCACCGCCCCACCCCGGATCCGTCGGACGAGGTCCGTCCTCGGGTCCCACGCTCCCGGGCGAGGTCCGGCCCGACCGCCCGCGGAGATGCGGGTCACGGGAACGCGGGTCACACGGGTGCGGGTCACGGGGGCGCGGGAGCGGGAAGTCGTCACTGTCGGTGAGGGGGCGGGGCCGACAGGATTGAGATCAGTCAAGGGGAAACGCCCCGGGACACGAACTCGACTGGAGACGACATGGACTTCTCGCAGAACACCGACGCCCCCGCCAAGACCGGCCTGAACCTCTCCCGCAAGGCCGCGCTGGGTGTGGCCGCGGCCGCGGTCGTCAGCGGAGCGCTCTTCGCGCCGAGCGCCTTCGCCGCCGACGCCGGCGCCGCGCCGTCCGGCAGTGCCGTCGTGGCCGGCTGCGCGGAGTGCTACCCCGACGTCATCTGATCCCGCCGACCGACCGTCTGCTGCTGGGGCCCGCCCACCGTACGGGCGGCGGGCCCCGCAGCCGGGCCAGAGCTAGGAGAGTGAGCCGTGGACTGGCTCGAACGCTGTGTGACCGACGCGGACCGCTTCCTGCGTACGCAGTGGCGCCGGGGACCCGTTCTGATGCGGCCGGCCGATCCGCCGACCGAGGTCCTCGGGCCGGCGGATCTGGAAGCGCTGCTGGACTCCGGCACCTTGAAGGTGCCGTACGC
The DNA here is from genome assembly GCF_044455885.1 of Streptomyces sp. NPDC051109. Lineage (NCBI taxonomy): Bacteria > Bacillati > Actinomycetota > Actinomycetes > Kitasatosporales > Streptomycetaceae > Streptomyces > Streptomyces sp. NPDC051109. The sequence continues at coordinate 122,174 of NZ_JBITFF010000018.1, forward strand.
CGGACTGTTCACCATGGCGGGCGCGGTGCCCGAGGCGGCCTACTGTCCCCCTCGGGTGGTGGCCGGCCGGTACCTGGAGGGGTGGCTCGACGCGGAGCGGGTGCGCGCCCTGATCCGCGACGAGCAGGCCACCCTGCAACTGCGCTACGTCAACCACTGGTATCCGCCGGTGCGGGAGCTCACGACAGGACTGGCACGGGAGCTCGACCGGCTCGTCGAGGCCTTCCTCTTCTATTCGCAACCCGGGCGCTTCGGTGCGGTGCACCGCGACGACGGCGACATCCTGGTGCTCCAGCTCAGCGGGGCCAAGCACTGGAAGGTCTACGGAGGGCCCGCGGACGGGCACTGGCAGCCGGTGCGGGAGGACGACCCGGGCGAGGCGCTGCTGGACACCGTCGTACGGCCCGGCGAGGTCCTGTACGTGCCCAACGGGTACGCCCACACCGCCCAGGCCACGGCCGACGGCCCCTCCCTGCACCTGACGATCGTGCTGCGCGAGGCCGGGGCCGACCACCTGCGCGCCGAGCTGCGGTCCTTCCTCGCCGAGGGCCTCTCCCTGCCCGCCCGCCCCCTGGGCGAGGAGGACCTGACGGCGACGGCCGCCGCCCTCCTGGACCACGTACGCGACCGGCTCGACGCCGCCGACGCCCCTTCCCTCGTGCACAGCGCCCGCCTGCACGCCTACAGCAGCCGCCCCACGGCTTGAGCGAGAGTGAGAGTGAGACCGACGATGGACTGGCTGACCCGATGCGTGGGCGACGAGCAGGAGTTCTTCACCGCGCACTGGCGCCGCGCACCGGCCGTGCTGCGTCCCGAATGCCCCCCGGTGGACGTGATCGGCACCGCCGAGACGGACGCCCTCCTGGACGCCGGACTGCTCAAGGTCCCGTACATCGGGCTGGTCCACGAGGACGGGCACGTGCCCGTCGAGCGGTTCTGCACCCCGAGGGTGGTGCTCGGCGAGCTCGTCGAGGACTACGCGGACGGGGACCTCGTACGGCGCCTGGTCGAGGAGGAGCGGGCCACCGTTCTCCTGCGGTACGTGGACCAGTGGCACCAGGGCGTGCGGGCGCTGTCCGCGGGGCTGGGCGAACAACTCGGCCGGCAGGTGGAGGCGTTCTTCTTCCGTACCCCGGCCGGGACCCAGGGCCGCCCCCTGCACCGCGACGACGCCGATGTCCTCGCGATCCAGATCGGCGGCGAGAAGCGCTGGCAGGTCTACGGCGGACCGCGCGACGGCAACTGGGAGCCGGCCCGTGAGGACGGCGACCCGGGCGAGCCGCTGCTGGAGACGGTCCTGCGGCCGGGCGAGGTGCTGTACGTACCGCGGGGGTTCGCGCACCGCGCCGATGCCGTGGGGGACGCGCCGTCCGCGCACCTGTCACTGACCGTGCGCGAGGCCGGCACCGCGAACCTGTACGCCCTGCTGCAGGCGATCCTCGCCGACGGGGCGGACATCCCCGGCCGGCCGCTGGACGACCGGGAGCTGACCGAGGCCGCCGCGACGCTGATCGAGCACCAGCGCCGCGCGGTGGACGCCGTGACCCCCCGGACGCTGGTCGCCCTCGCCCGTGACGCCATGCGTGGTGTGTGACGCCCCAGACCCCTGGGGAGGGCAGATGGAAAGCCCCCGAGCCCAAGGCGTCGGGGGCTTTCCGTCTGCCCTCCGGTGATCTCTTCTGCCTATCCTTGGCCCGTACATCCGATGCGCCGGCGGCCGGCACGACCTGTCGGGCCGGCCGCGAAGCGGCAAGGGGTGGCAGTGCAGGGGGAATCGGGGCAGTTCGACGCGGCTCGGGGCCTGGGGGAGACCGACCTGACGGTGTACGGCTGGGTGCTGGAGCAGCGCACGGGCGAGACGGAGGCCGTTGCCCGGGGTGTCGGGATCACCGCCGGGGAGGCCGCGGCGAGCCTGGAGCGGCTGGGCCGGGCCCGACTGCTGCACGCGCAGACTGGTCCCGGCGGCTCGCAGACGGTGTTCGCGGTGGCGCCCGAGACGGCGCTGGCGCAGCTCGCCGCGCCCGTGGAGGCGCGGATACGCGAGCAGCAGGCCGGCCTCGCCGGGATGCGCGAGGACCTCGGCCCGTTCGTCGCCCGCTACCACCAGCGGCAGGCCCGCGGTGAGGGGTTGGAACTCCTGGAGAACGTCCAGGACGTCCGCAACACCCTCAACCAGGCCTCGGACCGCTGCCGCATGGAGGTCCTGGCCAGCCAGCCCGGCGGCGGCGCGCGGGTCCCCGAGGCGATGGAGGAGGGGCTGGTACGGGACCGGGCGATGCTGGCACGCGGGGTCCGGCTCCGCACGCTCTACCACCACACGGCCCGCTTCAACGGGCCCAGCCAGGCCTACGTGGCCGCCGCGTCGGCGCTGGGCGGCCAGTACCGCACCGCGCACGAGCTGTTCGGCCGACTCATCGTGTTCGACCGCGAGGTGGCCTTCATCCCGGTCAGGGACGGCAGCTGGGGCGCCGTCGTCATACGGGAGCCGTCCACGGTCGCCTACCTGTGTGAGGTCTTCGAGCAGACCTGGGACCGGGCCACTCCGTTCGCCGACGCTGCCGACCAGGGCCTCGAAGAGGTCTCGCGGGAGATCGACGAGACGATCGTCCGGCTGCTCGCGGCCGGACTCAAGGACGAGGCCATCGCCCGGCGGCTGGGGATGTCGCTGCGCACGGCACGCCGTCACATCGCCGACATCATGGAGGAGCTGGGCGCCGCCAGCCGCTTCCAGGCAGGCGCCCAGGCGGCTGCCCAAGGACTGCTGACGACGCCCGTCACCCCCGAAGAACACCCGCCACCCGTACCGGGCACCCCCTAGGGTCGCGTGTTCTCGGGAGCGTACTTTCGCGGCTGGTCGGGGGGTGCCGGGTGCCCGATGCTGGTCGTACGGCCCGGGCAGGACGTCTGCGGGGCCGGCGTCTTGAACGAGGAGCGGGGGCGGCGCATGGACGGCGGCGGGACCATGGCGCCCTGGGCGGCGGCGCAGAGCGCGGTGCATCTCAGGGAGCTGGTGCTGTTCCTGTCGGTCCATCTGGACCGGGCGCCGGGTGTGCTGTGGCCCGAGTTCGAGCATCCGGCCCTGAGCGCCCCGGAGTGGTCGCAGGTGCTCGACGGGCTGGCCCTCGAACTAGGCCCGGGTGCGCACCTGGTGGCCCGGAGCGGCGGGACGGGGAATCCCGCCGCCCACCGGGTGGTCCATCAGGTCGAGGGGGCGGGGACGTGGCGCCTGTCCGGTGAGGAGGGCGCCCCGGGCGCGGACGGCTTCCAGTGCCGGTTGCGCTCGGGGGAGGTGCTGTACATCCCGGCCCGCTGGTCCTGGTCGGTGGAGCTGACGTCCGGAGGACGGTACGTGCTCACCGACCTGACGCCCAGGCCTCAGCCGCCCCAGGAGGTGTCGCACGGCTCCATCCGGCCGTCGCCGCCCGCCTCGAACTCCGTCCCGGTGAGGGAGGCGCCGGTCGACTGGAGCACGATGTGACCGCAGTCGATGTCGTCGGCGTACGCGGGAGCAGCGGGCTGGAGGGCCAGCAGGGCTGCGGCGGCGACGGCGGTGAGGAGCAGGGCGAGGCGCTTCGGCATGGTTTTCCCCAGGGACATTGCGGGGGCCCGCCCGCCTGAGCGGGCCCGGTGCGGTGTGTGGTGTGGCTGCGGTGCGTGGACCACACTGGCGCAGCCCGATGGCGTACGTACGGGAGCGGCCCCTTCACCAACGTGCGTGACCGCAAAGTGAAGGGTGCTCAGATTTCCGCAAATACCGGCAGAGTCAGGCAAAGCGAAGACTCTGCCGGGGCTCAGGAGACGTAACCGCGCTGGAGGGCGAAAACCGCGAGCTGGGTGCGGTTGGCCGTGCCGGTCTTGTCGCGCAGCCGGCGCAGGTGCGTGTCGACGGTGTGCGGGCTGATGCCCAGCCTCCGTCCGATACGGCAGTACGTCTCACCTCCCGCGAGCAGGACCAGGACCTGGCGCTCGCGGGGGGTCAGGGCGGGCTCACTGGCGGCGGCCTTCAGGGTGTCCGGCATCGGCTGGCTCCTCCTCGTCAACGGGACCCGGAAACGAGCCGTGGGGCCCGCCCGGGACACCTCCCACCCTGGGCCAGACTCAGGGGGTACGGCGACGGGGGAGCACCTCAGCAACCTGCCTGGCAGCAAAACGAGGAGCCGACAAACCGGACGGCCGATCGCCGACACCTGATGCGGGTTTGAAGCCGGGGAACGGCTGAGACGTGCCGGTGTTAGCTTCCTACCCGTGGTGGAGCATCAGGAAGAGACGAGGGCGGCCTACGACGGGGTCGTCGAGCTGTATGCCTCGATGTTCGCTGATCGTCTGGAGACGCGGCCGTTCGCGCGGGCCATGATCGCAAGCTTCGCCGAGCTGGTGCGCGAAACGGCGAACCCGCGGACGGCAGACGTCGGGTGCGGGCCCGGACACCTGACGGCCATGCTGCACGACCTGGGGCTGGACGCCTTCGGGCTCGACCTGTCCCCGGCCATGGTCGACCACGCCCGGCGGGCGCATCCGGGGCTGCGGTTCGACGAGGCGCGCATGGAGGCCCTGCCGGTCGGGGACGGCGTGCTCGGCGGTGTACTGGCCCACTACTCGATGATCCACACCCCACCCGCAGAGCTGCCCGCGCTGCTCGCCGAACAGGTCCGCGTACTGGCACCAGGAGGCCTGCTGCTGGTCTCGTTCTTCGCGACCGAGGCCCCGGACCCGGTCCGCTTCGACCACAAGGTGACGCCCGCCTACAGCTGGCCGGTGGACCGGTTCGCCGAGCTGCTGGCCGCATCCGGACTCGTCCCGTTCGCCCGTCTGATCCACGACCCGGCCTCCGAGCGAGGCTTCCTGGACGCCCACGTGCTGGCCCGCCTCCCAGGACGCCGGAACGAGCCAGGGCGGGCCGTGACGGATGCACGGGGTACGCCCGGACGGCCTAGTTTGCCGGACCGGGGAGAGGGGAGCTTCAGTCTGTGACTGGCGCGATCATGCGCCTGGCTCTTGATGCGGAAGGTTCGGGTATGGCTCAGGGGACTGTGAAGTGGTTCAACGCGGAGAAGGGGTTCGGGTTCATCGCGCCGGATGACGGGACTCCGGACGTGTTCGTTCATTTCTCCGCGATCGACAGCTCCGGCTACCGGTCGTTGGAGGAGAACCAGCGGGTGGAGTTCACCACGTCGCAAGGCCCCAAGGGTCCGCAAGCGGAGCAGGTCCGCCCCCTCTGACCCTCCTGCTGCCGGCCTTGGCCCCGCGTCAGCGGGGCTGTGGCCCGACGGAGCCGGAGGGCGTGGACAGCAGAGAGCGAAGCGGACACTCCAGTCGGTCAAGGTGGCATCACGACGCGGTTGCCGCTTCGAGGCTGCACTCCTTCTCGCCGAGCGCTGTCATGGCTTGTAGGAATTCCTGTCGGCTGGCGGTCTCCTTGGCGTCGGAGAGTACGTAGTAGCCGTCGATCGGTATCGGGTCAGGGAGCTCGACCTCCGCTCTCTTGAACAACCGGTCCACGTCCGCGAGCCATGCGTCGCCCGCTGCTTTCGCGGTCAACTGACGTTCCTTGAACGGTCCCGGCGTCGCCTGCCGCCATAGTGTGTCGAGCGCCCCCTGATATTCGGCGTAGGTGTTGCGGAGGGTCGCGAGGACCTTCTTCTTGTTGTAGGCCAGCCGGCCGCTCTCCCGGTCCGCGGGCGGGTCCCACTGGGAGGCCGCACGCAGCTGGCCGCAGGCCGCCACCACCTGCTGCTTGTACTTGGCGTCCGCGTCGGGGGCGGAGCCGCTGTTCACGCAGACGGTGGAGCCGCCCCGGTCGCCCTCGCAGGTGTTGGTGGTGCACGCGGTCAGGGGCGCGGCCAGCAGGACCAACGCGGTGAAGAGGGCCGCGAGGTGCCGGCCGCGCCGAGACACGACCACTGTCACCGGCCGGGGCCCTTGTCCGTGCCGGTGTTCGTGTTGGAGCACTGTTGGTGGGCGCTGTTGTCTGCCGTGCATGCGTTGCTGGACCCGCCCTTGGCTCCAGTGAGGGCTATCAGGGCGGCTATCAGGATGGCGGCCGCCCCGATAACGGCTGCGATGATCATGGCCTTCGGCTCACTCAGAAACGACACGGAAACTCCCGAATGTCGGCCACATGATGGAGAGGCGAGCCCGAGGCTGGCACAGCCCGCGCCTCTTGGCCAGCCTTCGCGCGCGGAGGACATGTGTGCTGGCCCAGGAGCCCCCAGAGCCCCCGAGAGCACGCCCGGAGAGTGCGGCCGGCGCCGCCCCCCACTCCATCCCGGGGGGCGTGATCCGGGCGGTGGCGAACTCCTCGACGAACGCCGTGCGGTGCCAGGACGTCTGAGACCCGCTCAGTCCCGCCGCCGCCGTTCCCCAGCGCACCTCATGGACTAGGCGAGGTCGCTGCGGACCCTCAAGGCAGCCCAACGCGGCTGGCTCTGACCGCCACCGGCCCCCCGGCCGCCCGCCGAGGCCGAGAAGGCGTACGCGGCGCTTCTTTGTCGGCCGCTTCGTCGGCGATGCAACCACGTCGGAGGCATCGGTTCGTCTCCTTCTGGGTCGGATGACCGTATGGGGGACAGGGTGGAGCCCCCACCCTCCTGGCTCGGGGACGTCGGCTGGAGGGCGAGGATGTCGGGGTTGGCCGTGCCGGCCTCCTGCCGTTGAGCATTCCCGTGGACCAACCCACGCCCTAGACTGCGACCGCTCCAAGACCTGGCGATCATCGGGAGGGCGTGCGAGATGAACCGAGTACTGATCAGCGCATTCGCGGCCGTGGCGTTAGTCGTGGCTGGGGGGAGTGTCGCCACCGCTTCCGACGGCGCTCCGCCGCGCACCACGCACGGCCCTTGCCAGTACACGCAGACCCCGGACGAGCCGCCGGCGCGCTCTGTTCCGCTACCGCCCGACCCGCGGCGCACCCCCAGTCGTGGCACGGTCGACATGGCTGTTCCGACCAGCCAGGGCCCGCTCCCGCTGCACTTGGACCGGGCCAAGGCGCCGTGCACGGTCCAGAGTTTCCTGCACCTGGCACGACATGGGTTCTACGACCGCACGGTGTGCCATCGTCTGACGGCGTATCCGACGCTGAAGGTCCTGCAGTGCGGCGACCCGACCGGCACCGGAGAGGGCGGGCCGGGGTACAAGTACAAGGACGAGCTGCCGGTGGACCTGCCGCCGGCACCGACCGACCCGACCGGCGCGCGCCGCCTCTACGGGCGCGGCCTGCTGGCGATGGCCAACGCCGGTCCGGACACCAACGGTTCACAGTTCTTCGTCGTTTACGGCGACTCCGCGCTGCGACCGAACTACACGGTTTTCGGCACGGTCGGCGCCGACGGCCTGACGACACTCGACAAAGCCGCCGCCGGAGGCATCGAGCCGACCGCGGAGGACCCGGCACCGGTCGACGGCACACCCGTGCTGCGGACCGAGCTGCTCAGCGTCCGGCCGTCCTGCAGGCATTGACGCACCGCGGCGTGGCCACGTCCTCGATGAACGTGCCAGGCGCCTGTGGCCGCCCCAGGCCGGCCCATGCCGGCCGGGTGAAGCGCTGGGTGCGGTGCGGAAGCGGAGGGCTCCGGACTACGGCCTGCGTGAGCTTCGTCCTCCGAGCTGACGCACTGCAGTTGAGCTGTCGCCATGCTTCTGCGTGCTGCGCAGGTTCAGGGTTTGCGATATGAGAGCACAGCGAGCCAGGGTGCTGCAAAGGTACCTCGATCCCAAAGTGAATCTAGCTTGGGAATTAAGCGTAAGCATAGAGACGGAACTGTTCCGGAAGTCGGAGTCTGAGGCACGGCTGTGACCGGGCGACCTTCACCCACGCGTGCTGATGAGGCGCCATCCGACGCGGTCGTCGCGGAATACCCAGGGGCAGAAGTAGCGGCGAGGACGTCGCGACCGGACAAGTCAGACCGACGGTCGGATGGAGGGGCAGCCGACCATCCGGAGTAACGTAGAAGACTAAATTCTGGGCCCTGCGGGCAGAGTGGGGGAATGGAAGAGGCTGTGAGGAGGCCGGCGAGGTCTCGTAGGAGGACACAATTCGAGGCCGTGCACAAGTGGTCTGCTACGGCTACTGCTGTCGTGGCCCTGGCTATTTCGTGCTTTAACTTCGCCGAGCTGCAGCGTCAGCCGGACGTCGAGCTGGCGCTTCCTCACCTCTTGCGTCTTGAGAAGCTCGGAAATGGTGTGCGTTTCTATGTCCAGCCGACGATGTCCACCAGAGTCAAGAGCGAGGATGTAGAAGTAGTCCGTGACGCGCGCCTACAGCTCACCCCAACTGCCTCCATCTCTCGTTCGAAGCATCCAGTCTTCTACTGGCGAGAGAGCGTCGTATGGTATTACGACCCATCCACGGATACGGTCAATAACCGCTGGAGTGGCGATCCGGCCCCTTTCATTGTTAGTCAGGATAAACCTCAACAGCCTTCATTCGAGTTCCGGGCTAACGATTGGATGTACCAGGCGGGCCGGTACGAAGGTTCTCTGGAGCTCATTCGTTCAGGGTCCCAAAAGCCCTTGGTTAAGAAGTTCTGTCTGATCATTTCCGAGGCCGCAGTCAATGAGCTGACAAATCCACAGCCACCCGATCAGACGATCCGCTTTTTCCGCAACGACCTCCCCAAGTACACCTCTTCCAGCTGCTTCCGAAGGGACACGGATTAAGCAACTTAACCCGCCCCACCCTCCGAATGCGACTGTGGCGATACCGGCCTGAGTCTTGTGCAGGAGGGTGCGGCAACCCCTGCGCCATCTCCTCCACGCGCACCCCTCTCCCGCTATCCGCCCGCGGAGCGGACTGGTCCTGGAGGCGGAGCCGGAAGGACAGGGGTAGGGGGTGAAACGGGGCCCGGACCCGCTACGAGACGCGTTCGGGGAGCGGTCACAGTAACCGCTCCCCGAACGGAAGCTCTGCGCGACCAGCCCGGCCGTCACGGCAGGTCCGTCGCCCACGGCCACCGGCGGATGTGCGGGCCTTCGGCTGGCTACCCACCGACGTGCACGACGACTACCCCGACACCGACACCGACACCGACACCGACGTCCCGGGCGCCCTGGTCCCTGCAGGGCCTGGCTATCGGGCCGCCGACTTGACGTTCGATGACGGCAAGGCCCTGCCGGCGCCGGCGCCCGGGACGTAGTGGACGAAGGCGAATCGGTTCGATGTCTTGACGTCATTCCGGAGTTCGTCGAAAGTGATGACCCCATCCGAACAGCATCGCGGTGAGCGGCGGTTAACCAAAATTGTTAGCGCTAACAAACGTGATGGCGGCACCAACGCCTCAGACTCCACGGCGCCGCGGCGCCAGGACAGCAGCCAGCCCCGCCGCCCCGGAGCTGACCAGCAGGCCGGCCGGAGACGTCCGAAGCCACACCGAACCCGGAGGCGTCGAATCACCCACACCGTCCGGCCGCCGCGGCGCGGTCGGGTCGTCGACGCTCACATCCAGCTCCACCCCCAGCGAAGGAGTCATTCATGATCGAGCAACCGTGGACCCGCCGCGTCAGACGCGCGCTCTTCGCGGCCGGTGGCACCGTCGCGCTCGCCGCCGGCCTGCTCAGCGCCACGGCCACGGCCACCGCCTCGCAGGCCGCAGGCCAGGGGCCGTGCGACATCTACGCCGCGGGCGGCACTCCCTGCGTTGCCGCGCACAGCACCACGCGCGCCCTGTACGCGGCGTACGACGGTCCGCTGTACCAGGTCAGGCGCGCCTCGGACAACACGGTCAAGGACATCGGCGTACTGAGCACCGGCGGATACGCCAACGCCGCCGCGCAAGACTCCTTCTGCGCCGGCACCAGCTGCGTCATCACCGTCATCTATGACGAGTCCGGAAAGGGCAATCACCTTGCCCAGGCGCCGAGGGGCCACTTTCCCGGGCCGGCGGCGGGTGGGAGCGACAACCTCGCCAACGCCTTCGAGGCGCCTGTCACCGCCGGCGGGCACAAGGCATACGGCGTCTACGTGGCCCCCGGCACCGGCTACCGGAACAACCACACCTCGGGCATCGCGACCGGCGACCAACCGGAGGGGATGTACGCGATCCTCGACGGCACCCACTTCAACGGCGGCTGCTGCTTCGACTACGGAAACGCCGAGACGACCGGCAACGACGACGGCAACGGCACCATGGAGGCCATCTACTTCGGCAACAACAAGGGCTGGGGCTACGGCAGCGGCAACGGCCCCTGGGTCATGGCCGACCTGGAGAACGGCCTGTTCTCAGGAGTGAACCAGCACTTCAACGCCAACGACCCGAGCGTCGACAACCGGTTCCTGACCGCCATGGTCAAGGGTGGCTCCAACCAGTGGGCCATCCGCGGCGGCAACGCCCAGTCGGGCCCCCTGTCCACCTACTACAGCGGCGTACGCCCCAACGTCCCAGGCTACAACCCGATGAAGAAGCAGGGCGCGATCATCCTCGGCATCGGCGGTGACAACAGCATCTCCGGCGCCGGCACCTTCTATGAAGGAGTCATGACCTCGGGCTACCCCTCGGACGCCACCGAGAACGCCGTGCAGGCCAACATCACCGCCGTCGGTTACAGCAGCGCCCCGACGGGCACCGGGACCCTCACCCCTGGCTCCCGGGTCTCCCTGCAGGCCACGACGGGGTGCTGCACCTCCCACTACCTGCGCCACGACGACGCCGACAACAAGGTCGTCATCTCCGCCATCAACTCCTCCAGCCCGGCCACCGACAAGGCCGACGCCACCTGGATCGTGCGGGCCGGCCTGGCCAACACCTCCTGTCTGACCTTCGAGTCCGCCAATGTTCCCGGCCGCTTCCTGCGCCACTATGCCTACGAGCTCAACGTGAGCGCCGATGACGGCGGCGGCGCGTTCGCACAGGACGCCACCTTCTGCCCCACCCCGGGCAACAGCGGGGTCGGCAACTCCTTCCGGTCCGTCAACTACCCGACGAAATACATCCGCCATTACAACTTCGCGGCCTACCTGGCCGGCAATGGCGGCTCCAACGCCTGGGACTCCACCTCCTCGTGGGCCCAGGACAGCAGTTGGCTCACCGCATCGCCCTGGAGCTGACGAGGCCCGGACTCGCGGTGAGAGTGGCGCTACATGTATGGCAATGGCCGGGCGCGTCAACGCTCCCGGCCATCGCCGGGTGGTCACCGGGGCCCATGATCGAGCAACCGGTCGGCTGGAGCGGTCCAACCGCATCCTGCGGTCAGTGCGGGCCGGCGGGGAGATGACGGCCACATATGGTCTGGAGATGGGCGGCGAAGGAGACGTCACGTTGACCTCGTCGGCGTTCACGCGACCAGTGGTCATGTCAAGCTGCTCAAGAAGGTGCCTGGCTTCGCCAAGGCCGTCGGCGGAAAGTTCAGCGACTTCCAGGCCTGGTACAACGGCCTGTCTTGGTACTGGAAGGCTCCGCTGGCCGCCATGAACGCCGCCGGCAATCTCTACACCATCTGGGAGATGTTCCACTGACGAACAAGCTGATCTCCGATTGATCGGAGGGAGTGCTGCAACTGCGGTTGCAGCACGCCCTTGCGGCACCTCATCCGCGAACCCGAGAGGACATGCGACGTTGAACACCTCCTCAGCCGTGCCGCGCGCCGGCCAAAGGGAGCAGAAGCCGGGATGGTTCCTGACTGCGACGCTCATCGGCGCACTGTCCCTGCTGCTCCGCCTCACTGACACCTGGTCATGGTGGACCTTTCTCTGGGTTCCCTTGCTCGGCTTTGCCGTCGGCTCCGCGACGTACGAGTGGCGACTGACAGCCCTCAGCCGGTGGCGTATGCCTCCCGTGGAGTGGGTGCTGCTGATCGTTGCGCACCTCGGCCTGGGCACATCACTGGCGGTCGTAGGAGGCTTCCTGCCCCGCTGATCACGGACTGTGGTGGTTGGCGCCACCCTCGGCGTGGTCTGTGGACATACATGGTGGCAGCCCTGCGAAGGAGCTCCGTCACACAGACCTTATGTCGACGCCCTTTGATGCATGCCGGGCTCGCGTGTCGAATCGTGAAGACCGTCCCACCCGTTCGCCCATCGTTCGAGTGCAGCTCTTTGAGCTGCCGCGACGCGCCGCGCGCCTGGGTTCTCCCAATGTCGCCGTTTCGTGGTAGCGGAGGGTTGATGCGCGGGCGCCCCAGTGCACCTTGCTTGCGAGCAAGGGTGCCTGCAACCATGCGAACCCTGGCACGGGCCTCACGGCCTGCGTGGAGGAAACCCTGATCGCTATTGGCTCCGACCACAGCATGAGCAGGGAAAACGCGGGCCGGTGTTGGCGCACGACCGCTCAAGAGCCGGTACCTGTTGCAGGTACCGGCTCTTCTCGTTCTCCGCGCCACGTCTTCCCCGGGCGGCGAGGCACCGGAGTTCGGAGCTGTACCTGCTGCCCGTTCAGCGACTGCCGGGGCTGAGCCGCGCGGCGGCCGCGGCGACGAAAACGGTGGCGGCCTCCTTGGCGGCGCGGCGCCGGTCGTCCAAGTCGGCCTGGTCGGTGGCCTTGCGCAGGGCGTAGGTGGCGTCTGCGGCGTGCTGGGCGGGTCCCGTCAGTTCGGGGACGAGGATCTGCAGGCGGATGTGGGGCGCGGTAATGGCGGTGCGGGTCTCGTGGGACCGGGTCTGCGCCTCCAGCTCCGGTTCCGGTCCGGCGCCGGTCAGGGTGACGTGCTCGCGGTGGAACATGGCCGACCGGTGGGCGTCGAGGGCGGCGGCGAACTCCGTGATCGTGGCGAGCTGGTCCTGGCGGTGGGCGTCGTCCCGTTGCTCGGCTCGCGCGGTGCGGGCTGAGCGGTGCTGGTGGGGTAGTTGGGTGCGCCGGTGTGGTGGGTGCCGTCGGCGGCGATGGCGGTACTGAGGTTGTCCGGGCAGGCCGCGCTGATCTTCACCAGGTGCTCGACGAGCAGCGGCGGGGCCTGCCCGCGGCCGCGGGTCTCCCCCTGCTCCTCCATCTCCTTCACGAGCTGCTCGAGCCGGTTGCGGGCCAGGCGGCCGACGCCGTCCTCCATCCGCACCCCGTGCTCGGCGCGGGCGGACACGACGGTGCCGGAGATCCGCCGGTCGATGGTCGACGGTGCGGTGCACGTCCCCGTCTTCCCCCGCGGGTTGGGTCCACAGCCACTCGACGAAAACATCACGAGCGTGCCCGGGGTGACGGCGAGCAGCACCAGGAGCCGCCGACACCGCCGGAGGGAAACGAACGTCCAGTGCGGGAGCGATGCTGGTTCAACATCGTTAGCCATACGGGTAACGCCATTTGAAACTCCCCGGGGCTCTTGCGGGGCGTGCTCAGCATGCTCCACGGCAGCCTGCACGCTCCCCGATGTGTGTAACGCGCCCATTCCTGCCCCCCCCAGGCATGGGCAGAACCTGGAACGCGGAAGGTGCGGCTGCTGTCGTACGACGCACGTACAGCATGTGGAGGGCGCTACCGGATCAGGACGCGGACCGGTTCGCTGAAGATCTGATCAAAGCGTTCATGGAAGTTCAGGGAGCGGAGGCGCCGGCAATCCGCCGGATTCGAGCCTGACTGCGGCATCCGGATGGAGCGCTGCCTGCCGCCCCCATCCAGTGACCCACTCCGGGTCCGCGCGCAACGGCGGGGCCGACGGGTCGAAGCCGAGGCACCGCGGTGAACGCGGGCCGAGCACGCCGCCACCCACCGGGCCATGTTGGGAATGCGGGAGTGCCCCGCCCCCAGAAGGGGGCGGGGCACTCCGGGATCGGCCAGGGTCAGCGGAAGAGGAGCACGGGGACGCGGATCTGTCCGTCCTTGTGCAGAAGCTCCCAGTACCCGTCCCCGGTCACGATCATGTGACCGAGGCGCTCGCCGACCGCAAGGCACTGCGCGTCGCCGAACGAGAGCGAGTCACGGCGGCGGTCCGGCGGGAGGTGCCACAGTTCGGCCGCCCGGATGGTGTCGGCCTCGGTGAAGGCCTCGACCTTCACACCGAGCTGGACCAGGTCGGCCTCCAGGTCTTCGATCGGACGCCGGTAGCCCCGGCGCCCGCACACACCCAACGCCTCGGCCATCGTCGGCGCGGGAATGACGACGTCGCCGCGACTGATGATCCGGTCGATCACCTCAGCCCCAGCTCGGGTGCCCGAGCTCTGGGCGGGGACGGATGCCGGCAAGGCCGCGCATCACTGCACGGTGATCGACACGGACGGAACGAAGGTGCTCTCGCGTCGGGTGCCCAACAACTAGCCGGAGCTCTTGGAGCTAATAGGCGACGTCCTGGCACTGGCCGAGGACGGCTCGGTGACCTGGGCTGTCGACCTGAACGCCGGCGGGGGCGCACTTCTGATCGCCCTCCTCACCAGCCATGGTCAGCGGCTGCTCTACATTCCTGGCCGAACTGCCCACCACGCCTCACGCGGCTAGCGCGGAGACGGCACGACCGACGCGAAGGATGCCTACGTCATCGCCGACCAGGCACGGATGCGTCGGGATCTGCAGCCCTTGCAGGAGTCGGACGAGATCGCGGTGGACCTGAAGATCCTCACCGGCCGCCGCTACGACCTCGCCGCAGACCGAACCCGCGCCATCAACCGCCTCGCTGGTGTCGCCGGCCTCGCTCCGGTCCCACGGGACTCCGGTCGCATCAGCGGCAACAACATGCGCTGGCCACACCGCTACCACCGCCGACTCTTGCGCGTCTTCTGTCTCTCCGCCCAGATCGCTGCCCGTTTCTGTCCTACGTCGAAGACCTTCTACGACTGCAAGCGAGCCGAGGGCAAGAGCCACAAGCAGGCGATCCTCGCGCTCGCCCGCCGACGCCTCGACGTTCTGTGGGCACTCATCCGCGACCAACGTCAATGGACAGCCCAGCCACCGCAACCGGACCTGGCTGGCGCCGCATGAAGCGCACGCCTCGTCAGCCGCGGAGGGGCTTGCGTTGACGTGCCTCGGTTGCCTGGTCACGAACGTACGGGTCAGCGTCTGCTGCCAGCTGGTCGAGTACGGCCGAGGTTGCGGGGTCTGCGGGCTCTAGGGAGGGATATCGGCCCAAGGTGATCGCGACCCAGGCTCGAACGCGGGGGTTGTCGTCGTTCGCAAGCAAGCGGATCTTCGGCAGGGCTCTGGGTTGCTGAAGGAACCCGAGGGAGCTGAGGGTGGAGATGCGCACCTGCGGGGAAGGGTCGTCCAGCAGGTTCAACAGCATGTCGATGGCCGCTGGCTCTGTCCCGTGGCTGCCGAGCGTGCCCACGACGACGCTGCGGACCCTTTCGTCCGAGTCCTGCGCAGCGTGGGCAAGCAGGTCGAGATCGGCTGGTTCGGGGACGAAGCCGAGCAGCCAGATTGCCGTCCTGCGAAGGTCCTCATCGTTGCCAACGGCGCACGGCAGGAGGATTTCGCGCGCGGCGGCCGGGTCCTCCTGCGCGAGTACATGGAGCCTCGTCGAGAGAGAGTCCTGGTCGTCACCCAGATTGCGGGAGTAGGCCCGCAACAGGGCGGCAAGGGACGTGCGGCCGGCGGTCTCGGCCAGAATCCGGGCGAGCACATGACGGGCGTACCAGTTGCCCGCCTCCACGGCTGCCGAGAGATGCCGTTCCAGGTGCGGAATCAGCTCCCCCCACCGGGCGGCTACGAGCTCCTCTTCGATTTCTGCAAGGTCGTCGAGGTCGCAGTCCGGATCCGTGAGTCCGGCCGCCAGCTCATCAAGGCGCAGGGTGAGATCATCCGCTGCCCGTTGGTCTTCCAATCCGTCCTCCTTGTGAACTTTCAGACCACACCGAACCCGGCACTGCGGGTCTCCCTGCGGCGGTCACGGAACGGATTGTCCAACAAGCCTCTGACAACGGCGTTCGTGGCAGCCACGCACTCAGCCGCTCAGACCCTCTCAACGTCCGCGCAGGTCTCCATAACCTTGACAAGAACGAGCGGGAATCAGTCAGACCTCCACGGAAAGTGAGCCAAAGTCACTTCTCGTGAGCATCCACGAGCCGACTGATGACCAACCGCTGCCGAAACCCGTGGACAAACGCTGCGGTTAGACGTGAACGAAGCCACCGTACTCAAGTGGGTGTTAGGCAACCTGGACGCGCATGTCTGGGGACCCTTGTCAGCCCCTGCACGGCCCGGAAGAGCCTGTGCAGGGGCTGACTGTATTGAAGAGCGGTCACCGCCGGGAGATGGCAAGTACATCGACGATGCGGCGCAGGCTGGTGCTCGAAACGTGTGCAGTGTAGGGGAGGTAGACGACGTCGACTCCGACGCTTGCGAAGTCCCGCTCCCATTGTTTGCCTCGGGGCGTCCCTTTCCAGTCGTCACCCTTGAAGAGGCGATGGAAGCCGATCTGCCGCCAGGCTTCCATCTTCTCCAGCGTGGTGTCGACTACGGCCTCGTCCACGTACGCGATGGCACGGACGATTTCAAGACGCTCGGGGAGCGGGACAACAGGGGCGTGACCCTTGTGGCCTGCAGCCGCGTCAGTGAGGACCCCGGCAACGAGGTGGTCGCAGTGCGATCGGGCTTGTCTGAGGAGGTTGAGGTGGCCGACGTGGAAGAGGTCGAACACTCCGGATGCGTACCCGATGATCTTGGACATGTGATTGGGGTTTCCTGTGGTGCGAGAAAGGGAGGGGGTCCGGGGCTACGAGAACGCGGCAGGCCCCGGCCCCGTGCCCGGGTTGTCAGCTGAGGCGCTGGTAGCCGGCGAAGTCCGTCGCGGCGACGGTGAAGGCGCTCGTGGGCTGGGTGAAGTTGGTCAGGAAGCGGAGATTTCCCGAGGCGGGCGTGGTGACCCAGTATCCGATCTTCCCCAGGCTGCTGGCCGCGGGAGCCGCGGTGATCAGCGGAGCCGCTTCGATGCTCCAATTGAGGTGCGCGGCGTACTGGCCGCGGTGGGCCGGGTCAGCCATGCCCGCGCCGGTCTTGTCGCCGCCCCAGTAGACGAAGAGCTTGCCGATGCCGGCGGACTCGAAGCGGACGCCGAGATCGTTGCGCCCGTTACTGTCGAAGTCCCCGACGGCCATGAGCGTGACTTCGCTGAGGGAGGTGGAGCCGGCCCCGATCGGGTCGTTCGGCCCGGCGAGCAGCAGCGGATCACGGGTGGAGTCGAGCCGGTTGCCGGGAGCGCCGTAGTAGAGCCACAGGTTGGTGCCGTCGTTCACGACCAGGTCAGGATAGCCGGGGACGTCGGGAGTGCCGTTGCCGTCCGTGTCGAGCGGGCCATCGATGTCACCGATGGCGAGGATCTGCTTGACCCCGTTCTTCCAGTGGTTGTTGGCCTGGTTGTAGACCGAGAGCTCGGTGCGGGGGTGTGCGGGGCAGCTGGTGGCGCAGACGCCGCCGCTTCCGTCGTTCTCGTATAGCCACAAGCGCTGGGTGCCGGAAGCAGTGTCCTTCTGGAGTGCGATGAGGTCGACGAATGCGTCGCCTGTCCAGTCGTCGTAGTGGGTGATCTGTGCACCGCTCCAGTCGCCTGCGGCTGCAGGTTCTGCTGCTTTGGTGAGGCTGCCGTCCGAGGCTCCGAAGTGGCGGGTCAGCTGACCTGAGCCGCTGATCGCCCACAGGTCTGCGCCGCCGCTGCCGTTGATGTCACGCGGCTTGTCGGGCACGGTCAGGCCATTGGCGTAGAAGAGGTAGACCTGCTGATCGGAGATGTTGTCGGCCTTGTCCCGGCTGGCCGCGTAGAGGCGATTGGCTCCGACGACCGTGGGAGTGATCTTCGCAGTGGCACTGCCACCGAGGGCGGTGGGTGAGACGAACCGGTGCGTGGTGTCAGTGTCGGTCCAGTACTCGTACCGGGTCACGTCTTCAACGCCGTTGGCGGCGAAGGTGAACGTGCCCGCTGTACGGATCTGGGCGGTGTTAAGCGGCCACCCACCGGATCCGCTGGGAAACTGGGCGGAGCTCACGGAAGGCGGGTTGGACGGACGGTGGGAGTCGAACAGGAACCCGCAGGTCCCGCTGGGTGCCCAGGCGCTTGTGGTGATTCCGTCGCCGGCCTGGACCGACCAGCGGAAGACGCCCTTGGCAAGGGCCTCCTTCGCCTCCAAGGTGGCTTTGGGGATTTTGAGTGCGGCGACGGTACCCGACGTCGCCGCGACCGTTTGGTCGACGATGATCCCGCCCCAGCCGGTGTCGTTGTCGCCCCACAGGCGGAACTGCGCGTTCACGGTGCCGCCGTCGTCATCCGAGACCAAGGCGGTCAGGTAGACGTCGGTGTCCCCGACCAGACCGAAGGGTGCCGTCGTCTTGCATCCCGTGCTCGGAACCGTGTCCAGAGAGGTGGGAGTGTTGGGCGCAGTGTTGTAGGTCGTGGACATCACGGCCGTGCGCGCATCGAAGCGCTTGTAGGCGTAGGCGTCGCTCTCGTTGCCGGCGCGAAGGCCGAGGGTGAGCGCGTTCCACCGGTACGCAATGGCGTCTCGGGCGCCGGCGGTGACGTCGAACGCGAGGTTGCCGCCTGGACAGGAAGAGCTCCAGCCCTTCGACTCGTTGACGCTGGACAGGTACATCTCCCAGTTGGGCTGCCTGTTCCACGTGGTGGAGGAACTGATGCCGCCGGTGCGCCAGACGTCGACCGATCGAGCCTGGCAGGAGTAGGAGTAGCTGTTCTGGATGCGGAAGACCGAGCTGGTGATGGTCTTGTTGGTGTCCCAGAGGTTGTTGGTGTCCATTTGGAAGAACGCTCGGGACAGCGTGTCGCCCGGCGAGCCGACCCGGGCGTAGTCGGTGACACTGTCGCCGTCGCCCTCCTGCCAGCCGTTGCCGTTGTAGAAGGACCCGTTCGGGTACTGGTTGCTGACCATCGCCCAGGCCTCGCGGGCTCCGGATACCGCAGGGTCGATATAGACGGGGTAGGTGGTCCCCGCCCCTTTCAGTACCTCGGGGTTCGGAGTCAGTGTGAGTTCGCCGCCGCCGACCTTCACCGCCATCGAGGAGTCACGGGCGCCGGGCGGAGCCTCGAACTCATTTTGTGATGGTGCCAGAGCGGGGGCCGACTTCGCGCCGAGCGCGGCGGCCGACGGCTGTGGGGTGCTGTCCCACATCAGCGGGGTGGGGGCGGTGAACACCTCGTGGCCGGCGGGGTCGGTGGCTCGCATGTTGCCACCGTCGTCGGTACGGACGTTCAGCCCCTTCGTGGTTAACGGGAACTTGACGATGGCGAGATCGGGGAGGGCCGCGGCTTTGGCCGTGCGGACGACGAGCAGTTGGCTGAACCCGGCCGTGCCCGCACGTAGCTTCAGGTCAACATCCGGAAGGACGTTCGCATAGGTGATGCTGTCGCCCTCGACGGTCGGCTTCGGGAGCGGCTTCGGCCAGCTCCAGGACATGCTGCGGCCGTCGCGCTCCACCGACACCAGGGGCCCGGTGCCACCGCCGGAGAAGGCTACTTTGACGGCGGCGACCCGAGGTGACAGGGAGCCGTCGCTGTTCGTTTTCAGTCGGGTGTCGAACCGGAGCAGCTTGCCGTCCTGCCGGACGAACTGGGCCACCGCGAAGCTGTCGCGGGTGAAGGAGCCGTCCGGATTGGCAAAGGTCTGAGCCCTTTCGCTGCGCTGGGAGAGGACCTCCACTCGCTGGCCAGTGGCCGCGGCCGAGGCGACAGCGCGAGCTTCTTCCTTCTGTGGGGCCGCAGGCCGTTCGGTTGCAGTAGCCGCTGAACCCGGTATGGCGCAGAAGGCCGGAGCGAGCACGGCTGCGACCGAGATGATCGTCAGGCCGAGCGTTTGGCGGCGATTTCCGCCCCCTCGCAAGGGCTGCTTGGATTTGTTTGCCACTAGATTCCCTTTCGCAAATCTTATTTCGATTTGTGTGGAAAGGAATCCGCCCGCAATGGATGGCTTCGTTTTGATGCGGATCCCCCCGATGGCAGTAGGAGCTGCCGGATTGCTAGCCGTTTTAAAGCGGCGTTGCTTCCCCCACGTGACCGCACTTCCTCCCCGACGGCCTTGCAGGGGCGTGGTGCACGTCCTGGTCTGGCGGACATGAACCTTCGAAGGGGCAATGTAGCCCGGCTCCTGCTGTTTCGGCGACCAGGTTCTGTCGGATGGGGGCCTGCTGGGTGGACGTCGCGATCGGGGTTGCTGCGCGCTGCGAGACGTGTAGTTGTCGCGCCACGCCGATCGTTCTGGTGATCGGAATTGGCTGGATTTATCTGGATGTAAAAGGCTGATATTCGGACAGATGGGTCATCTGGATAGGGATTCTCGCGTACCTGTCGGCCGGATTGGTGTGAGGTGAAGGGGCTTTGAGGTCTACTCCTGTCGGTGGGCGATGCTATTGTCCGAAAATTCGTGCGATCTCTGGGGGGATATCCATGGTTCGAAGTGGGCGCGCGCCGGTGGTGCGCAAAAAGATCTGGTTCAAAGCGATTGGTGTTTTGCTGACGAGCTTTCTGTTTGCTGGGCTCTTAGGTGCACCGATGGCTGCTGCCGCACAACTTGCGCTGGCGAAACTGGAAAAGCCGGATCCCGTACCGGTGGAGCGCGTGCCCTCCAGAGCGGTGGACTCGCCCAAGCCTTCGAAGGGGAAGCCGCGTACTGTCCCGGCCAAGGCCCCGGATGTGACCTGGCCTCAGCCCGGAACCACAAGGCAGCCGCTTGGCGCACCTAAGACGTCGTTGCTCAAAGGAGCCCAGACATCGCCTGCTGCCGGAGGCTTCGGCGCCGGCCCGGTCCGCGTCTCCAAGAGCAGTCACACGGTTGGCGCCGGGGACCAGGTCCAGGTGCGCGTCCTCGACCGCAAGGCGACCCGGGACCTCGGGGTAGAGGGCGTGGTCCTGGCGGTCCAGCCGCAGCAGAACGCGGGTGACGTCAGGGTCGAGCTGGACTACCAGGGCTTCCGTCACGCCTACGGTGGTGACTGGGCGTCAAGGCTGCACCTTCGTGAACTCCCGGCCTGTGCCCAGACGACACCTCAGGCTCCGGGCTGTGCGGTTTCCCGGGAACTTCCCACCACCAACGACGCGGCCTCCGCCACGCTCGCGGCTACGGTTCCGCTCCAGGCCTCGGGGGCCCCGACCCTGCTGGCCGCCACCGCCGCAGCAGCCGGGTCCGCAGGCGACTTCAAGGCGACCTCGCTCGCACCATCCGGTGCCTGGGCAGCCGGCGGCTCCAATGGCGGATTCACCTGGAACTACGACATCGCCACCCCCGACGTACCGGGTGACGTCGGCCCCAAACTCCAACTGGGTTACAGCTCCCAGTCCATCGACGGACGCACCGCCACCACCAACAACCAGGCCAACGCCTTTGGCGACGGCTGGTCGATGGAGCCGGGCTACATCGAGCGCCAGTACGCCTCGTGCACCGACGACAAGGCGGGCAGCAACAACACCACGGCCAAGGTCGGCGACCGTTGCTGGAAGACGGACAACGCCGTCATCAATCTCGGAGGCCGCACCAACCAGCTGATCCGCGACACGGCCACCGGCGCCTGGCACCTGGAGTCCGACGACGGTACCCAGATCGTCCGGATCAACAGCACCACCAACAACAACGGCGACAACGACGGCGAGCACTGGAAGGTCACCACCCCCGACGGGACGCAGTACTTCTTCGGCCTCAACCGTCCACCCGGCTGGACCGCGGGAAAGGAGGAGACCCGCTCCACTTGGACCGTTCCGGTCTTCGGTAACCACTCCGGCGAACCCTGCTACAAGAGCGCCTTCAAGGACGCATGGTGCCAGCAGGCCTGGCGGTGGAACCTCGATGCCGTGGTCGACCCGCACGGCGACGCCATGACCTACTACTGGGCCGAAGAGACCAACAACTACGGCCGCAACGTCGACCCGAACACGGGGAAGGCAACCGCTACCAGCTACGACCGCAGCGGCTACCTCAAGCGCATCGAGTACGGCCTGCGCTCCGACAACCACTACGCCCAGCCCACGGCCAAGGTCGACTTCACCTACGCCGAACGCTGCCTCAGCGACTGCGGCACTTTCGACGCGGCCCACGCCAAGAACTGGCCCGACGTTCCGTTCGACCAGTACTGCGCCAACGGCAGCGAGTGCAAGAACCTCTACTCGCCCTCATTCTGGACCAAGGTGCGCCTGACGAAGATCGACACCGCGGTCTTCTCCGGCGGCGCTTTCAAGCCGGTCGACTCCTGGTCCCTCACCCACCAGTTCCCGCCGACCGGTGACAGTCTCAGCTCCCCGCTCTGGCTGGCCTCGATCACCCGTACCGGCTACACCGGCACCGGCGAGACCTCTCTCCCTGCCGTCACCTTCCAGGGCCGGACCCTGCCCAACCGCGTTGAGGGCGCCACCACCGGAGGAAGCCCGGATCCGGTCCCGGCGATGTGGCGATACCGCGTCTACGGAATCACCACCGAGACCGGCGGCACCCTCGGCATCACCTACTCGCCGCAGGACTGCAAGGCTGGCGACGTCCCGTCACCGGCGTCCAACACCCGCCGCTGCTACCCGGTCAAGTGGTCCCCGCCAGACGCACCCCAAGCCAACTACGAGCCCTACCTGGACTGGTTCCACTCGTACGTGGTCACCCAGATCCTGGAGAGCGACAACACCGGCGGCGCTCCCGCCAAGGAGACCGACTACGCCTACCTCGACGGCATGGCATGGGCCATGGCCAAGGACGACGAGTTCACCGAGGCCAAGCACCTCACCTACAGCGACCGCAAGGGCTACGCCCGAGTCCAGGTCCGTACCGGTGCAGCCCCCGACAAGGCCACGCTGAAGGAGTACCGCTACTTCCGGGGCATCGACGGATCCACCGTCAAGGACGGCACCGGCAAGGCTGTCGCCGACAACCAGGCCTTCGCAGGCATGACCAGGGAGGAAGCCACCTACGACGGTGACGGCGGCCCCCTGAAGACCGCGACCAGCTTCGAGCCCGGACTCTCCGCGCCCACTGCGATCCAGAAGCGCTCCGAGGGACTGCCGGACCGCCAGGCTCTCAGCACCGCGGGCAAGGTCGAGCAGACCCGTACCGCAGTCGGCTCTGGATGGCGCACCACCGAGACGGTCCGCACCTTCGACAACTTCGGCCACGTCCTGACCGAGTCCCGCCTCGGCGATACGGCGCTGACCGGCGATGAGGAGTGCACCACCACCACCTACGTGGCCAACACTGCCCTGAATCTCATCGCACTGCCGGCCGAGATCAAGACCGTTGCCAAGCCGTGCGGGACCACGCCGTCCCTGCCGAACGACCTCATCTCCACCGAGCGTCGCTACTACGACGGCGCCAGCACGCTCACGGCCGCCCCGACCAAGGGAGATGTCACCCGGCTGGAGGAGCAGGACGCTGCCGGAACCGGCTTCCTGACCACGGCCCAGCACACGTACGACCAGTACGGCCGGGAGCTGACCGAGACCGACGCCCTCGGGAACACGACCACCACGGCCTACACCCCGGCCACCGGCGCGCCGCCCGCCTCCCAGACCGTGACCAACGCGCTCCAGCACACTGCGACCACCGAGTACGACCCCCTCCGGGGCATCGCCCTCGCCAAGGCGGACGCCAACGGCAAGCGCACCGAGGCGGTCTACGACGGCCTCGGCCGCACCCTCAAGGTGTGGCAGCCGGGCTGGTCCAAGGCCGACCATGCCACCCAGCCCTCGGCCGAATACGCGTACAAGATCTCCCAGACCGAGGCCAACGCCGTCACCACCAAGGCCCTCCAACAGGACGGCACCTACCGCACCACGTTCAGCCTCTACGACGGTCTGCTGCGCACCCGCCAGACGCAGGCACCTGCCACCGGCACGGCGAACAGCGTCCTGACCGAGACCCACTACGACACCCGGGGTTGGGCCTGGAAGAGCTACGGCAGCTACTACGCCGCCGTCGCCCCTTCCGCCACCCTCTACACGGCGACCTCCGTCAACCAGATCCCGTCCGCCGCACAGAACCTCTTCGACGGAACGGGCCGGGTCACCGACGCCCTCTCCCTGAAGAAGGGCACCGAGCAGTGGCGCACGGTCACCCAGTACGACGGTGACCGCACCACGGTCATACCGCCCAAGGGCGGCACCGCGTCCACCACGATCACGGACGCCCAGGGCCGCAAGACCGAACTGCGGCAGTACACCGATGCTGCGCGCACCGCCTACCAGTCGACGAAGTACGCCTACGGCAAGTACGACGAGCCGGCCACTGTCACCGACCCCGCCGGCAACATCTGGACCTACACCTTCGACAACCGCGGCCAGCAGGTTGCCGTCAACGACCCCGACAAGGGGCTGACCAGCCTCACCTATGACGACGAGGGGCGCGCTACCTCGGCCAAGGACGCTCGCGGCATCACCCTCACCACCGTCTACGACAAGCTCGGCCGGAAGACCGCCGTCAAGAACGGCAGCACCACCCTGACCGACTGGACCTACGACACCGTCGCCAAGGGGCAGCTCAGCTCCACCACCCGCTATGACGGCGGCGCTGCCTACACCACCAGTACCAACGGGTACACCGATCGCTACCAGCCCACGTCCAGCACTTTGACGGTTCCCTCGGCAGCTGGCCCCCTGGCAGGCACCTACTCCTGGAGCTACGGCTACGACGAGGAGACCGGGGCGCTGGAATGGACCCTCAACCCGGCCGTCGGTGACGTGCCCAGTGAGCGTGTGACCACGGTGTTCGTCGACGGACGTCTGCCGTACAAGACGACCGCCGGTGCCCTGACGCTGGTCAACTCCACCCAGTACGACACCTTCGACCGCCCCACCCGTACCGAGTTCGGCGCAACCCTGGGCAAGAAGGTCTACAAGACTCAGACCTACGACGAGCACACGGGGCGGCCCACGGGTCAGACCGTGGACCGTGACATGGCGCCGCAACGGGTCGACGACACCACCTGGACCTACGATCCGGCCGGGAACATCACCGGTACGACCACGGTCAGCGGCCAGGACGCCGACGCCTCGACCGACCGACAGTGCTTCACCAACGACGTACTCGGGCGCCTGACCTCGGCGTGGACTGCCAAGACCGACTGCGCGTCCGCCCCGGCCACCGGAACCGTCGGCGGCCCGGATGCCTACTGGCTCTCCTACGGCTACGACAAGCTGGGCAACCGCACCACCCAAACCGACCAGCTCGCCGGCGCTGCCACTACGTACACCCACCCGGCCCCCAATACGGGCCTCCCCCATGGTGTCCAGCAGGCGACCGTCACGGGCGGCCCCGAGAACGGCCGCACGTCGACCTTCAAGTACGACGAGGTCGGCAACACGACCCAGCGCGTCATCGGCACGAAGACCCAGGACCTCACCTGGGACACCGAAGGCCACCTCAACACCCTCGTCGAAGCGGGCAAGACCACCAGCTACCTCTACGACAGTGACGGCGACCGGCTCGTGGCCAAGAACCCGGACGGCAGCAGCATCCTCTCCCTGCCGAACGGCGACGAGCTCAAGGCGTCGGCGACCGGAGCCAAGACAGGCACCCGCTACTACACCCACGCCGGCCAGACCGTCGCGGTCCGCGCCGGATCCGAGGTCTCCTACCTCATCTCCGATCACCAGGGCACGGCGATGACGGCGATCGCTCTGACCACGCTCGCCGTCACCCGCCGCAAGCAGCTTCCGTTCGGCGAACTCCGCACCAGCCAGTCCTCAGCCTTCGGGCCCCGCGGCTTCGTCGGCGGCACCAATGACCCCACCGGCCTCACCCACCTCGGAGCCCGCGAGTACGACCCCACCCTGGGCCGCTTCCTCTCCGTCGACCCCGTCATCGACATCGGCGACCCCGCCCAGATGAACGCCTACAGCTACGCCCACAACAACCCGGTCACCAAGTCGGACCCCGACGGCCTCCGCCCCGACGGCCCGGCCGGCGGCGCCTCGTACAACGATGCACGCTGGGCAAATGACCGTGGTATGAGCGCCGGCTACACCTACAAGAGCGGCACCTGGATCTGGCATCAGAGTCCGCGCAAGGACTACGACTCTCAACAGCGGTATCGGGCCTACCGGGCAAACCCGGCTCACTACAAGGTCTATCACTACAATGCGAAAGCCGTAGCGCAAGCCAAGGCGAAAGCCGTCCAACGTGCGACAGACAGTAAGAAGAGCTGGTGGGAGAAACATAAGAGCGCTATAATCCATCAGGCCATCAACTTCGGTGTCGCATTTATTGCGGGTACTGCCGCTATTGCGATATGTGCTGGTACGGCGGGACTTGGGTGCATCGTCGCGGGTGCGGTAGTGGGGGCGATGGTTGGAACTCCGGCCCATCTGATTGCAGATAAGGCGATGGGTCATGAGACAACAGGCGGGGAAGCAGTCGGGTACCTTGTCAAATCGGCGTCCAGTGGAGCCTTCCAAGGCGCCTTCCGGTACAAGAATGAGGGGAGGAGTCCTCTCGTTGTCGGCGGACTCTTGGCCTGGAGAGGGGCCACGGCTGCCGGTCGTGGGATCAGTCAGGGAGTGAGTGCCGCCGGCCGGGGCGCCTCACGAGCCGTGGCGTCCGTGAGGCGCGGATATAGCGGAGGCTGAGGAAATTGCAATTCATACGGGAAGTCTCTTCGGCTGTTTGGCTTGCGCCAGCCCACCGAGAGGGTTTCTATGCCAGCGCGAGCACGCCTCTTGGTCGGGTCTCCTTGGCTCGGGGCCCAGGCGATCGCAGCAATCCTGAGTCCGCCGCCGACGCATGGGAGGACTGGGTCCTTTCTCTTGCGGGGGGTCCTAGATTGAATGTCTGCGGACTTGCATCTCCTGGGTTCCTTTCGCGCAAGTTGCTCCGGAGAGGTGTTGTGGCCGTCTTGGATGGCAAGGCGTGCCAAATTGCAACTCACTCGGCTCTTTCCCGGTCGAAACGCTCAGTCCGACTTTTTGGGGAGGTGGTTGATTTGGCCTTCTCGGTCAATGGATTGCGTATCGAATTGTCGGATAGCGGTGAGCTCAAAGGTGTACGGAGAGCCGGAAGTTGGGAACTCCCCACTCCAACTGCACATGCCATCCTTGGCGCATGTCTGTTCGAGTGGGCGGGCATGGACCACTTTCTTCGTACACCTGGCCTTCGAGTTCTGTAGTCGAGGTGGACGGTCGTTGCGTAGGTGAGAAGGGCAGCGCAGCGTCATCCAGGAATTGGGCGACGCCCCCAACCCGCGAGGATCGCGTGCCGTTGAGAGTGGTGTGCGAACCCTCGACTCATGAGCGCAGGATCATCCTGGGCGCGGGCTCTCAGACGCTAATGGAGTACCGTCTGGGCTTCTCGTATGAGCTGCCGAAGCAGGTCCGTCCGGTGTGAGGGGCTGGGGCTCGGGGGGTGCCAGCCCTCCCCCACCCTTCGCGTCTGCGCCACGAGCTGGTGAAGTGCGAGGACCGTTGCTGTGCCGGGCGACCGCCCGATCACGTTCATTGTGTCTCTTCCCGTGCGCTGCGGCGTGCGGCCTGGACTTCGTGCCAGGGGTTTTGGGAGCGGGACTGGGCGCGGTCGAGGTATTCGCGTTTTACCGTTGCCGAGCCGGGCTTCCAGCGGCCCTGGTGGGTGGGGTCGCCGCTGGCGTCCGCGATTTCCTGGGCGCCACCGCGGCGCAGGCCGTGCGAGGTGATCAGGTGCCAGCCGGGCAGCCGGGCCAGATAAGCGCGGTGGCGGATCCAGTCGTTGAGGGCGTCACCCGTGACGTATTCGCCCCGGACGGTTGCGGCTGCCCGGTTCTGGAGGCGGCCTTTCGAGGTGAGCGCGCGCATGAACGGGCCCTCGTGGATGCCCATCCGGTGGAGGCAGCTCAGCCAGTCCCGTACGGCCGACACCGGATCGTAGAGGGGAGAGCCGGCCAGGTTGGCCGGGATGAACGTGCTTTCTCCCTTTCCTTCCTGGTCGGTCTTGGAGTAGGCGATCCAGAGGTCGACCCCGGTGTCCTCGACCTCGACGTCGTCGATGTCCAGGTCGGCCAGCTCGATACGGCGGTTGAGGGCGCCGCGGCCCACCAGCAGCGCGCACCGGTCCCGCAGCCCTGCCGGTGTCCGCAGATCACAGGCGTCGACCATGGCGCGCAGCATCGGCTCGGTGATGGCCTGGGCCCTGCGGACACGGTTCCGTTTGCCCCATTCCTTGCGGTACTCGGCCAGCATTCCGCGCGCCTCGGTCGTCCCCGGCCGCTGGTCCTCCGGCATCCACGTACGGACGCCCGACATGTACGTCCGGATCGTGTTCGGAGCCATCTCGCGGGCGATCAGGCCGGCGACCCACTCCACGTACGTCGCCGTCGTGCAGGGCCGCGCGATCCGGCCCATCGCCTCGCACCATTCGGCGAAGTTCCTGCGCTGGCTGCTGTAGTTGCGGTTGGTTCGCTCTTTCACGAGAAGGGGCTCTGGCACAACTTCCGTGATCGCGTAGCCGTGAGTGACATCGGCTGGGCAGGCAGCGAGGATCGGTCTGAGCATGCGTGCTGCCGCATGTCGACCGAGCTGCTGACGAACGAGTCTCAGGCGGCAAGGTCCCTCGCTTCGTAGCTGGCCAGCCCCATTGCAAGCAGGGGCGGTACCAGGGCGTTCAGATACCACGCCATGTCAGTCAGTGCTGGGGCAACAGGTCGTCGTTGTTGACCATGTAGGAGATTCCAAGCGGTTCCTGCAGCGACCACCCCTCCCCGGCCAGAGCTCGCACCACGGCGTCCACTGTGACGGCTCGTGCGAAGACGAGGTCGATGTCGGCGGTCCTGGACATTCGCGGCTCCTGTGGTGGGTTGGTCGATGTCGGAAGCGTTTCACGTGTATTGGTCATGGAGCGAGGAGTACTCGTTTCCTCAGGAGTGCGAAGCTGGCTCGGCCGAACATCTGGCGTTTGAGCATCTTGATGCGGTTGACGTGCCCTTCCACGACCCCCGAGTTCAGGGCAGCGTGAGCCCGGCGATGACCGCGGCCCGGTCGCGATCGATGCCGGCGGCGAGTGTGTGGAGACCGGGCAGGTCGTCTTGGCGGACTGCGTCGAGCCACTCGGGCAGCCGTTGGCTCTGTCGCTCGGTGAGGATCTGGGCGAAGGAGCGGACATGTCCGGTGAGGGCTTCCAGTTCCGGGCAGTGGGTCAGGACGGCCTTGAGCCGGAGCTGTTCGACCTCGGAGAGAGAGTCGGGGTGGCGCAGGATCCAGCCGGCGACGGTGCGGGGTGAGGGCGGGGGTGCGGTGACCGGATCGACCGAAAGGCGTTTGATGCGGAAGTAGGCGCGAAGTCGCTGGTAGCTGCCTTTGTAGCCGAGCGGCACGATCTCCTCCCATGCCTTCCATGCGTTGGTGCAGCCCTGGCTCCAGCGGTCGTCCAGGTAGGGCTTGTACTCGTCGAGGACGGAGGGGCGGCCCTGCCACTGGCCGTGGAAGAGGGCCTCCGGGGTGGTGGCGTCGGCGAGGAGCTTGACCGTGCGGTAGGTCATGCCGAGCTGGCGTTGGATCGCGCGGCGGCTGTGGCCGGCCGACAGCAGGGCGTGGACGGCGGCATGGTTGGACGGGGTCCTGTCGGCGAACCGGTGGCCGGTGGGCCACGGCGAGCCAGCGGGGGCAGCTGGTTCTTCTGGTTCCTTGACCTGTTGGGATGGCTCGGGTGCGGTGCCTCGCAGGCACCCCCGATGGTCGGCGACGCACCGTTCGGCGGCTACGCTGAGGTTGTGCCACAGATGCCAGCGGTCCGCGACCTGCACTGCCTGCGGTGCCCCGACGGTGGCGCCTTCGGCAAAGAAGGGAGCCCGGTCCCGGCAGACAACCTCGATCCCTGGCCTCATGGCCAGCCATGCGGCCAGGCTCGATGCCTCTCGGTCTGGAAGCAGGTCCACCGGCCGTCGAGTTTCGACGTCGACCAGCACCGTGCCGTAGTGCCGGCCTTTGCGCGTCGCGTACTCATCGACGCCGACCACTCTCGGGGCTGGTAGATCCCGCTCGGGCAGAGCCTCGACGAGCCGCAGTACCGTGCTGCGGCTGACGGACACCCCAAAGACGCCGGCCATCCGAGCTCCCGCCCGGCCTGCCAGGGCGAGGCCGACCGCCGCCAGCGTCGAACGCAGACGCTCGGTCCACCGGCCGTACTTCCGGGTCAATTCGGGCACCTGCTCAACGAACGTCCGTCGCCCGCACGCAGCGACCGGGCAGGCGAAGCGACGGACCCGCAGACAGAGCACCACCCGGCGCCCCGCGCTGGGAACATCCGCAGGAAACCGCAGGTAGGAGCTATGAACGCGGATCGACCAGTTCCCACAGCCCGAACATGCCGAACCCGTCGTTGTGCTGCGGGCCTCGACTCGTATCGTCTCATTGCTCACGTCCACCGACACCACCGACACGTCCGCGATCGACGGGAACAGCAACTCCTCCAGCCGGAGGACCACTTCTTCCACGGTCCCGAACTGTCAGGTACCCGAGGTCACCACTGACCACTTTCGGGCGACTTTCAGGAGCCCAACACGACCACGAACCGTCACTCAGCGTGCGCAGATCACGGAACTTGAGCCAGAACCCAATCTCATGAACAGAGCCAAGTGCGGGCCGCCACCCTCGCTGGGTGGCGGCCCGCACTGCTGCGCTCAGGCTCCGTCGGTATCCGGACTCCACACGGCCGGCCCACCGCCGCGCCACTCAATGAGCAGGGCGTCGTCCAGGCGGACGTCGTCGGGGTCCAGGCCGGCCCGGCGCAGGAACTCCAGGAGATCGCCGGGGCCGAGGGCGCGGCCGAGGATCTCGCCGTCTACGCGGACGCGGCGCCCGCCCTGGGCGTCCGGCGGGTAGACGATGACGCGCAGTCCAGGGCTCATCCCTCCACCGTGCCGGTACCCGGTCATTCGAGCACTCCGAGGGCGGTGTCCGGGCGGCAGTGGACACAGGCCGGCACACCCTCGGCCAGCAGCCGGCGCACCTGCTCGGCCGCGGCCGGGACGCAGCGCTTGCCGGTGTCCCAGCAGTCCCCGGTGTGGAGGCGGACCGGGAGCCGGCCCGCGCCTATCCCGCGCTCGACCAGCCACGCCGGAGGCTCGGGCGCAGGCTGCTGCCGGGTGGTGGCGGCCTCGAGCTCCTCCGCGGCGGCCAGGGCCTGCTCCGTGCGGCTGAGTTCGCCGCGCAGGTAGGTGACCAGGGTCCGCAGCCGGGGGAGGTCGGGCGGCAGGACGGACACGCTCAGCTCCCGTACTGCGCCTGCCGCGCGGCCTTGCACGACGCGCACAGCGGGTTCTCTGGGGTGGGAGGTGCGGCGCGAGGCAAAGTTAGATGTCTTCAGACAGCTCAGCGCCGGTATGGACGACCATGGCGGGCGCAACAGGTGTAGCGCCCACACCACA
This sequence comes from Streptomyces sp. NPDC051109, assembly GCF_044455885.1. Classification (NCBI taxonomy): domain Bacteria; kingdom Bacillati; phylum Actinomycetota; class Actinomycetes; order Kitasatosporales; family Streptomycetaceae; genus Streptomyces; species Streptomyces sp. NPDC051109. The sequence continues at coordinate 153,319 of NZ_JBITFF010000018.1, forward strand.
TCGAGCGATGCTCTCCGACCGCTACCTGGAGCCGCCGGCGTGGACTTGGCCCGGCCGGGCCCGGATCGGGCGTGCCGCATGCCTGGAACGCTAACGCGGGAATCCACACCGTTGGGACGCTCGATCAGAAGGCGTGACAACGAAGTCACACGAAGGTCGGCGCCCTGATGACTGACAACCTGGTCTGCGCCGCACTCGCTACGCCGTTCAGGGCGGTGGCGAAACTGCTTGCCCCGCTACCTCCTGATGGCGGGTTGTTCGCGGGCTCAGGTAGCGGCGGGAGAGTCGATGGAGCCTTGGTCTCTCGGGACTGTAAGGGCTCCAGGGCATTCGGGGTCGATGACGACCACTTCGAAGGGCCCGTTGCGGGGAGGGACTTTCGGATCGAGCCGCAGAGCCTTCAGGGGACGCCCGACACAGGTCGCGGGGAGTTGGGCGGCGGTATCCGTGCCCGGGTTGACGGTTACCGCTGCTGCCGTGGCTGGCTGCCGTTCGGTGCCTTGTGTCGAACTCTTCTCGGACGCTTCGGCCGGCAGGACGTAAGCGTAGAGGCTGCCGCCGCCGAGGGTCAGAAGGGCACCGATAACCATCAGGATACGTGCGAGGCGGAAGGTTCCACGCATCTGCATCATCGCGGACTGGACGAGGACCATCGCCCGGTGCGCGTAGTAGGTGTTGAGTCGTGTCTGCGTGGCGCTGAGAGTGTCGTCATCAGGCGGGGAGCCCTGGGGGACCGCTCCGGCAGGCGGAGTGTTGCTCGCGGCGGTGGCGCCCTGCGCCGCCGCATCAAGCTGGGGGGCCTGCCGGGCGACGCGTTCGTCCTCTTCAAGCTGGCGGGCTCGCCGGGCGCGTTCGTTCACCGCGGCGGCGTAGGCGGCTGATTCGCGCTGGATCCGCCGGTCGAGCTCGTCGATCAGTCGCGGCTTGTTGGCGTTGGTGTTGGCGAGCCGGCCTACATCGTCCGCCTGCTGGCGGAGTTCGACCAGCGTGGCCAGATGCGCCGACACCGCACCGTCCAGTGCTTTGAGTACGTCGTCGCGCCGAGCTGCTTCGGTCTCCTGCCGCAGCAGGGTTCGCCCCAGTTCGCCCAGCTCTCTGATGAGGTGCGAGATGCTTGTCATGCCGGGGCCGAGATGGGCCTCCTTCTCATCGCCGCTGAGCATCTTTGCCAGCTGGATCTCGGCACGACGGCGGGGTGCGTGTACCAGTGAGTGTTCGGGTTCTTATTCAGGTCCTTCATAGCTTGCTCTAGCCGCTGTTCCAGCGCGCCGAGACTCGCGTCTAGGGGTTCGGCGACGAGCGACACTGCCCAGATCGCCAGGGCGATGCCAGCCGCCGCGCAGCCGAGCCCGATGCCCATGAGGACGACGTCGAACCCGCTGATCTTGTTGATGTTCGAGAAAGGCAGCGAGCCGAAGAGGACGAGACCGACGGTCGCGAAGGCGGCGAGAATCCATCGGCTTGTGGCCTGGTAGCTGCGCTTGGCTTGACGCGCCTGGCTCAGGAGCCCACCAGGGTCGAGCACCGGGTCCGTGGTGGGGGCCTGATTTGCAGCCTCCGCCGACGGCGCCTGCCCCATCAGGGCGCATGCTGCCGTGAGCAGCGCCGAGGTGGCTTTCAGCGCGGCCGCGGCGCCCGCAGGTGTGGTCATGAGGTTCCGCCCGTCTATCGACAGGACTTTGAATCTGCCCACCGAAGGCGCCCAAATCCATCAGGCCGCACCGCAGCAACCGTCACGAACCCCTCTTTGGCCGACGCTATGCCTGCGGTAAATGCTTGAGCGGACGTCCACTCGAAACTTCGTCCGCCGCGTAGACGTCGCCAGCGATGGCGCGGCCTGGTCGGCTCCGCCTGACCAGGCCGCGCAGGCGCCCTATCGGGCTTGCCCGGCTCCGTGCATGCCGTCGGCTTCGCTGGTCGTGGTCGGTGCCGGGCGCCGTACGTCTCGGTTCCGGCTCGATGGCCCTCACCTGGTCCTGGCCGACACGGAATCGTAGAGGCGACGAAGGTCGGGGCTCTGTCCAAGAGCCAGCTGGCGGCTTTCCTCGATGCCCACCTCTGAGTACCAGGCAGTGCGCCCGAGCCGTCCGGACGGCTCGGGCGCAGCATGCTGTGGGTCTTGCGGTGGATGGGGCGGAGCGGAGGTGGAGTTCGCCCCGGCCCCGTAGACCTGCTCGCCAGCCGAGGCTGCCACTTGTCTCGCCGTTGGCCGTAGGCCAGTGGCGGGGTACGGCGGCTTGCCTGCTGCGTACCGTGAATGCGAGCCCTGGGCCTTTGTCTGAAAGCCCGTGCAGCAGGCTGCGCCGTGCGCCGCGCGGCTCGTCTGCGGCCTGCTTCGGGTCGGGGACGGCGGCATCGGGTGGTCCCGGTGCCGCCGCACTTACCTACCGCAGCCCGGCCTGCATCCTGCCGGCCCCTCCCGTCCCTGCCCGCCGTTGGGGGAGGTGATGTTGGGCTGTCCGGCCCTGTGGGGGAGTGGGGCGCGACAGTGCCGGGGATCCAAGGGCGGACCGGTCCGCGACCAACAGGAGGTCCCTGTGCCCCGGCTCTTCGAGACCAATGACCTCCCTCCGGAACCGGACAGTGCCGGCCCGCTCGCGGCGGACGGGTACCTGCCCCTGCCGGGTCTGCTTACCGCCGACGGTCTGGTGCTGCTGCACCAGGAAGCGGCCGGCATGGAGGCGTTGGCGCGGCGTCGTGATTTCGCGATGAAGTGCATGGACGACTCACCCCGTCACATGACGACCCTCGGCGGGCAGGTGATCGTCGAAGCTTCCGACATGATCCCGGCCCTCTACCGGGACCCTGACCTGGTCGGGCTGCTCACGCGGGCGGCGGGCGAGCCGGTCACCGAGATCGACGACCCTGTCGAGCGGCACGTGCTGAACATCCTGCACCGCGTCGGCGACACCCACGGCGCGCACACTGACGACTACCCCTACGCCCTGGTCCTCTTCCTCGAAGCCCCCGACGATCCCGCCGACGGCGGCCTCCTCCACTTCCTCCCCCACGCCAGCTCCCTGTACGACCTGGACGCCGCCGACCGCGCCCGCACGGCCCACCACCGCGCCGGCGACGCCTACCTCCTGCGCTGCGACACCACCGCACACCGCGTCACCCCGCTCAGTCGGACGGGCCTGCGCCGCACCGTCTTGAACTTCGCCTACACCACTCCCACCGCCCGACCGCACCGCACCGGGTCGGCCACCGAGCTCTACGCCTGACACCGGCCCCACTCTCGGGGCAGGACGGACAGCCTCAGAGCCGGCCGTAGTCCCGCCGTTGCCGGCTGGTGTCGCTATGCCAGATGCTTCTTCGGATGGGGTTGGGGGTCGAGGAGTGCCCACCAGGCGTGGCAGTCGTGGTCGGTGCCAACTCGATGCCGAGCCGTGCGAGGGCGGCGAGCTGGGCCGCGTCGAGCCTGTCGCGGCGTTGTTTCTGGTTGTCGATCCATACCCCGGTCCGGTGGGCGGTCCCGTCTGGGAGGTGCTCGACGTGGGCCCGTCCGGGAGTGCCGCTGCCTTCGCGTTCGAGGTACTGGGTGAGGGCTTGGATACCTTTGTGGAAGGCTTCCGGGCCCCGCCCGGACGTGGTGGTCGTGCCCGGCTCCGCGGCCGCCGTACGGGCCTTTACGACCCGGGCCGGCGAAGCGGGGCGGACCCCCGCGTGCCGCACCCAAAGACTCAAACTCGCCCCCACCTTGGCCTAACTCCGGCCTCGGGGATCAACAGAGCAGCCGTAGTGCTGGTGCTGCCGCGGTGCTGGCCAGCATGGTCTAGCTGTGCCGTCTCATGACATCGGTTCCTCGCTGTCAGCTTGGCGGGCGTAAGACGTGAGGCGATCGGCGAGCGCGATGACGAGGTCGCGTAGTTCATCGGGGCGCTCGATGACGAACGGCCGGTCGAGTGAGGCGAGTATTCGAGG
>NZ_JBITFF010000019.1:0-128920 GCF_044455885.1 Streptomyces sp. NPDC051109
GGCCCGCTGGGCATCGGTCACCGACAACGGCGGAATCTTCGGACCCGGACGACTCATACCCAACCAACGATGAATCTTCGACTCAGGTCACTAGAACTCGAGGGCCCCCAGCACCGCCTGGTGCACCACGTCCGGGGCGTTGGTGATGATCCCGTCCACGCCCATCCCCTGCACCTTCCGGGCCGTCGCCGCGTCGTCGACGATCCAGGTGTCCACCTCCATCGCCTTGCCGTGGGCGCCCAGCAGGCCGTGCACCGCCGCCACCCAGTCGGCCGAGATGGTGGTGTGCCACGGGTTGATCCGGTCCGTGAACTGGGCGTACTTCGGCAGGTCCGCGACGGTCGGGGTGCCCAGGAACGCCGTTACGAGGTCCGGGCGCATGCCGTGCACGAGGCGCACGGAGTCGGCGCTGAAGCTCTGTACGACCAGGCGGCGCTGTACGTGGTCCGCGTCGAGCCAGCCGGCCTCGTCGAGCACCTGGAGGGTCTGCTTCTCGATGCCGGGGTAGAGCTCGGGCTTCTTGACCTCCAGCAGCAGCCGCTGCCGGTTGCGCTGTACCCGGTCGAGGTACTCCCGCAGGGTCGGAATGCGCTCGCCCGCGAACTCGTCGCCGAACCAGCTGCCCGCGTCGAGCGTGGCGATCTCCGCCGCCGTGAAGTCCCTGACCCGCCAGGGCCCCCGGTCCGGGAACGCCTCCTCGACGTCGGTGGTCCGGGCCAGGGTGTCGTCGTGGACCACGACCAGCTCGCCGTCCTTGGTGCGCTGGACGTCGTTCTCGACCCAGTCGAAGCCCAGCCGCATCGCGAGGTCGATCGCCGCGAGCGTGTTCTCGGGGGCGTACGCCGAAGCCCCCCGGTGGGCGTACACGACGGGCCCCAGCACCCCCGGGGCGCCGGCGGGGCCCGCGGGGCCGGAGGGACCGGTGGAGCCGAACGGGGAGGAGGGGGCGGAGGGCCCGGTGGCGGCGGACGAGGCCGTTCCGCCCAGCAGGGTCAGGGTGAAGCCCAGGAATGCGGCGGCGGCCGCGGCGGCGGGTCGGACGTACATGTGCGTTCTCCTCGGTTCGGGAGCCCTGTTCCTGCGTCAGACGCGTGCGGACTGGCAGACGTTGCGGCGATGCACCACACGGGGGACCTCTACGGCGATCATGCGGGTGAAGATCACCGGGCCGCCACCGAACTACGACAAACGGACCAGAAAGGAGGACTTCCACCCCGTCCGCCGGACGCGCCCGGCCGGACCTGCCGCGGCGCCGCGGACCCGCGCGGCTGCGTGAGTGTCAGTGGGGGGTCGTACGGTGGACTCATGCGGCCCGTATCGAAGATCGAACGCACGGTGGCGCCTTTCGAGGTCGTCAGCCCCTACCAGCCCAGCGGCGACCAGCCGGCGGCGATCGCCGAGCTGGAGAAGCGCATCCGTGCAGGTGAGAAGGATGTCGTCCTGCTGGGTGCGACCGGCACCGGCAAGTCGGCGACCACCGCCTGGATGATCGAGAAGCTCCAGCGCCCGACCCTGGTGATGGCGCCGAACAAGACGCTCGCCGCCCAGCTGGCGAACGAGTTCCGCGAGCTCCTGCCGAACAACGCCGTCGAGTACTTCGTCTCGTACTACGACTACTACCAGCCCGAGGCGTACGTACCGCAGTCGGACACCTACATCGAGAAGGACTCCTCGATCAACGAGGAGGTGGAGCGGCTGCGCCACTCCGCGACCAACTCGCTCCTCACCCGGCGCGATGTGATCGTCGTCGCCTCCGTGTCCTGCATCTACGGCCTCGGCACCCCGCAGGAGTACGTCGACCGGATGGTCCCCCTCAAGGTCGGCGAGGAGATGGACCGGGACCAGCTGCTGCGCCGCTTCGTCGACATCCAGTACACGCGCAACGACGTGGCCTTCACCCGCGGCACCTTCCGGGTGCGCGGCGACACCATCGAGATCTTCCCGGTCTACGAGGAACTGGCCGTCCGCATCGAGATGTTCGGCGACGAGATCGAGGCCCTCTCCACCCTGCACCCGCTGACCGGCGAGGTGATCAGCGAGGACCGCGAGCTGTACGTCTTCCCCGCCAGCCACTACGTCGCCGGCCCCGAGCGCATGGAGAAGGCGGTCCGCGGGATCGAGGCGGAGCTGGCCGAGCGCCTCGCCGAGCTGGAGAAGCAGGGCAAGATGCTGGAGGCCCAGCGGCTGCGCATGCGCACCACGTACGACCTGGAGATGATGCGCCAGATCGGGTCCTGCTCCGGCATCGAGAACTACTCGCTGCACATGGACGACCGCGAGCCCGGCTCCGCGCCGAACACCCTCATCGACTACTTCCCCGAGGACTTCCTCCTCGTCATCGACGAGTCGCACGTCACAGTGCCGCAGATCGGCGCGATGTACGAGGGCGACGCCTCGCGCAAGCGCACCCTGGTCGACCACGGCTTCCGGCTGCCCTCCGCGCTCGACAACCGGCCGCTGAAGTGGGAGGAGTTCCAGGAGCGGATCGGTCAGACGGTCTACCTGTCGGCGACCCCCGGCAAGTACGAGCTCTCCCGCGGCGACGGCTTCGTCGAGCAGATCATCCGCCCCACCGGCCTCATCGACCCCGAGGTCGTGGTCAAGCCCACCGAGGGGCAGATCGACGACCTGGTCCACGAGATCCGGCAGCGGGTGGAGAAGGACGAGCGCGTCCTGGTCACCACCCTCACCAAGAAGATGGCCGAGGACCTCACGGACTACTTCCTGGAGCTCGGCATCCAGGTGCGCTACCTGCACAGCGACGTCGACACCCTGCGCCGCATCGAGCTGCTGCGCGAGCTGCGCGCCGGCGAGTACGACGTCCTGGTCGGCATCAACCTGCTGCGCGAGGGCCTCGACCTGCCCGAGGTCTCGCTGGTGGCGATCCTCGACGCCGACAAGGAGGGCTTCCTGCGCTCCGGGACCTCCCTGATCCAGACCATCGGGCGCGCGGCGCGCAACGTCTCCGGCCAGGTCCACATGTACGCGGACAAGATGACCCCGGCGATGGAGAAGGCCATCGAGGAGACCAACCGGCGCCGGGAGAAGCAGATCGCGTACAACACGGCGAACGGGATCGACCCGCAGCCGCTGCGCAAGAAGATCAACGACATCGTCGCCACCATCGCCCGCGAGGAGCTGGACACCGAACAGCTGCTCGGCACCGGGTACCGCCAGGGGAAGGACGGCGGCAAGGGTGCCAAGGCCCCCGTGCCCGCGCTCGGCGTGGTCAAGGCGGGCCAGGTCACCGTGGGCGGCAAGGCCGTCAAGGGCGCCAAGGCGGCGAAGGCGGCCAGGGACGCCGCCGTGCTGACGGACCGTCCGGCCGAGGAACTGGCGGCGCTCATCGAGCAGATGACCGAGCGGATGCGCGGAGCGGCCGCCGAGCTCCAGTTCGAGGTCGCGGCCCGGATCCGCGACGAGGTGGGCGAGCTGAAGAAGGAGCTGCGACAGATGCGGGAAGCGGGCCTCGCCTGACCCGGAGCCGGTCAGTAGGGTTGGCGGCAGCCGCAGGTACACATGCGCACCCACATCGGGGGCGGGCTAGGGAGAGGGGACAGCGCGTGACGGTCAACATGACCAAGGGTCAGGCCATCAGTCTGCAGAAGCAGGACGGGGGCACGCTGACCGCGGTCCGGATGGGCCTCGGCTGGCAGGCCGCCAAGCGCCGCGGGCTGTTCGGCTCGCGGACCCGGGAGATCGACCTGGACGCGTCGGCGGTGCTCTTCGCCGACAAGCAGCCGGTGGACGTGGTGTTCTTCCGCCACCTGCAGAGCGACGACGGCTCGGTCCGGCACACCGGAGACAACCTCGTCGGCGGCGCCGGCCAGGGCGGGGACGACGAGTCGATCCTCGTCGACCTCCAGCGCGTTCCGGTGCACATCGACCAGATCGTCTTCACGGTGAACTCGTTCACCGGCCAGACGTTCCAGGAGGTGCAGAACGCGTTCTGCCGCATCGTCGACGAGACCAACGGCCAGGAGCTGGCGCGCTACACGCTGGACGGCGGCGGCCAGTACACCGCGCAGATCATGGCGAAGGTGTCGCGCGTCGGCGGCGGCTGGCAGATGACGGCCCTCGGCAACCCGGCCAACGGCCGGACCTTCCAGGACCTGATGCCGTCGATCCTGCCGCACCTGTAAGCGGCACGGAACAGAGCAGAACAGAACAGCGCGGACGAGCAAGGGCACGGGGGAGGGCTGCAGGATGACGGCCGAACTGGTCCGGGGGCAGAACCACCCCCTGTCCCAGACGCGGGTGGAGATCAGGGTCTCGGCGGGCACGCCGGTGCTGGCCCTGGCCTCGGCCTGCGATGACGCCGGCCGGCTGGCCGGCCCCGAGTCGGTGGCCCACCCCGGCGCCCGGAGCCTGCCCGGGCTGGAGGTGCCGGGGGCGGTGGCGGGCGAGCACCGCTTCGCCGTCGACCTCGACGCCCTCGCGCCCTCCGTGCACCGGCTCGGGCTGGTCCTCGTCCTGCCGCCCGGCGGGCCCGTGCGTTTCGGCGCTGTCCCCGCCCCGTACGCGGCCGTTGCCCTGCCGGGAGGCGCCGACCTCGCCGGGTTCACCCTGACGGGGCTGGATTCCGAGACGGCCGTCGTGGCTTTGGAGCTGTACCGGCGCCAGGGGGCCTGGAAGGTCCGCGCCGTGGGCCAGGGGTACGCCGACGGGCTCGGCGCGCTGCTGGCCGACGCCGGACTGGCCGGCCCGGCCGCCGCCGCGCTGGCGGAGGCGGCCACCGGACTGGTGCCGTCCGGCGACATCACCCTGGCCGCCCTGCCGACGGCGGCCCCGCCCACGGTCCCGCACGGCCTGAGGGTCGCGCAGGACGCCGCGGCCGCAGCCGCCCCGCCGCCACCTCCGGATCCGCTCCCCGCCGCCGGCGCCCCGTACCCGGGCACCCCCGGAGCCGCACTCGCTCCCTCGTCCGCCGACACCGTCGGCGGACCGCCCACGATCGACTACGCCCACCCGCGGCGCCGCCGCACGACCACGGAGCCCCCCGAGCCCGGCCCGCGCGCCGTCCCCTCCCCGGAGGCGGACCGGCCCCCCGCCCCGGTCGCGGGCGACGCGAGCGGCTGGTCCCTGGAGGAGCGGCTCTACAACCAGGTCTGGGGCATGTTCGAGGACCTGGCCCGGTCGGTGGCCGCCTACCGCAGCGCCTGCGACTTCGCCGAGTCCCGGATGGACCGCGAGCTCGACGAGGCGCTGTCCGACCCCCGCCACCGCCTCGCGGGCTCCGGCAACGCCGCCCGCGACGCGGCCCGCGCCCGCCACGACGAGCTCGTCGCCCGGGCCAAGGCCGTGCTCGACCGGGACCTCGCCCAACTGACCGCCGAGTCCGAGGTGGTCGAGCCCGCACTGCCGGCCTCGTACGCCCGCTGGGCCAACCCCGTCTGGCACGGGCACGGGGTTCCCGAGGAGGCCCCGATGGCCCTGCGCCTCGGCGACCTGCACCTGCCCGAGCGGCCCGACCTGCGCATCCCCATGTTGGTGCGGGCCCCGCTGGAGCGGGGGCTGTGGATCGACAACGGCCGCACCGGCTCCGAGGCCGCGATGACCATGGACACCGACCGGCTGCGCCGGGCCGCCATGGACATGGCCGTCGCCCACGCGGTCCGGCTGCTCGCGGTCCACCCCGGCGACCGGATCTCCGTGCACGTCATCGACGCGGCCGGGGCGGGGGCCGCCTCCCTGGCACCGCTCGTCGCGGCCGGGGTGCTGGCGGGGCCGCCCGCCGCGGGGGCCGCCGGGGTCACCACGACCCTGGAGGCGCTGACCCGCCGGGTGGACCTCGTACAGATGGCCGTGCGGGCCGGGGCCCCCGAGGACCTGCCGCCCGACGTGGACCTCGCCGACCAGCTGCTGATCGTGCACGACTTCCCGCACGGGTTCGACGACCGGGCGGTCACCCGGCTGCGCTACCTGGCCGACGAGGGGCCGGCGGTCGGCGTCCACCTGCTGATGGTGGCGGACCGTGACGAGGCCTCGGCGTACGGGCCGCTGCTGGATCCGCTGTGGCGCTCGCTGATGCGGCTGTCGCCGGTGCCGGACAACCACCTCGCCGATCCGTGGGTCGGCCACGCCTGGACCTTCGAGCCGGACCTGCCGCCGCCGGGCAGCCGGGTCCTGGAACAGACCCTGGAGCGGATCGCCGCCACCCGGCGCGATGCCCGCCCATGACCTCCCTTTGGTCTTCTCTTTACCTTTGGCCGCTCTGACGGGTACTCTGGGCACGCGGAGGGGAGTATTCCTGCTTTCCTGCTACGGCGTACCCGTCAATACGGACCGATCAGTCCCGGGGCGCCGGCCCACGGCCTCCAGGCCGCCCGGGTGGAAGAGACCTCCGGCAGCGATGACGCTGACATGTGTGCTGAGCCATCTGCCGGAGGCGAATAAGCAGTGGATGTTTCGTGGACCCTCTGGGTGCTGACCATTCTCGGTCTGTGCATCCTCATCGGCGCCGATTTCTTCATCGGCCGCAAACCGCACGACGTATCGATCAAGGAAGCGGGCACCTGGACGGTCGTCTGGATCGTGCTCGCCGCACTCTTCGGCCTCGGCCTGTGGTTCTTCGGCAACGGCCAGGCCTCGCAGGAGTTCTTCGCGGGCTTCATCACCGAGAAGTCCCTGAGCGTCGACAACCTCTTCGTCTTCGTCCTGATCATGGCGAAGTTCGCGGTGCCCTCCCACCTCCAGCAGCGCGTCCTGCTGGTGGGCGTGCTGATCGCCCTGGTGCTGCGCGCGATCTTCATCGCCGCCGGCGCGGCGATCATCGCCAGCTTCTCGTGGGTCTTCTACATCTTCGGCGCCTTCCTGATCTACACCGCCTGGAAGCTGATCCAGGAAGCGCGCAAGGACGAGGACGAGGAGGAGTTCGAGGAGAACCGCCTCCTCAAGTCCGTCGAGAAGAAGTTCGGCGTCGCCGACAAGTACCACGGCACCAAGCTGTTCATCGAGAGCAACGGCAAGCGCGTCCTGACCCCGCTGATGGTCGTCATGCTCGCCATCGGCACCACCGACGTGCTGTTCGCCCTGGACTCGATCCCCGCGATCTTCGGCCTCACCCAGGACCCGTACATCGTGTTCACGGCCAACGCCTTCGCGCTGATGGGTCTGCGCCAGCTGTACTTCCTCATCGGCGGCCTGCTCAAGAAGCTGGTCCACCTCAGCTACGGCCTGTCGATCATCCTCGGCTTCATCGGCGTCAAACTGGTGCTGCACGCCCTGCACGAGTCCGGGCTGAACGTCCCGGTCGTCTCGATCCCCGTCTCCCTCGGCGTCATCTGCGGTGTCCTCGTGATCACCACGATCACCAGCCTGATCGCCTCGAAGAGGCAGGCGGCCGCCGAGGCCGCCGCCCGCCCGGAGAGCGTCGACGCGTAGGGACCGCAGGCCCTGCGGGGCTACGCGGGGGCGGCCGCTTCGGCCGCCCCCGCTCCCTTGCCCGCGCCCGCCCGCACGACCGCCGGGTTCGTCTCCGGGAGCAGCGCGAAGCAGACCAGGCTGAGCAGGGCGATCCCGCTCAGGTACACGGCCACGCCCCAGGGCGGGCCGGAGCCGCCCGCCAGCGCCGTCGCCGCGATCGGGGTCAGCGCCCCGCCCAGCACCCCGCCCAGGTTGTAGCCCACGGCCGCGCCCGTGCAGCGGATCCGCGGGGCGTACAGCTCCGGCACGTAGGCGCCCACCACGGCGAACATCGTCACCATGCCCAGCAGCCCGCCGAGGCAGCCCAGCGTCATCAGCAGCGGGTCCGCCGTCCGCAACAGCGCGACGAACGGGAACATCCACACCAGGCACATCGCGCTGCCGATCAGGCAGAGCGGCCGCCTGCCGTGCCGGTCGCCGAGGACCGCCACCAGCGGGGTCAGCAGGGCCTTCAGCGCGACGGCCGCCATGATGCAGGCGAGCATCACCGTGCGGTCGACCCTGAGGTGCTCCGTGGCGTACGCGAGGGACCAGGTGGTCACCGCGTAGAAGACGGCGTACCCGACGGACAGGGCCCCGCCGGTCAGCAGGACCAGGCGCCAGTGCCCGCGTACGACCTCGGACAGCGGGGCGTCGGAGCGCCGGCCGGTCTCCGCGAGGGCGCGGAACTGCGGGGTCTCCTCCACCGAACGGCGCAGCCACAGCCCGGCGAGGGCCAGTACGCCCGCCGCCCAGAAGGGCACGCGCCAGCCCCAGGCCGTGAACTGCGCGTCGGTCAGCGTCGCGGACAGGCTGAGGATCACGCCGTTGGCCAGCAGGAAGCCCACCGGCGGGCCGACCTGCGGGAAGCTCGCCCACAGCCCGCGCCGCTGCTCGGGGGCGTGCTCGGCGGTCAGCAGGACCGCGCCGCCCCATTCGCCGCCGAGGCCCAGGCCCTGGAGGAAGCGCAGCACCAGCAGGAGCAGGGGCGCCGCCATGCCGATCGTCGCGTACGTGGGCACGCAGCCGACGGCGACGGTGGCGAGGCCGGTGAGCAGCAGGGAGGCGAGGAGGACCGGGCGCCGGCCGTACCGGTCGCCGATGTGCCCGAAGAGCACCGAGCCCAGCGGGCGGGCGAGGAAGCCGACGCCGAAGGTGCCGAAGGCGGCGAGGGTCCCGGCGAGCGGGGAGAAGGACGGGAAGAACAGCGGGCCGAGCACGAGGGCGGCGGCCGTGCCGTAGACGAAGAAGTCGTAGAACTCGATGGCGGTGCCGGCGAGCGAGGCCGTCGCCAGCCGCAGCATCGAGGGCGGGCGGTGGACCGCGCGGCGGGGGAGGGCGGGGGAGGGGTCTTGTTGCATGGTGCAGCAACTACCCCGCCCCACACCCCCGGGACGTGCGTTCGGTCATCTTCGACCGGAAGGAGTGCTTCCTGTCGCGGTGTTGACCGGGACCGCTCCGACCGGCCGCGAACCGGACGTCTGCTACCAGCCGCGCTCGCGCCACTCGGCCAGGTGCGGCCGCTCGGCGCCGAGCGTGGTGTCGTTGCCGTGGCCCGGGTAGACCCAGGTCTCGTCCGACAGCTGCTCGAAGAGCTTGTGCTGGACGTCGTCGATCAGCTGCTCGAAGGCCTTCGGGTCGCCCCACGTGTTGCCCACGCCGCCGGGGAAGAGGCAGTCGCCGGTGAACACGTGCGCGTGCCCGTGCAGGTCGTCGTAGATCAGGGCGATCGAGCCGGGGGTGTGGCCGACCAGGTGGCGGGCGGTCAGCGTGACCCGCCCGACCGTGACCGTGTCCCCGTCCGCCACCGGCACGTCGGTCGGCACCGGGATGCCCTCGGCGTCGTGGACGCCCGCATACGTGCGCGCGCCGGTCGCCTCGACGACCTCCGCGAGCGCGCCCCAGTGGTCCCCGTGCCGGTGGGTGGTGACGACGGCGGCGATGCCGTCGTCACCGATCAGGTTCAGCAGGGTCTCCGGCTCGGCGGCCGCGTCGATCAGCAGCTGCTCGTCGGTGGCCCGGCAGCGCAGCAGGTACGCGTTGTTGTTCATGGGGCCGACCGAGACCTTGGAAATCATCAGGTCCGGGAGTTCGTGCACGTCGGCCGGACCGCCGACCTTGACTGCTCCGCTGTACGTCATGTCCTGATCCTAGAGCGGGGGGAGGGTCGGGAGGGGGCCGCCGACGACAGTGAGGTGTGCGCCCCTGTCCCCGCGGCCGGCGAGCCAGCCGAGGAGCTCGGCTCCGGTGCCGAGCAGGGTGACCGGGCCGCCCTCGGTGCCGCCCGTGTGCCAGGTGGAGTCCCCGTCGCCGTCGAGCCGGAGCGTCACCGGCGGCACCTCCGGGCGTCCGGACCAGCGGTCGGCGAGGAAGGCGATCTCGCGGGCGGTGAACTCCTCCGGGAGGTCGGAGAGCTCGTAGCCGATGTTCAGGTCGACGTGGTGCAGCTCCACCTCCACGAGGCGGCGGAACGGCACGTTCGAAGCCAGGTCGGTGATCCCGTTGCGCAGCTCGACGGTGCGCGACCAGTCCTGGTCCCGCTCGGTCTGCGCCAGGAAGCCGGCGTGGCTCGCGCGCACGTCGGCGAGCTGCACCTCCAGGGGGCGCGGGGCGTCGCGCTCGATGTCGGCGTCGCGGGCCTCGGCGCTCTCGTACATCGGGCGGCCGGCGAAGACGTTGACGAGGGCGTCCGCGTTGCGCGCCAGGTGGGCCAGCACGTGGCCGCGGGTCCAGCCCGGCAGATGTGACTCTTCGGTCAGGGCCGCGTTGTCCAGTTTCGCGAGAGCGGTCAGCATTCGGTCCGTGGCTTCACGTACAGATTGCAGGTCGTGCACATGATCAGTCATGGATCCGAGCCTAGTGCCGCGCGCCCCTGGCCACACGAACGGGTGAACCCGTCTGCCGAGTGCCGTAAATCGAATGCGCGTGCTATACGCTCGAAGTCCAAGCTCTTCTCCATCGCAGAGGCGCCCGCCCAGCCACCCGTACGCTGGACAGTCGGGGGCCCCGTGCCCCCGCTCTCTCAAGAAAGGTGCGGACCGGCGTGACCGACCGTCTCATCGTTCGTGGCGCTCGCGAGCACAACCTCAAGAACGTCTCGCTCGACCTGCCCCGCGACTCACTCATCGTCTTCACCGGACTCTCCGGTTCGGGCAAGTCCTCCCTGGCCTTCGACACGATCTTCGCCGAGGGCCAGCGCCGCTACGTCGAGTCGCTCTCGTCGTACGCCCGCCAGTTCCTGGGGCAGATGGACAAGCCCGACGTGGACTTCATCGAGGGGCTCTCGCCGGCCGTCTCGATCGACCAGAAGTCGACCTCGCGCAACCCGCGTTCGACGGTCGGCACCATCACCGAGGTCTACGACTACCTCCGCCTGCTCTTCGCGCGCATCGGCAAGCCCCACTGCCCCGAGTGCCGCCGCCCCATCTCGCGCCAGTCGCCGCAGGCGATCGTCGACAAGGTGCTCGCCCTCCCCGAGGGCAGCCGCTTCCAGGTGCTCTCGCCGCTGGTGCGCGAGCGCAAGGGCGAGTTCGTCGACCTCTTCTCCGACCTCCAGACCAAGGGCTACAGCCGGGCGCGGGTGGACGGGGAGACCATCCAGCTCTCCGAGCCGCCCACGCTGAAGAAGCAGGAGAAGCACACCATCGAGGTGGTCGTCGACCGCCTCACCGTCAAGGAGAGCGCCAAGCGCCGGCTCACCGACTCCGTGGAGACCGCCCTCGGCCTCTCCGGCGGCATGGTGATCCTGGACTTCGTCGACCTCGCCGAGGACGACCCCGAGCGTGAGCGGATGTACTCCGAGCACCTCTACTGCCCGTACGACGACCTGTCCTTCGAGGAGCTGGAGCCGCGCTCGTTCTCCTTCAACTCCCCCTTCGGCGCCTGCCCCGAGTGCACCGGCATCGGCACGCGCATGGAGGTGGACCCGGAGCTGATCGTCCCCGACGAGGACAAGTCCCTCGACGAGGGCGCGGTCTCGCCGTGGTCCCTCGGCCACACCAAGGACTACTTCCAGCGGCTGATCGGCGCGCTCGCCGGCGAGCTGGGCTTCCGTACGGACATCCCGTGGGCCGGACTGCCGCAGCGGGCGAAGAAGGCCCTGCTGTACGGGCACAAGACGCAGATCGAGGTCCGCTACCGCAACCGGTACGGGCGCGAGCGGGCGTACACGACGGCCTTCGAGGGCGCCGTGCCGTTCGTCAAGCGCCGCCACGCGGAGTCCGAGAGCGACGCCAGCCGCGAGCGCTTCGAGGGCTACATGCGCGAGGTGCCCTGTCCGACCTGCGAGGGCACGCGGCTCAAGCCGATCGTGCTCGCGGTGACGGTGATGGAGAAGTCCATCGCCGAGGTCGCCGCGATGTCGATCAGCGAGTGCGCGGACTTCCTGGGGCGGATGCGGCTCGACGCCCGCGACAAGAAGATCGCCGAGCGGGTCCTGAAGGAGGTCAACGAGCGGCTGCGCTTCCTCGTCGACGTCGGCCTGGACTATCTCTCGCTGAACCGCGCAGCCGGCACCCTGTCGGGCGGCGAGGCCCAGCGCATCCGGCTGGCCACGCAGATCGGCTCCGGTCTCGTGGGCGTGCTGTACGTGCTGGACGAGCCCTCCATCGGCCTGCACCAGCGGGACAACCACCGGCTGATCGAGACGCTGGTGCGGCTGCGGGACATGGGCAACACGCTCATCGTCGTCGAGCACGACGAGGACACCATCAAGGTGGCCGACTGGGTCGTGGACATCGGACCGGGCGCCGGCGAGCACGGCGGCAAGGTCGTGCACAGCGGCTCGCTGAAGGAGCTGCTGAAGAACACCGAGTCGATGACGGGCCAGTACCTGGCAGGCAAGCGCTCGATCGCCATCCCGGACATCCGCCGGCCCGTGAACGGGAACCGGAAGCTGACCGTCCACGGCGCCAAGGAGAACAACCTGCGGGACATCGACGTGTCCTTCCCGCTGGGTGTCCTCACGGCGGTCACGGGCGTGTCCGGATCGGGCAAGTCGACGCTGGTCAACGACATCCTGTACACGCACCTGGCGCGCGAGCTGAACGGCGCCCGGTCGGTACCGGGGCGGCACACGCGGGTGGACGGGGACGACCTCGTCGACAAGGTCGTACATGTCGACCAGTCGCCGATCGGCCGGACCCCGCGGTCCAACCCGGCGACGTACACGGGCGTCTTCGACCACGTGCGCAAGCTCTTCGCGGAGACGATGGAGGCGAAGGTGCGCGGCTACCTGCCGGGCCGCTTCTCCTTCAACGTGAAGGGCGGCCGGTGCGAGAACTGCTCCGGCGACGGCACGATCAAGATCGAGATGAACTTCCTGCCGGACGTGTACGTCCCGTGCGAGGTCTGCCACGGCGACCGGTACAACCGGGAGACGCTGGAGGTCCACTACAAGGGCAAGTCGATCGCCGAAGTCCTGAACATGCCGATCGAGGAGGCGCTGGACTTCTTCGAGGCGGTGCCGACGATCGCGCGGCACCTGAAGACGCTGAACGAGGTGGGGCTCGGGTACGTCCGGCTCGGCCAGTCGGCGCCGACGCTGTCGGGCGGTGAGGCGCAGCGCGTGAAGCTGGCGTCGGAGCTGCAGAAGCGGTCGACGGGCCGGACGGTGTACGTGCTGGACGAGCCGACGACGGGTCTGCACTTCGAGGACATCTCGAAGCTGATCAAGGTGCTGTCGGGGCTGGTGGACAAGGGGAACTCGGTGATCGTCATCGAGCACAACCTGGACGTCGTCAAGACCGCGGACTGGGTCATCGACATGGGTCCCGAGGGTGGCTACGGCGGCGGCCTGGTGGTGGCCGAGGGCACGCCGGAGCAGATCGCGTCGGTGGGCGCGAGCCACACCGGCAAGTTCCTGCGGGACATCCTCGGGGCGGAGCGGGTCTCGGACGCGGCCCTGGACGCCGCCCCGGCCAAGAAGGCCACCGCCAAGAAGACGGCCCCGGCGAAGAAGGCCGCGGCCAAGAAGACCGCGGTGGCCAAGAAGGCCGCTCCGGCGAAGAAGGCCGCCACCCGGGCCCCCAAGGCCTGACGCAGGGGCTCGGGCTTCCGGGACCGGACCGGACCGGCACGGGCTGCGAGGGCGGCCCGTGCGACCCGGCCCGGCCGCAGGAGCGGGACCATCGTGGCCCGGGCCCAGGTCCAGGCGGCCCGTGCGACCCGGCTCGGCCCGGCGGCGGGCAGGAGCGGGAACATCGTGGCCCAGGCCCAGGCCGAGGCCGTGGCCGTGGCGGCGCGCCCGCCGCCGGCCGGCGGTCCCACCCCCGTGGGGGCCGCCGGCCCGGGGCCCGGCCGTGCCGTCAGGCGGCCACACCCACGGCTTGGCCGGCCGTGGCCGGGTCCGCCAGCGAGGCCAGGAGGGCATCGGCCACGTCGGCGCGGGAGATCGTCCGGGCGTCCGGGACGTTCGCGCCGATGACCCGCCGGTAGCTCCCGGTGCGCGGCTTGTTCAGCAGCCGCGGCGGGCGGACCACCGTCCACTCGGTGCCGCTCGCACGGATCGTCGCCTCCATGACCGCCAGGTCCGCGTACAGATCGCGCAGGGCCCACCGCAGCACCGGGAGGAAGACCCTCCGGGCGATGACCCCGTCGGTCACGACGTCCGGGCCGACCGGGGCCGCGCTCACCGCCGCCAGGCGGCTCACGCCCGCCCGGTCCATCGCCGAGACGATGGCCCGCAGCGCCGGCCCGGTGACCGGCGTGAGCCGGGCCTGCTTGTTGCTCGCCGCGCCCAACGCCGAGATCACCGCCGCCCGGCCCGTGAGGACCGGGACCAGCGCGTCCTCGTCCGTCAGGTCGCGCACCACGGCCACCTCCAGGCGCTCGTGCGCCGCGACGTCCAGCCGGGCGGGGTCGCGCACCACCGCCGTCACCTCGTGGCCCGCGTCGAGGGCCTGCCGTACGACCTCGCGGCCGACACCGCCCGTGGCTCCGAACACCGTCAGTTTCATCGCCGGCTCCCGTCCATGGGTGGGTGAGTATTTACTCACCCCTTCTTCCGCTAGGGTGAGTGAATGCTCACCCCGAAGTCAAGCCGGCCCACTCCCGAGCGGCTCCTCGACGCCGCGGAGAAGCTCATGCGCACCATCGGCCTCGCCAACACCACCACCAAGGCCATCGCCCGCGAGGCCGGCTGCTCCGAGGCAGCGCTCTACAAGCACTACGCGAACAAGGAAGAGCTCTTCGTGCGCGTCCTCATGGAGCGCACCCCCAACGCCGGGCCGCTCATGGCCGAGCTCGACCGCGACCACGCCGAGCGCTCCGTCGAGGAGGGGCTCGCCGCGATCGCCCGCCACGCCTCGCTCTTCTACGCCGACGCCATGCCGATGGCCGCCTCGCTCTTCGCCGAGCCCGCCCTGCTGACCCGGCACCGCGAGGGCGTCCAGGAGATCGGCACCGGCCCCCACGTCGTACGCGACGCCCTCACCGGCCGGCTGCTCCGCGAGCTGGAGCGGGGGCGGCTGCGCCCCGACGCCGATCCGGAGGCGGCCGCGGCGCTCCTGCTCGGAGCCTGCTTCCAGCGGGCCTTCTTCCTGCACTTCTCCGGCCCCGAAGTGGTGCAGCCGGTCGAGGAGTTCGCCCCCGCCGTGGCCCGGACCCTGTGGGCCGCTATCCGCTGAGCTCCTCCGCGTACGGCGGCTCCGCGCCCGCCCTGGTGCAGGTCAGCGCCGCCGCGTGGGCCGCGTGGGACAGGACGCCCGGCCAGTCCACCGGGGCGCCGGCCGGGAGGGCCGCCAGGCGGTGCAGCAGGGCCGCGTTGACGGTGTCGCCCGCCCCGATCGTGTCCGCCACCGTCACCCGGCGGGCCGGCACCTCGTACTCCGCGCCCTCCCGGGTCCGGACCGCGAGCCCCTGCGCACCCCGGGTGAGCACCACCGCCGAGGGGCCCGCCGCCAGCCAGTCGCCGACCCGCCCGCCCAGCCAGCCGGCGTCCTCCTCCGACAGCTTGAGGACGGAGACGTACGGCAGCCAGCTCAGGAACCGGGCCCGGTACGCCGCCGGATCGGCGATCAGCGCCGGGCGGATGTTGGGGTCCAGCAAGGTCAGCAGCCCGCGCCCGGACTCCCGGCGCAGCAGGGCCTCGTACGCGCTCGCGCCCGGCTCCAGCGCGAGGGAGCAGGTGCCGAGCGCCAGGGCCCGGGCGCCCGCGGGGAGCGCCCCGGGCAGGGTGAAGAGCCGGTCGGCCGTGCCCTCCACGTAGAAGCCGTACGCGGCCGAGCCGTCCGGGGCGATCGAGGGCACGGCGAGGGTGGTGGGCTCCGGCCCGCGCTGCACCAGGGAGAGGTCCACTCCGGCCGCACGGAGCCCGGCGAGCAGGCTCTCGCCGAAGCCGTCCGCCGAGACCCGGGAGCAGAAGGCGACCTCCGCACCGAGCCGGCCCAGCGCCAGCGCGGTGTTGTACGGCCCCCCGCCCGGCCGTGGCACCAGCGCACCCGGCGGCTGCGCCACGGGCACGAGGTCGATCAGGGCTTCTCCACCGACGACGATCACGCGGGGGAAGGTATCCCATCGGGCGGCGGAATCGGGCAGCGGTATCGTCGGGGGGCCCGGCAGAAGCAGCTGGACCGCCAGAAGTCGCCGACGGGCAGTTGTGCACCGCCAAAACCACCGGCACCACCCAGGCCAGGAGAACCGCATGTCCGCGTCGCAGCCCGCCGCCCGCCGTACCGTCCTCAAGGGCGCCGCCGCGATCGCCGGGGCCGTCGGCGGCGGCGCGGCGCTCGCGGCCTGCTCCACCGGGGGCGCCGGCGGCGCCGGCTCCCCGGCGGTCCCGGCCGCCCCGGTGGAGCTCGGCGCCGCGTCCGAGGTCCCGGTGGGCGGGTCGAAGCTGTTCCGGGAGAAGAAGCTGGTCGTCAGCTGCCCGGCGGAGGGCCAGTACAAGGCCTTCAGCGCCCAGTGCACGCACGCCGGCTGCGTCCTGGACAAGATCGACGACGGCGAGGGCAACTGCCCCTGCCACGGGAGCCGCTTCGACGTGACGACCGGCAAGGTGCTGCGCGGCCCCGCCACCGACCCGCTGCCCGCCGTCCCGGTCAAGGCCGAGGGCGGCAAGCTCATCGCCGGCTGACCGGCCTGATCCGAAAGCCCCCCTGGGAACCGCGCCTACGCCTGCGCCCAGGAGCTACGCCCAGTCCCAGGCGATGCCCAGCAGCCCGCGCCGTACCTCCGGCTCCACCAGGTGCACGGAGCGGTGGCGCCCGCTCGGCGTCAGGTCCGCCAGCCCGCCGCGCGGCGCACCCGGCCCGGAACGGCTGAACCGCCGGCAGCGCACCGGCAGCGCCGCCTCGTCGAAGCGGACCTGGAGCACGTACTGCCCGCCGCTGTAGCTGAACCCGCGCACGTACTCGGTGCAGCGGCCGCCGGTGCCGTCCTCGAAGCCGTAGCCGAAGACGTACGTGTCCCCGGCGCGCAGCCGGGCGTCGAAGAGCAGCTCGGCGACCAGCACCTCGGCCCGCGGGTGCCAGCGGACGCGTCCGGTCCGGCAGTTCTCGTCCGCCCGTACGCGGACCCGGGCCGGATCGCAGCCGGGATCCCCGTGGTGGACGGCGACGTAGCGGTCGACCCCGTCGCGGTGGGCCCGTACGACGTGCTGCGACTCGCGGCCCAGCAGCTCGCCGCCCGCCCCGATCCGTACCCGCTCGTGGTGGCCGACCGTGTGCAGGCCGCCGTCGGCCGGCAGCTCCATGCCGGCCAGCAGCCCCTCCACGGCCGCGCCGACGCTGACCAGGGCCCGGTACGAGCGGGCCGGCGGGCGGACCGCATCGGGCCCGGCACCCTCCGGGGCGTCCAGCAGCCGCAGCAGCGTCCCCTCGGGCAGTTCCAGGATCTGCTCCAGGGCCCGTACGGCCTTCAGGGACTCGGGGCGGCTCGGCCGGCGGGCGCCCTGCTGCCAGTAGCTGAGGCTGGTCACGCCGAGCTTGATGCCGCGGGCCGCGAGCCGGTGCTGCACGCGGTGCAGGGGGAGGCCGCGGGCGCTGAGCGCGGCGCGCAGGGCGACGTGGAAGGGGCCGGCCCGCAGCTGGTGCGCCAGCTCCCGTGCGGCCGCCTCCGCGCCCTCCCCGGTCGACCGCATGGCGGATCCTCCTGTGAACGTTCACGCGCGGTGGGGCGGGAGGGCTCGCCGGTGGCACCGGGGGGCCAGGTGAAAGGACGGCAGTCGTTCACACTGCGGTCCCGCCGTTCACACTGCAATGTCAAGGCGTATTGAAGCCTGTTGACCTGATCGCGACAACACCCTGATGCTCCTCAGCAGCGTCCGGACGCGCTCCTCCAACCCCCACCCTCCCCGGCCCCACCGGGGAGATCCCCACACGGGAGGAACGCGATGCGCAACCGAATCCGGCGGCGGCTTTCCCTGGCCGCCGCCCTCACCGCCGTGCTCTTCGCCCTGCCCACCGCCGCCGCCACCGCTGCCCCCACGAGCGATGCCGGCACCGGATCCGCCCTCGCGTACAAGCGCCTGAACATCACCATGCAGCCCCAGCAGAAGACCAACTGGTGCTGGGCCGCGAGCGGCAACACCATCGCGACCTGGTTCGGCCGGAACTACACGCAGAACCAGTTCTGCAACGCCGCCTTCAACCGCCAGCAGGGCTACGACTGCCCCAACAACCAGGCCACCCTCGGCAACGTCCAGACCGCCCTGAACTGGGCCGGCATCAACTCCGGCTCGTACGTGACCGGCTGGCTCCGCTACACCACCGTGCAGAGCGAGATCGACGCCGGCCGTCCGGTGGAGACCCGCATCCAGTGGTCCAACGGCGGCGGCCACATGCACGTCGTCTACGGCTACGACACCGCCGACAGCTGGGTCTACTGGGGCGATCCGTGGCCGTCCAGCGACCGCTACAACTGGGCCTCGCACGCCTGGTACGTGGACAACAGCACCTTCTCCTGGACCCACTCGCTCTACCGGATCGGGGCGTGAGCGCCATGACCTCCACGCCGAAGCGTGTCGGCGTCGCCGTTCTCGCGGCGTCCGCCGTGCTCGTACTGGCCCCGCAGGCCTCGGCCGCGCCCGTGCCGCAGCCGCAGTCCGTCACCGCGGAGACGAAGGCCGCGGCCGAGCAGGCGGCCGCCGCGCCCGACACCCTGGCCACCCTCTCCCGCTTCTTCGCCCGGGAGGGCAAGGTCGCGGCGAACGCGGCGCGGCCGCGGATCGAGGGTGAGGCGATACCCGTCAGCTACCTGTCACCGGACTTCGTCGCGGGCAAGGCCGGGGCGAGTGTGGCCCGGCTGGAGTTCCTCGCCAGCAGGGCGGTCTCCTCGGACGGGCAGCAGGCCGCGCTGTGGACCGCACGGACCGAGGCGGGATGGCAGGTCGTGAACATCGCCACCGGCGACGACGAGTTCCGCTACGCGCAGCTCGGCGCCGCGAAGCTGCCGGGCGGCACGGTGTTCCGGGAACCGCAGATCGACGCCTGGTACGTGGCCGGGGGCAGCCGGGTGCTGCCGCTGGACGAGGACGCCGAGCGCGCCGTCGGCGCGGGGGGCACCAGCCTCGCCGCGTACCGGTCGAGGGTGGCGCGGGCGTACGGGGACAAGCTGCCGGGCTCGGCGTACGCGAAGGAGGGCAAGGCCGGGGGCTACTCGGCGGGCGCCGCCGATGCCGGTGCCGGTGCGGGCGCGCCCGTGGCGGCCGGGGCCGTCGCCGGAGGCCTCGCGCTGGCTGCGGCGGGCGCGCTCGCCGTGCGGTGGTCGCGGCGGGGCCGAGCCACCGCCTGACCGGCCCCGCCCCCTGCCGGGGCAGTGGCCCGGGACCCGGGCGGCCGGGCGGCCGCCCGGGTCCCGCACCCCGATGGCCGGGGGAGCCGGGGCGGGCCCGGTGTACGGGGGTTGTCGGTGGGCGGAAGTAGGGTGGTCGGCATGGCCGACCCTTCCAGCTACCGTCCCGCGCCGGGGCAGATTCCCGACTCCCCGGGGGTCTACCGATTCCGCGACGAACACCGCCGGGTGATCTACGTCGGGAAGGCCAAGAGCCTGCGGCAGCGGCTGGCCAGCTACTTCCAGGACCTCGCCGGACTCCATCCGCGCACCGCCACCATGGTGACCACCGCCGCCTCCGTCGAGTGGACCGTCGTCTCCACCGAGGTCGAGGCGCTCCAGCTCGAATACTCCTGGATCAAGGAGTACGACCCCCGGTTCAACGTCAAGTACCGGGACGACAAGAGCTACCCCTCCCTCGCGGTGACGATGAACGAGGAATATCCGAGGGTCCAGGTCATGCGGGGGCCCAAGAGGAAGGGCGTGCGGTACTTCGGGCCGTACGGGCACGCCTGGGCGATCCGCGAGACCGTCGACCTCATGCTGCGGGTGTTCCCCGTGCGGACCTGCTCCGCCGGGGTGTTCAAGCGCTCCGCGCAGATCGGGCGGCCCTGTCTGCTCGGCTACATCGGCAAGTGCTCCGCGCCCTGCGTCGGCCGGGTCACCCCCGACGAGCACCGCGAACTCGCCGAGGACTTCTGCGACTTCATGGCCGGGCGGACCGGTACGTACCTGTCCCGGCTGGAGCGGCAGATGCACGAGGCCGCCGAGGAGATGGAGTACGAGAAGGCCGCCCGGCTGCGCGACGACATAGGAGCGCTGCGCCGGGCCATGGAGAAGAACGCCGTGGTCCTCGCCGACGCCACGGACGCCGACCTCATCGCCGTGGCCGAGGACGAGCTCGAAGCGGCCGTGCAGATCTTCCACGTGCGCGGCGGGCGCGTGCGCGGGCAGCGCGGCTGGGTCACCGACAAGGTCGAGGCCGTGGACACCGCCGGGCTCGTCGAGCACGCCCTCCAGCAGCTCTACGGGGAGGAGAGCGGCGAGGCCGTCCCCAAGGAGGTGCTGGTTCCGGCCCTGCCCGAGGACACGCCTGCCCTCGCGGAGTGGCTCGCCGGGCGGCGCGGCTCGCTCGTCAGCCTGCGCATCCCGCAGCGCGGCGACAAGAAGGCGCTGATGGAGACCGTCCACCGCAACGCGCAGCAGTCCCTCGCCCTGCACAAGACCAAACGCGCCAGCGACCTCACCACCCGCTCCCGGGCCCTGGAGGAGATCGCCGAGGCCCTCGAGCTCGACAGCGCGCCGCTGCGCATCGAGTGCTTCGACATCTCGCACCTCCAGGGCGACGACGTGGTGGCCTCCATGGTCGTCTTCGAGGACGGGCTGGCGCGCAAGAGCGAGTACCGGCGCTTCCAGATCAAGTCGTTCGAGGGGCAGGACGACGTCCGCTCCATGCACGAGGTGGTCTCGCGGCGCTTCCGCCGCTACCTCCAGGAGAAGCTGAAGACCGGCGAGTGGTCCCCGGAGGACGCGGAGGAGGGGGAGAACCCGCTCGCCGAGGACGACGGGCGGCCGAAGCGCTTCGCGTACCCGCCGCAGCTCGTCGTGGTCGACGGCGGGCAGCCGCAGGTGGCCGCCGCCAAGCGGGCCCTGGACGAGCTCGGCATCGACGACGTGGCCGTCTGCGGGCTGGCGAAGCGGCTGGAGGAGGTCTGGCTGCCCGGCGAGGACGACCCGGTCGTGCTGCCCCGCACCAGCGAGGGGCTCTACCTGCTCCAGCGGGTGCGTGACGAGGCCCACCGGTTCGCGATCCAGTACCAGCGGAACAAGCGCGGAAAGCGGCTCAAGGCGGGCCCGCTCGACGAGGTGCCCGGTCTCGGCGAAAGCCGCAGGCAGGCCCTGGTCAAGCACTTCGGTTCGGTGAAGAAGCTGAGACAGGCGACAATCGACCAGATCTGCGAGGTCCCGGGCATAGGACGCAAGACGGCCGAGACCGTGGCCGCGGCGCTCGCCCGGTCGGTTCCCGCCGGTCCTGCCGTCAACACGGCGACAGGAGAGATCATTGAGGATGAGACCCCGCCCCCGCGGGTGGGGGCACCTCCCGGCGGCAGCCGGGGGACATCGTCCGAACGGGGGACCGAGCAATGACCGAGCGCGAGACCGACCAGACGAACGGCCGGACGGCCGAGCAGGCGACCGACCACACGACCGAGCACGACCGAGACGGAGCACAGGTGAGCACGGGCACGACAGTGGAGCCCGGAGATACCGCCGAGGCGGCCATCCCCGAACTGGTGATCATCTCCGGCATGTCCGGGGCCGGCCGCAGTACGGCGGCCAAGTGTCTGGAGGACCTCGGCTGGTTCGTCGTCGACAACCTCCCGCCCGCCCTGATCCCCACCATGGTGGAGCTCGGCGCCCGCTCCCAGGGCAACGTGGCGCGCATCGCCGTCGTCGTCGACGTCCGCGGACGCCAGTTCTTCGACGCCCTGCGCGAGTCCCTCGCCGACCTCGACAGCAAGGGCGTCACCCGGCGCATCGTCTTCCTGGAGTCCTCCGACGACGCGCTGGTCCGCCGCTTCGAGTCGGTCCGCCGCCCGCACCCCCTCCAGGGCGACGGCCGCATCACCGACGGCATCGCCGCCGAGCGCGACCTGCTGCGCGAGCTGCGCGGCGACGCCGACCTGGTCATCGACACCTCCAGCCTGAACGTGCACGAGCTGCGCGCCAAGATGGACGCCCAGTTCGCCGGCGACGAGGAGCCCGAGCTGCGGGCGACCGTCATGTCCTTCGGCTACAAGTACGGCCTCCCCGTCGACGCCGACCTCGTCGTCGACTGCCGCTTCATCCCGAACCCGCACTGGGTGCCCGAGCTGCGGCCCTTCACCGGCCTCAACCCGGAGGTGTCGGGCTACGTGTTCAGCCAGCCCGGCGCCAAGGAGTTCCTCGACCGCTACACCGAGCTGCTCCAGCTCATCGCCACCGGCTACCGCCGGGAGGGCAAGAGGTACGTGACCATCGCGGTCGGCTGCACCGGTGGCAAGCACCGCAGTGTGGCCATGTCCGAGAAGCTCGCTGCCCGCCTCGCCTCCGAGGGAGTCGAGACCGTCGTGGTCCACCGGGACATGGGGCGCGAGTGACCGGACGGACCCTGCGGCTGCGCCGCCTGCGCCGCCTCACCTCGGGGCAGGGCGAAGACGGCGCCGGCCGCACCGGGCTGCGCCGCGGCGCAGCCCCGAAGGTGGTCGCGCCCAAGGTCGTCGCGCTCGGCGGCGGCATGGGCCTGTCGGCCTCCCTGGCGGCCCTGCGCCGGATCACCGGCGAGCTCACCGCCGTCGTCACCGTCGCCGACGACGGCGGTTCCAGCGGCCGGCTCCGGGAGGAGCTCGGCGTGCTGCCGCCCGGCGACCTGCGCAAGGCGCTGGCCGCGCTGTGCGGCGACGACGACTGGGGCCAGACCTGGGCCCGCGTCATCCAGCACCGCTTCCAGTCGGCCGGCGCCCTGCACGAGCACGCGGTCGGCAACCTGCTGATCGTCGCCCTGTGGGAACAGCTCGGCGACCCCGTCCAGGCCCTCGACCTGGTCGGGAAGCTGCTCGGGGCGCAGGGCCGGGTGCTGCCCATGTCGGCGGTGCCGCTGGAGCTGCAGGCCCTGGTCCGCGGCCACGATCCCGCCCGCCCGGACGAGGTGGACACCGTCCGGGGGCAGGCCACGGTGGCCACGACCCCCGGCGAGGTGCTCTCCGTACAGGTCGTGCCCGGGGATCCGCCGGCCGTGCCGGAGGCCGTCGCGGCGGTCCTGGACGCGGACTGGGTGGTGCTCGGTCCGGGCTCCTGGTTCTCGTCCGTGATCCCGCACCTGCTGGTGCCGGAACTGCTCGACGCGCTGATCGAGACCAAGGCCCGCAGGGTCCTCTCGCTGAACCTCGCGCCGCAGCCCGGTGAAACAGAGGGCTTCTCTCCGCAGCGTCATTTGGAGGTTTTGGCCCGACACGCCCCTAAACTCGCCCTGGACGTGGTGCTGGCCGACGAGGCCGCCGTGCCCGACCGCGAGTCCCTCGCCGATGCCGCAAAACGGTTCGGTGCCGCGGTCGAGCTGGCGCCGGTGGCCAGGGAAGACGGCTCTCCGAAGCATGATCCGGAGCTGCTCGCCGCCGCGTACGACCGTATTTTTCGGATGCATGGAAGGATCGGCCCATGGCGATGACGCCAGCGGTGAAGGATGAGATCTCCCGGCTCCCCGTCACCCGGACCTGCTGCAGGAAGGCGGAGGTCTCGGCGATTCTTCGGTTCGCGGGCGGGCTGCACCTGGTGAGCGGGCGGATCGTCATCGAGGCGGAGCTGGACACCGGGATCGCTGCCCGGCGCCTGCGCAAGGACATCCTGGAGATCTTCGGCCATTCCTCGGACCTGGTGGTCATGGCCCCCGGCGGCCTGCGCCGGGGCAGCCGCTACGTCGTCCGGGTCGTGGCCGGCGGTGACCAGCTGGCGCGCCAGACGGGCCTCGTGGACGGCCGCGGCCGCCCCATCCGGGGCCTTCCCCCGCAGGTGGTCTCCGGGGCCACCTGTGACGCCGAGGCGGCCTGGCGCGGTGCCTTCCTGGCCCACGGCTCGCTCACCGAGCCGGGCCGGTCCTCCTCCTTGGAGGTGACCTGCCCCGGTCCGGAGGCCGCCCTGGCCCTGGTGGGCGCCGCCCGCCGGCTCTCCATCGCCGCCAAGGCGCGCGAAGTG
Source organism: Streptomyces sp. NPDC051109 (assembly GCF_044455885.1). Classification (NCBI taxonomy): domain Bacteria; kingdom Bacillati; phylum Actinomycetota; class Actinomycetes; order Kitasatosporales; family Streptomycetaceae; genus Streptomyces; species Streptomyces sp. NPDC051109. The sequence continues at coordinate 23,905 of NZ_JBITFF010000019.1, forward strand.
CGCGGCGTGGACCGGGTCGTGGTCCGCGACGGCGACGCCATCGGCGCCCTGCTGACCCGGCTCGGCGCGCACGAGTCGGTGCTCGCCTGGGAGGAGCGGCGGATGCGGCGCGAGGTGCGCGCCACCGCCAACCGCCTCGCCAACTTCGACGACGCCAACCTGCGCCGCTCGGCGCGGGCCGCGGTGGCCGCCGGGGCCCGGGTCCAGCGCGCGCTGGAGATCCTCGGCGAGGAGGTACCCGAGCACCTCGCGGCGGCCGGCCGGCTGCGCATGGAGCACAAGCAGGCCTCCCTGGAGGAGCTGGGCGCGCTCGCCGACCCGCCGCTGACGAAGGACGCGGTCGCGGGCCGGATCCGCCGCCTGCTGGCGATGGCCGACAAGCGGGCGCAGGACCTGGGGATCCCGGGGACCGAGTCGAACCTGAGCGAGGACCTCGCCGACAACATGGCGGGCTGACCGCGCCGGAACGAGACGCCGGCCGGTACGCCCGCCCGTCGGCCCCCTCCTCCGTACGCCTCGCGCCGTACGTCTCAAAGGGGCCCGCACGTCACACGTGCGGGCCCCTTTGAGACACGCCCCATTGACATGGGCATCGCTTGATCGTGAGCCTGTCGTCCGAACGCTTTCGTGGCAGACGACGCCCAGGGGGGCACATGAGGCACCGCGCGAGATCGATCCTCGCCGCAAGCGCACTCGTCTTGGGAACCACACTGACCGCCCTTCCGGCGGCCCACGCCCGGCCCGCAGCAGACGCCTCACCCGGCGCCGACGAGGTTCGGGTCTACGACGCGGACATCACCAAGGAGCAGGTGCCGCTGCTCCTCGCCGCGGGCCAGGACGCCCACGAGCTGACCGAGCGCGCCCCGCAGAACGGGACCGCCAAGGTCGAGCTGTTCCTCACCGGCGGCCAGGCCAAGGAGCTCGCCGGCCAGGGCGTCAAGCTCGCCGAGCACAAGGTCCCGGCGAGCGCGGCCCGTGCCGAGGCCGTCGGCGACGGGGTCTTCCGCCCGTACAGCGGCAAGGGCGGGCTCCAGGAGGAGATCCTCAAGACCGCCCAGGCCAACCCCGGCCTCGCCAAGGTGGTCTCCATCGGCAAGACCGTCCAGGGCAAGGACATCCTGGCCCTGAAGGTCACCAAGAACGCCCGCACCACCAAGGACGGCGGCAGGCCGTCCGTGCTCTACATGTCCAACCAGCACGCCCGGGAGTGGATCACCCCCGAGATGACCCGGCGGCTGATGCACCACACCCTCGACAACTACGGCAAGGACCAGCGGATCACCAAGCTGGTGGACTCCACCGAGCTGTGGTTCCTGCTGTCCGCCAACCCGGACGGCTACGACTACACGCACTCCGCGGACGGCGACCGGCTGTGGCGCAAGAACCTGCGCGACAACAACGGCGACGGCAAGATCACCACCGGTGACGGCGTCGACCTCAACCGGAACTTCGCCTACAAGTGGGGCTACGACAACGAGGGTTCCTCGCCGAACCAGTCGAGCGAGACCTACCGCGGCCCCAAGGCGTCCTCCGAGCCGGAGACCGTCGCCCTCGACGGGTTCGAGAAGCGCATCGGCTTCACGTACGCCATCAACTACCACTCCGCCGCCGAGCTGCTGCTCTACGGCGTGGGCTGGCAGGTGGCCACCCCGACCCCGGACGACGTCGCCTACAAGGCGCTCGCCGGCACCCCGGAGAACTCCGCGATCCCGGGCTACTACCCGCAGGTCTCCTCGGAGCTCTACACCACCAACGGCGAGGCCGACGGCCACGCCGCGAACGTCAACGGCGTCATGATGTTCACGCCGGAGATGACCACCTGCCAGACGGCCTCCGCGAGCGACCCGAACGACCGGTGGAAGCCCGAGGACTGCCGGTCCGGCTTCAACTTCCCGGACGACGAGAAGCTCATCCAGGCGGAGTTCGCGAAGAACGTCCCCTTCGCCCTCGCCGTCGGAGAGAGCGCCGCCCACCCGGACCAGCCGAAGTCCTCCGTCGGCCTGAGCGCCGCGGACTTCACCCTGGACCCCTTCACCACCTCCTACGTGGCCAAGGGCGAGGACCAGACGGTCTCCGTCACCGCCCGCAAGGCGCTGAAGGACAAGCAGCTCAAGTTCCGCATCAACGGCGGCCGTACGCACGACGACGGGCTGCGGGCCTGGAAGGGCGGCGGCGTCTACGGCGGCGACGACAACAACTGGTTCGACGAGTACCGGGCCAAGGTCGACGGTGCGAAGCCGGGCGACAAGGTCGAGGCCTGGTTCACCGGCCGCGACGGCTCCGGCCGGCAGGTCTCCAGCGAGCACTTCACCTACACGGTGGCCGAGCGGCCTCGCGCCGACGTCCTGGTGATCGCCGAGGAGGGGGCCAAGGCCCAGCACGCGCAGGAGTACGTCGACGCCCTGCGCGCCAACGGGAAGTCCGCGGCGGTCTGGGACGTGGCCGCGCAGGGTGCCCCGCACCACCTCGGCGTGCTCTCCCACTTCCGTACGGCCGTCCACTACACCGGCGCCAAGACCCCCGGCGGCGACACCCAGCTCGCCGTACGGGACTTCCTCAACGAGGGCGGCAAGCTGATCGAGGCCGGCGAGCTCGCGGGCGGCAACGCCCAGGTCGGCCGCGCCGTGACGGACGACTTCAGCCAGTACTACCTCGGCGCATACAGCCGTACGAGTGCCCGCGGCGCGACCGGCTTCACCGGTACGGGTGCCCTCTCGGGCGCCAAGGGCGGCCTGGGCGACGCGGCCGGCAACCCGTTCAACGCCCCCGGCTCCTACGCGGTCACCTCCGACTCCCTGCCCGCGGCGCAGTTCCCGCAGTTCAAGAGCGCGCAGGCGGGCCAGTACGCCGGGGTCGTGAACCCGTACGCCCCCTACTCCGGGGCGGGGATGGCCGCGGCCACCCACGAGGACGACGAGTGGAAGCGGCTGACCCGCACGGTCGACCTGACCAAGGTCACCGCCGCCGACAAGCCGCAGCTCAAGATGGCCCTCAACTGGAACACCGAGCCGGGCTACGACCACGCGCTCCTGGAGGCCCACACGACAGGGGCCGAGGACTGGACCACGCTGCCCGAGGCGGGCGGCCTGACCGCCGCCACCGTCCCGACGGAGTGCGAGGCCGGGTTCTACGTCAACGGCCACCCGTTCCTGAAGCACTACCTCACCCTGGACAGCGCCGGCTGCACCGCCGCCGGCACCAGCGGCTCGTGGAACAGCTTCACTGGCTCGTCCGACGGGTGGAAGCAGGTCGCCTTCGACCTGAGCGCGTACGCGGGCAAGACCGTCGAGGTCTCCCTCTCGTACGTATCGGACGGCGGCTCCGGCGGCCGGGGCCTCTTCGCGGACGACGCGCGCGTCTCCGTCGGCGGAGCCGACCAGGCCGTGGAGGGGTTCGAGACCTCCCTGGGCGCCTGGACCGCCCAGGGCGCACCTGCCGGAAGTCCCGTGGTCCCGGGCGATTGGTCCCGGTCCGGCGAGCTGTTCAAGTCGTACGCCTCGGTGACTACGCGTAACACGGTGCTCCTCGGCTTCGGCCTCGAACACCTGCCGGCGGCGGCGGATCGAGCCGTACTCGTCGGTAAGGCGCTCAGGTCGCTGCACCGCTGATCATTCGAGCCCCCGTCGCTCACTCTGAGTGACGGGGGCCAAGGGCCCCCGGGCCCCGTGCCGAGCGCACGGTACGGGCCCCGGCGGCCGTCTTCCCCGTGGCAGGGGGAGTGTCAGGTCCCGGCCGATGTCACTCAAAAGCTCACGGAGAGGTAGGGTCGTAAGCGGTCGGGGACATCCCATACAGCTCGCCGGCGGGACAGGCCGGCGCACCAACGAGGAGATCGGTTCGTGACGATCCGCGTAGGCATCAATGGTTTTGGCCGAATTGGCCGCAACTACTTCCGGGCGCTCCTTGAGCAGGGAGCGGACATCGAGATCGTCGGTGTCAACGACCTGACTGACAACGCGACCCTGGTGCACCTGCTCAAGTACGACACCATCCTGGGCCGCCTCAAGGCCGAGGTCTCCCACACCGACGACACCATCACCGTCGGCGGCAACACCTTCAAGACGTTCGCCGAGCGGGACCCCGCGAACCTGCCCTGGGGTGAGCTCGGCGCCGACATCGTCATCGAGTCGACCGGCATCTTCACGAAGAAGGCCGACGCCGCCAAGCACATCGCCGCGGGCGCGAAGAAGGTCCTCATCTCGGCTCCGGCCAAGGACGAGGACATCACGATCGTGATGGGCGTCAACCAGGACAAGTACGACGCGGCCAACCACCACGTCATCTCCAACGCCTCCTGCACCACCAACTGCGTGGCGCCGATGGCCAAGGTCCTCGACGAGAACTTCGGCATCGTCAAGGGCATGATGACCACGGTCCACGCGTACACGAACGACCAGCGCATCCTGGACTTCCCGCACTCGGACCTGCGCCGCGCCCGCGCCGCCGCCGAGAACATCATCCCGACCTCGACGGGTGCCGCCAAGGCCACCGCTCTGGTCCTCCCGCAGCTCAAGGGCAAGCTGGACGGCATCGCCATGCGCGTCCCGGTCCCGACCGGCTCGGTCACCGACCTCGTCCTGGAGCTCTCCCGCGAGACCACCAAGGAAGAGATCAACGCCGCCTTCCAGAAGGCCGCCGAGGGCCAGCTCAAGGGCATCCTCGACTACACCGAGGACGCGATCGTCTCCTCCGACATCGTGAACTGGCCGGCTTCCTGCACCTTCGACTCCTCCCTGACCATGGTTCAGGACGGTACGCAGGTCAAGGTCGTCGGCTGGTACGACAACGAGTGGGGCTACTCCAACCGCCTCGTCGACCTGACCGTCTTCGTCGGCGGTCAGCTCTAAGTCTCAGGTAGCAGGGCCAGGAAACAAGATGTGAGGACAGGGTCCGGTCAGCGCGATGGAGCGCTGCACGGGCCCTGTCGTCTGCCTCCACCGATCGGCCCCGCACCGGCAGAACCCGTGTATGGGGATAAGGAGTAGAAACACATGAAGACGATCGACGAACTGCTCGCCGACGGCGTGTCCGGCAAGCGGGTCTTCGTCCGCGCCGATCTCAACGTGCCGCTCGACGGCGACAAGATCACCGACGACGGCCGCATCCGCGCCGTGCAGCCGACCATCGCGAAGCTCGCCGAAGCCGGCGCGCGCGTGATCGTCGCCTCGCACCTGGGCCGCCCCAAGGGCGCCCCGGACCCGGCCTTCTCGCTCGCTCCGGCCGCCAGGCGACTCGGTGAACTGCTCGGTGCGGACGTCGCGTTCGCCACCGACACCGTCGGTGAATCCGCCAAGGGGACCGTCGCCGCCCTCGCCGACGGCCAGGTCGCCGTCATCGAGAACCTGCGCTTCAACGCCGGTGAGACCGCGAAGGACGACGCCGAGCGCGGCGCCTTCGCGGACCAGCTCGCCGCGCTCGCCGACGTCTACGTCGGCGACGGCTTCGGCGCCGTGCACCGCAAGCACGCCTCGGTCTTCGACCTGCCCGCGCGCCTCCCGCACGCGGCCGGCTACCTGATCGCCACCGAGGTCGGCGTCCTGAAGAAGCTGACCGCGGACGTCAAGCGCCCGTACGTGGTCGTCCTCGGCGGCGCCAAGGTCTCCGACAAGCTGGCCGTCATCGACCAGCTGCTCGGCAAGGCCGACCGCATCCTCATCGGCGGCGGCATGGCGTACACGTTCCTCTACGCCAAGGGCTACGAGGTCGGCATCTCCCTGCTCCAGAAGGACCAGGTGGACGTCGTCAAGGAGTACATGGAGCGCGCCGAGAAGAGCGGCGTCGAGCTGGTCCTCCCGGTCGACATCCTGGCCTCCGCGGACTTCCCCGACCTCAAGGGCAAGACCCCGGCCGAGTTCATCACCGTCGACGCGGACAAGATCCCCGCCGACAAGGAGGGTCTGGACATCGGTCCCGCGACCCGTGAGCTGTACGCGTCGAAGATCGCCGACGCGGAGACCGTCTTCTGGAACGGTCCCGTGGGCGTCTTCGAGCACCCCGACTACGCCGGAGGCACCCGCGCCATCGCGCAGGCCCTCGTCGACAGCAGCGCGTTCACCGTGGTCGGCGGCGGCGACTCCGCCGCGGCCGTGCGCACGCTCGGCTTCGACGAGAACGCTTTCGGTCACATCTCGACCGGTGGCGGCGCCTCCCTCGAATACCTTGAGGGCAAGACGCTCCCCGGCCTCGCCGCACTGGAGGTCTGAACCCGTATGACCACGCGTACCCCGCTGATGGCGGGCAACTGGAAGATGAACCTCAACCACCTTGAGGCCATCGCGCACGTCCAGAAGCTCGCCTTCGCGCTCGCCGACAAGGACTACGACGCCGTCGAGGTCGCGGTCCTGCCGCCCTTCGTCGACCTGCGCTCGGTCCAGACCCTGGTCGACGGCGACAAGCTGAAGATCAAGTACGGCGCCCAGGACATCTCGGCGCACGACTCCGGTGCCTACACCGGCGAGGTCTCCGGCTCGATGCTCGCGAAGCTGAAGTGCACGTACGTGGCCGTCGGCCACAGCGAGCGCCGCCAGTACCACGGCGAGAGCGACGAGCTCTGCAACGCCAAGGTCAAGGCCGCCTACCGGCACGGGATCACCCCGATCCTGTGCGTCGGCGAGGGCCTGGACGTCCGCAAGGCCGGACAGCAGGTCCCGCACACCCTCGCCCAGGTCGACGGCGGCCTCAAGGACGTCCCGGCCGAGCAGGTCGAGTCCATCGTGATCGCGTACGAGCCGGTCTGGGCCATCGGGACCGGCGAGGTCGCCACCCCCGAGGACGCGCAGGAGGTCTGCGGGGCGATCCGCACCCGCCTCGCCGAGCTCTACTCCCAGGAGCTGGCCGACAAGGTCCGCATCCAGTACGGCGGCTCCGTGAAGTCCGGCAACATCGCGGCGATCATGGCCCAGCCCGACGTCGACGGCGCCCTGATCGGCGGCGCGGCGCTGGACGCGGACGAATTCGTGAAGATCGTCCGCTTCCGCGACCAGTGAGCTGCGTGACCGTCGCAGCGAGTATGCGGTAGGGCGGATCCGTCGTACCCTTGCGGGGGCCAGGAGGCTGAACCGACAGCCACTGGCCCCCGCGCACGTCAAGCAGAGCCGGACAGCCAGAAAAGCCAGAAAGTAGGAATCAGCCGTGATTATGGGGTTCTCGATCGCCCTGATCGTCTTCAGCGCCCTGCTGATGCTGCTCGTGCTGATGCACAAGGGCAAGGGCGGCGGCCTTTCCGACATGTTCGGCGGCGGCATGCAGTCGTCCGTCGGCGGCTCCTCGGTGGCGGAGCGCAACCTGGACCGGATCACCGTCGTGGTGGGTCTGCTCTGGTTCGCCTGCATCATGGCGCTCGGGATTCTGCTGAAGTAGCGAAGCCGACGGTTCTGGCCATTGTGCCGGTCCGGTCGGCTCCACCCCGCCTATCATGAGGACGGCGTCCACGGCCTGGAGTGAGTAACTCCATGTGATGGACGTGCGTTGGGCCTTACGTAGACTGGGGCGCCCGCAGCGGAATCCACTCACGCTTCGCGGCACCATCACGCAGGGAGTTACGACCGTGGCAAGTGGCAACGCGATCCGTGGCAGTCGGGTCGGAGCGGGGCCGATGGGTGAGGCCGAGCGCGGCGAGTCCGCGCCCCGCCTGCGCATCTCCTTCTGGTGCTCGAACGGGCACGAGACGCAGCCGAGCTTCGCCAGCGACGCGCAGGTGCCGGACACCTGGGACTGCCCGCGCTGCGGGTTCCCGGCCGGCCAGGACCGGGACAACCCGCCCGCGCCGCCGCGCACCGAGCCCTACAAGACGCACCTGGCGTACGTCCGGGAGCGGCGGTCGGACGCCGACGGCGAGGCGATCCTCGCCGAGGCGCTCGCCAAGCTCCGCGGCGAGATCTGACAGACGCACGAGTGACGGTGTGACACCGGGCCCGGCCCGCAGGAGTCTTCTCCAGCGGGCCGGGCCCTCTGCGTACCCCCGCGCCGAAGGCGCTGTCCGGCACACCCCCCTTTGATCCCTTAAGTTGGTGATCGGCGGGGCACGACAGGACGGAAGAAACGGGTTGATGTCCGAGATGAACGCAGACGGCCGGATGAGGCTCAACCGGACGCCCGAGTGGATGGCACTCGGCAAGCACCGCGAAGAGCTGGGGCAGACGCACCTGCGCGACCTGTTCGCGGCGGATCCGAACCGGGGAACGGGTTACACGCTGCGGGTCGGGGACCTGTACATCGACTACTCGAAGCACCTGGTCACCGACCAGACGCTGGAACTGCTGCGCGAGCTGGCGGCGGCGACGGGCGTGGCCGAGCTTCGCGAGGCGATGTTCCGCGGCGAGAAGATCAACACGACGGAGGACCGGGCGGTCCTGCACACCGCCCTGCGCGCGCCCGAGGGTGCGGTGGTCGAGGTGGACGGCGAGAACGTCGTCCCCGCGGTGCACGCCGTCCTCGACAAGATGGCGGCCTTCTCCGGCCAGGTCCGGTCGGGGGAGTGGACCGGCTTCACCGGCAAGCGCATCAAGAACGTGGTCAACATCGGCATCGGCGGCTCCGACCTGGGCCCGGCGATGGCCTACGAGGCGCTGCGCGCCTTCACCGACCGCGCGCTGACCGTGCGGTTCGTGTCCAACGTGGACGGCGCCGACCTGCACGAGGCCGTACGGGACCTGGACCCGGCCCAGACGCTTTTCATCATCGCCTCCAAGACCTTCACCACCATCGAGACCATCACCAACGCGGAGTCGGCGCGGGAGTGGCTGCTGGCGGGTCTGGGCGGTGACACGGCGGCCGTGGCGCGGCACTTCGTGGCGCTGTCGACCAACGAGGAGAAGGTCACCGCGTTCGGCATCGATCCGGCCAACATGTTCGGGTTCTGGGACTGGGTCGGCGGGCGCTACTCCTTCGACTCCGCGATCGGGCTCTCGCTGATGATCGCGATCGGGCCGGACGCCTTCCGGGAGATGCTGGGCGGCTTCCGGACGGTGGACGAGCACTTCCGCACGGCCCCGCCGGAGCAGAACGCGCCGCTCCTGATGGGCCTGTTGGGGATCTGGTACGGGGCGTTCTTCGACGCGCAGTCGCACGCGGTCCTGCCGTACAGCCACTACCTCTCCCGCTTCACCGCGTACCTCCAGCAGCTGGACATGGAGTCCAACGGCAAGTCCGTGGACCGGGACGGCAATCCGGTGGACTGGCAGACCGGCCCCGTCGTGTGGGGCACGCCCGGCACCAACGGGCAGCACGCGTACTACCAGTTGATCCACCAGGGCACGAAGGTGATCCCGGCGGACTTCATCGGCTTCGCCCGGCCGATCGGCGAGCTGCCGCCGACCCTCGCGGGCCAGCACGACCTGCTGATGGCGAACTTCTTCGCGCAGACGCAGGCGCTGGCCTTCGGCAAGACGGCGGAGGAGGTCCGTGCGGAGGGCGTGGCCGAGCCCCTGGTCCCGCACAAGACCTTCAAGGGGAACCACCCGACCACGACGATCCTGGCGCAGGACCTCACCCCGGCGGTGCTGGGCCAGCTCATCGCGCTGTACGAGCACAAGGTGTTCGTCCAGGGCGCGGTGTGGAACATCGACTCCTTCGACCAGTGGGGCGTGGAGCTCGGAAAGGTCCTGGCGAAGCGGGTCGAGCCGGCGCTGACGGACGGCGCGCAGGTGCCGGGGCTGGACGCCTCGTCGAAGGCCCTCGTGGCCGTCTACCGGGAGCTGCGCGGCCGCGGCTGAGCCGGACGGATCACGGACGGGCAGAAGGGCCCGCTCCCGTTGTGGGGGCGGGCCCTTCTGCCGTACGGGGCCGGGTCAGGAGGCGGGCGACGGGTACAGGCCCGCCGGGAGCTTCGCCGCGGCCGTGCGGTCCAGCAGCCACAGGGTGCGGGAGCGGCCGTACGCCTGCGCGGCGGGGGCCTGCACGGCGCCCGCACCGCCCAGGGCGATGGCCACCGCCCCGGCCTTGTCCTCGCCCGCCGCCAGCAGCCAGACCTCGCGGGCCGCCCGGATGGCCGGGAGGGTCAGGGAGATCCGGGTGGGCGGCGGCTTGGGCGCGCCGTGCACCCCGACCACCGTGCGGTCGGTCTCGCGGGAGGCGGGGTGCTCGGGGAAGAGCGAGGCGATGTGGGTGTCCGGGCCGACGCCCAGCATCAGGACGTCGAAGGTGGGGACCGGCCCGTGGTCCTCCGGCCCTGCGGCCTTCGCCAGCTCGGCCGCGTACGCGGCGGCCGCCGCGTCCACGTCCACCCCGTACGGCCCGTCGGAGGCGGGCATCGCGTGCACGCGCGCCGGGTCGACCGGAACGGAGTCCAGGAGGGCCTCACGGGCCTGGGTGTGGTTGCGCTCGGGGTCGTCGGCGGGGACGTAGCGCTCGTCGCCCCACCAGAGGTCGAGCCGAGACCAGTCGACGGCGTCCCGGGCCGGGGCCGCGGCCAGCGCGGCGAGGAGGCCGTTGCCGTTGCGGCCGCCCGTGAGGACGACGGAGGCGCTGCCGCGGGCGGCTTGCGCGTCGACGATCTTGGTGATGAGCCGGGCCGCTGCGGCCTGGGCCATCAGCTCCTTGTCCCGGTGGACGACGACCTGGGGAGTCGTCATTCCCATTGCTGCCGCCTTGTCGATCGTGGGTGCGGATGGCGCTGCGCGGGGCGGGGAGGGACCCCGCCCCGCGCAGCGGCCACTGCCTACTTGGCCGAGGCCTTCTTCGCGGGCTTCGCCGCCGGCTTCGCGGCCGGGGCCCCGTCCTCGGCCGGTGCGGCCTCGGCCTTGCCCGCTGCGGGGGCCGCAGGCGCCGCCGCGGCCAGCTTGGCCACGCCGAACTTCAGCGCGGCCTCGTACGTGTTGTCCGGGTCGAGCCGGCGCAGCTCCTCCGCCAGGAGCTCGGCCGTGTCCCGGCGCTTGAGCGCCACGGCACGGTCGGGCTGCCCCGGCATGCACAGCGTCGCCAGCGCGCCGTCCGCCCGGTCCAGGACGATGTCGCCGTCCTTGGTCTCCAGCCGGACCGAGGTCAGGCCGGGACCCGCCGAGGCCGTACGCCGGACGGGCACCTGCAGGCGGTCCGCCAGCCACATGGCCAGCAGCTCGCAGCTCGGGTTCTCGTCCTCGCCCTCGACGACCACCGAGGCGACCTTGACGGCCTGCTGGTCCAGCGCGGCGGCCAGCATCGAACGCCACGGCGTGATCCGGGTCCAGGACAGGTCCGTGTCACCCGGGGCGTAGGCCGCGGCCCGCTGCCCGAGCGCCTGCTGGGGGTTCTCGCAGGCGTACGTGTCCGAGATCCGGCGCTGCCCGAGCGCACCCAGCGGATCGCCCGCCAGGTCCGACGGGGCACCGTCCGGCCACCAGACCACGACGGGCGCGTCCGGCAGGAGGAGCGGGAGAACCACTGACTGGGCGTGGTCGACCAGTTCACCGTGGAGGCGGAGCACCACCGTCTCACCGGTGCCGGCGTCCGCCCCGACGCGGACTTCCGCGTCGAGACGGGCGTCGCGGCGGCTGCGCGGCGAGCGGCTGACCCGCTTGATGACGACGACGATCCGCGAGGGGTGTTCGTGGGACGCGTCGTTCGCCGACTTGAGCGCGTCGTACGCGTTCTCTTCGTCGGTCACGATCACCAGCGTGAGGACCATGCCGATGGCCGGCGTGCCGATGTCCCGGCGCGCCTGCACCAACGCGGCGTTGATCTTGCTGGAGGTGGTCTCCGTGAGGTCGATCTTCATGGCCGGCGCCAGCTCCGTCCGTCTCGTGCGAGCATCTCGTCCGCCTCGACCGGCCCCCAGGTTCCCGCCGGGTACTGCGCGGGCTTGCCGTGCTTGTCCCAGTACTCCTCGATCGGGTCGAGGATGTTCCAGGACAGCTCGACCTCCTGGTGGCGCGGGAAGAGGTTCGCGTCACCCAGCAGGACGTCGAGGATCAGCCGCTCGTACGCCTCGGGGCTCGACTCCGTGAAGGACTCGCCGTACGCGAAGTCCATCGTCACGTCCCGGACCTCCATGGAGGTGCCCGGAACCTTGGAGCCGAAGCGCACCGTCACGCCCTCGTCCGGCTGGACCCGGATGACCAGGGCGTTCTGCCCCAGCTCCTCGGTCGCACCCGACTCGAACGGCAGGTACGGGGCCCGCTTGAAGACGACCGCGATCTCGGTCACCCGGCGGCCCAGGCGCTTGCCGGTCCGCAGGTAGAACGGGACGCCCGCCCAGCGGCGGTTGTTGATCTCCAGGCGGATGGCCGCGTAGGTGTCGGTCTTCGACTTGGGGTCGATGCCGTCCTCTTCGAGGTACCCGACGACCTTCTCGCCACCCTGCCACGCCGCCGAGTACTGGCCGCGCACGGTGTGCTTGCCCAGGTCCTCGGGAAGCTCGACGGCCGTGAGGACCTTGAGCTTCTCCGCCACCAGCGCCTTCGGGTGGAAGGAGCCGGGCTCCTCCATCGCGGTCAGCGCGAGCAGCTGCAGCAGGTGGTTCTGGATGACGTCGCGCGCCGCGCCGATGCCGTCGTAGTACCCGGCACGGCCGCCGATGCCGATGTCCTCGGCCATGGTGATCTGCACGTGGTCGACGTACGACCGGTTCCAGATCGGCTCGAACATCGTGTTGGCGAAGCGGAGCGCCAGGATGTTCTGGACGGTCTCCTTGCCGAGGTAGTGGTCGATCCGGAAGACCTCGTCCCGCGGGAAGACCTCGTGGACGACCTTGTTGAGCTCCTCGGCGCTCTTCAGGTCGTGCCCGAAGGGCTTCTCGATGACGGCGCGCCGCCAGGAGCCCTCCTTCTGCGCCAGCCCGTGGTTCTTGAGCTGCTGGACCACCTTGGGGAAGAACTTCGGCGGCACGGACAGGTAGAAGGCGAAGTTGCCCCCCGTGCCCTGCGCCTTGTCCAGGTCGTCGATCGTGGACTTCAGGGTCTCGAACGCCGCGTCGTCGTCGAAATCGCCCTGCACGAAGCGGCAGCCCTGCACCAGCTGCTGCCAGACCTCCTCCCGGAAGGGGGTGCGTGAGTGCTGCTTGACGGCCTCGTACACCTCCTGGGCGAAGTCCTCGTGCTCCCATTCACGGCGGGCGAAGCCGATCAGCGAGAAGCCCGGCGGCAGCAGCCCCCGGTTCGCCAGGTCGTAGATGGCGGGCATCAGCTTCTTGCGCGACAGGTCACCCGTAACGCCGAAAATGACCAGGCCGGACGGCCCCGCGATGCGCGGGAGCCGCCGGTCCTGTGCGTCACGAAGCGGGTTCGCTCCGTTCACAGTCAAGGTGTTCAGGCCTCCGTGGGGGCAAGGCGCTCAAGCTCCGCCTCGGTGGACTTCAGCAGGTCGTTCCAGGACGCCTCGAACTTCTCGACGCCCTCGTCTTCGAGCAGCTGCACCACATCGTCGTACGAGATGCCCAGCTTCGCGACCGCGTCGAGCTCGGCGCGGGACTGGTCGTACGTGGCGCGCACGGTGTCACCCGTGATCTCACCGTGGTCGGCGGTGGCCTCCAGGGTGGCCTCCGGCATGGTGTTGACGGTGTTCGGGGCGACCAGGTCGACCACGTACAGGGTGTCCTTGTACGCCGGGTCCTTGACGCCGGTCGAGGCCCACAGCGCACGCTGCTTGTTGGCGCCGACGCGCTCCAGGGCGTTCCACCGGTCGGAGGAGAACACCTCTTCGTAGGCCTCGTAGGCCAGGCGGGCGTTGGCGAGGGCCGCCTTGCCCTTCAGGGCCTTCGCCTCGTCGGTGCCGACGGCGTCCAGGCGCTTGTCGATCTCGCTGTCCACGCGGGACACGAAGAAGGAGGCGACCGAGTGGATCAGGGAGAGGTCCAGGCCCGAGGCCTTGGCCTTCTCCAGACCCGCCAGGTACGCGTCCATGACCTCGCGGTAGCGCTCCAGCGAGAAGATCAGCGTGACGTTGACGCTGATGCCCTTGCCGATGACCTCGGTGATCGCCGGCAGGCCGGCCTTGGTCGCCGGGATCTTGATCAGCGTGTTCGGGCGGTCCACCAGCCAGGCGAGCTGCTTGGCCTCGGCGATCGTCGCCGTGGTGTCGTGGGCCAGCCGCGGGTCGACCTCGATGGAGACCCGGCCGTCCTGGCCGTCGGTGCGGTCGTAGACCGGGCGCAGGATGTCGGCGGCGTCGCGGACGTCCGCCGTCGTGATCATGCGGATGGCCTCGTCGACGGTGACCTTGCGGGCGGCGAGGTCGGCGAGCTGCTGCTCGTAGCCGTCGCCGCTGCTGATCGCCTTCTGGAAGATCGACGGGTTGGTGGTGACACCGACCACGTGCGACTGGTCGATGAGCTCGGCCAGGTTGCCGGACGTGATGCGCTTGCGGGACAGGTCGTCCAGCCAGATCGCCACGCCCTCGTCGGAGAGGCGCTTGAGTGCGTCTGTCATGGGAATTGCATCTCCTACTGGTTCGTGTACCGGTGTCAGCGCGCGGCGGCGGTGATCGATTCCTTGGCGGCGGCGGTCACGGCCTCGGGGGTGAAGCCGAACTCGCGGAAGAGCACCTTGGCGTCGGCGGAGGCGCCGAAGTGCTCCAGCGAGACGATCCGGCCGGCGTCGCCGACGTAGCGGTGCCAGGTCAGGCCGACCCCGGCCTCGACCGCGACGCGCGCCTTGACGGACGGCGGCAGGACGCTGTCCTTGTACGCCTGGTCCTGCTCCTCGAACCACTCGACGGACGGCATCGAGACGACGCGGGCCGGGATGCCCTCGGCCTGCAGCGCCTCGCGCGCGGCGACGGCGAGCTGGACCTCGGAGCCGGTGCCGATCAGGACGACCTGGGCGTCGCCCCCTTCCGCCTCGAAGAGCACGTACCCGCCCTTGGCGGCGTCCTCGTTGCGCTCGTAGGTCGGCACGCCCTGGCGGGTCAGCGCCAGGCCGTGCGGGGCGCCCTTGCCGAACACCTTGGTGTGGCGGCGCAGGATCTCGCGCCAGGCGATGACGGTCTCGTTCGCGTCGGCCGGGCGGACCACGTTCAGGCCCGGGATGGCGCGCAGCGAGGCGAGGTGCTCGATCGGCTGGTGCGTCGGGCCGTCCTCGCCGAGGCCGATGGAGTCGTGCGTCCACACGTACGTCACCGGCACGTGCATCAGCGCGGACAGGCGGACGGCGTTGCGCATGTAGTCGGAGAACACCAGGAAGGTGCCGCCGTAGATGCGGGTGTGGCCGTGCAGCGCGATGCCGTTCATGGTCGCGGCCATGGCGTGCTCGCGGATGCCGAAGTGGAGGGTGCGACCGTACGGGTCGGCCTCCGGCAGCGGGTTGCCCTTCGGGAGGAAGGACGAGTGCTTGTCGATCGTGGTGTTGTTGGAGCCGGCCAGGTCGGCCGAACCGCCCCACAGCTCAGGGATGACCGCGCCGAGCGCTTCGAGCACCTTGCCGGAGGCCGCGCGGGTGGCGACGCCCTTGCCGGTCTCGAAGGCGGGGAGCTCGTCCTCCCAGCCGGCGGGCAGCTCGTTGGCGTTGATGCGGTCGAACTCGGCGGCGCGCTCCGGGTTGGCGGTGCGCCAGGCGGAGAAGTCCTTCTCCCAGGCGGCCTTGGCCTCGCGGCCGCGGTCCAGCGCCTTGCGGGTGTGCGCGAGGACCTCGGCGGAGACGTCGAAGCTCTTCTCCGGGTCGAAGCCGAGGACGCGCTTGGTGGCGGCGACCTCGTCGTCACCGAGGGCCGAGCCGTGCGAGGCCTCGGTGCCCTGGGCGTGCGGGGCCGGCCAGGCGATGATCGAGCGCATCGCGATGAAGGACGGGCGTCCGGTCTCGGCCTTGGCCGCGGCCAGGGCCTCGAACAGCGCCTTCGGGTCGAGGTCGCCGTTCGGCTGCTGCGCGACGCGCTGCACGTGCCAGCCGTACGCCTCGTAGCGCGCCAGGGTGTCCTCCGAGACGGCCGTCTCGGTGTCGCCCTCGATGGAGATGTGGTTGTCGTCCCACAGCAGCACCAGGTTGCCGAGCTTCTGGTGGCCGGCCAGGGCGGACGCCTCGTGGGAGATGCCCTCCTGGAGGCAGCCGTCGCCCGCGATCGCGTAGACCATGTGGTCGAACGGGGAGGTGCCCGGGGCGGCCTCCGGGTCGAACAGGCCGCGCTCGTAGCGGGCGGCCATGGCCATGCCCACCGCGTTGGCGACGCCCTGGCCCAGCGGGCCGGTGGTGGTCTCGACGCCGGCCGTGTGGCCGTACTCCGGGTGGCCGGGGGTCTTGGAGCCCCAGGTGCGGAAGGCTTCGAGGTCGGCGAGCTCCAGACCGAAGCCGCCGAGGTAGAGCTGGGTGTAAAGGGTGAGGGACGAGTGCCCCGCGGAAAGCACGAAACGGTCGCGGCCCACCCACTCGGGGTCCGCCGGGTCGTGCCGCATCACCTTCTGGAAGAGGGTGTACGCGGCGGGGGCCAGGCTCATCGCCGTACCGGGGTGGCCGTTACCCACCTTCTGGACGGCGTCGGCGGCCAGGATGCGGGCGGTGTCGACGGCCCGCTGGTCGAGATCGGTCCAGTCGAGCTCTGTGGTCGTCGGCTTGGTGCTCACCGTGGGTCAGGGCTCCTCTCCACATGTCTGTTACCCGGTGACGAACGGTGCACCGGCGCGATTCCGAGCCTACCCCCGTGACGGCGTGCAGCTATTCGAGTGCCCGCAGTCCGTCATGACGTCGGCGGCTCCGATCGGACCAACACGAGGCGACCCCCGCGCGGGGCGACGTAAGTGCAACGTCTAGAGTGGCGTGGTACGTGCGAGCCTTCAGCGGACCTTTATGTCCGGAGCTTGCTGGTTTCTCTGTCAGGGGTGTGCGTGACGGCCGTCGAATCCCGTCCAGCGGGGGTGCTCGGGACGAGCCCCGGTCACCGGCCGTTCGGGGCCCGGGTCATGGCTTTCGTGGCTTTGACCAAGCCGCGGATCATCGAACTTCTGCTGATCACCACAGTGCCGGTGATGTTCCTCGCCGAGCAGGGCGTGCCGTCGCTGTGGCTGGTCCTCGCGACCTGCTTCGGCGGGTACTTGTCCGCGGGCGGCGCCAACGCGCTGAACATGTACATCGACCGCGACATCGACGCGTTGATGGACCGCACCGCGCAGCGGCCGCTGGTGACCGGCATGGTGAGCCCGCGCGAGTGCCTGGCCTTCGGCATCACGCTCGCGGTGGTCTCCACCTTGTTCTTCGGGCTGCTCGTCAACTGGCTGTCGGCCGCGCTCGCCCTCGGGGCGCTCCTCTTCTACGTCGTCGTCTACACGATGCTGCTGAAGCGGCGCACCGCGCAGAACATCGTCTGGGGCGGCATCGCGGGCTGCATGCCGGTGCTCATCGGCTGGTCCGCCGTCAAGAACGAGGTCTCCTGGGCCGCCGTCATCCTCTTCCTCGTCATCTTCTTCTGGACGCCGCCGCACTACTGGCCGCTGTCCATGAAGGTCAAGGAGGACTACGCGCGCGTCGGCGTGCCGATGCTGCCGGTCGTGGCGGGCAACAGGGCCGTGGCGCGCCAGATCGTCCTCTACAGCTGGGTGATGGTGGCGGTCTCGCTTCTGCTGACCCCGCTGGGGTACACCGGCTGGTTCTACACCGGGGTCGCGCTGGCGGCCGGCGGCTGGTGGCTGTGGGAGGCGCACGCGCTGCACGCGCGGGCCAAGGCGGGCGTGACGGGCGCGAAGCTCAAGGAGATGCGCCTGTTCCACTGGTCGATCACGTACGTGTCGCTGCTGTTCGTGGCGGTGGCCGTGGATCCCTTCCTCCGCTGACGCTTCCTCCGTTCATTACCCGCCGGTAGCATGGTCTCCATGGCAGACACCACGGCGGACACCGCAGACAAGAAGCAGGACCGGAAGGCCGCGAAGCTGGCCCGGCAGATCGGCGCGTTCGCCAAGCACCACGGCGGCGCCGAGGGCCAGCTCGCCCACATCGGCCAGGCCGGCACCCGGATCGTCCTCGTCGGCACGGACGGCGGCTGGGGCGACCTGGTGGCCCCGACGTACTCGGTGGCCCGGCTGGCCGCCGAGAAGGCCGGCCTGACCCTCCACGAGGAGTTCGACGGCGAGTTCGCCGCGCGTGTCAAGACCGGCCCGTACGAGTGGTCGCGGATGGCCGGCATCCAGCTCGGCGGGGCGGCGAACCCGGCGGCCTGATCGCGGAGGTGGCCGCTCGGTCAACAGCGCGAGCAACACCTCACACCCCGCTCACCCGTTAGGACGTGTGGAAGCCCCTTCCTCACGTCCGCAACGGGATGCCCGGATGATCGAAACGCCGCCCCTGGTGGACCAGTACTGCCACGGAGTGCTCCGCACGGAGCTGGGCCTCGGCACCTTCGAGGCCCAGCTGATCTGCTCGGCCGGCCCGCCCGCCGCCGGGACCACCTTCTTCGACACCCAGACCGGTTTCGCGGTGCGCCGCTGGTGCCCGCCGCTGCTCGGGCTGGAGCCGCACTGCGCCCCCGCCCGGTACCTGGCCCGGCGGCGCGAGCTGGGCGCGGTCGAGTCCGGGCGCAGGCTGCTGCGGGGCTCGGGCGTCGCCGCCTACCTGGTCGACACGGGAGTGCCCGGCGACCTCACCGCCCCCAAGGAGCTGGCGCTCGCGGGGGACGCCGACGCCTTCGAGGTCGTACGGCTGGAGCTGCTGGCCGAGCAGGTCGCCGACACCTCCGGCACGGTCCCCGCCTTCCTCGCCAACCTCGCCGAGGCCGTCCACCACGCCGCCGCGGCGGCCGTGGCCTTCACCTGCGGTGCGGACGCGGGGTACCCCGCGGTGCTCGGGCGGGACCCCGAGCCGCCCGGTCCGGGGGAGGTGCGGGGGGCGGCCGACCGGTGGCTGGCCCGGCGGCCCAAGGGCGGGGCCGTACGGGACCCCGTGCTCCTGCGGCACCTGCTGTGGAGCGCGGTGGCGACCGGGCTGCCGATCCAGCTGCACACCGGGGCGGGTGCGGGGGAGCCGGGGCAGCGCCCGGAGCGGGCCGATCCGGCGCTGCTGACGGAGTTCGTACGGGCCACCGCGGGACTCGGCACCCGGCTGGTGCTGCTCGGCGGATACCCGTACCACCGGCACGCCGCCCAGCTGGCGGCGGCCTTCCCGCACGTCCACGCCGATCTGGGCGCGGCGCTCGGGCAGAGCGGCGCGCGGGCGGCGGGGGTGCTGGCGGAGGTGTTGGAGCTGGCGCCCTTCGGCAAGCTGCTCTTCTCCAGCGGCGGGCGCCGGCTGCCAGAGCTGCACGCGGTGGGCGCCCTGGTGTTCCGGGAGGCGCTGGGCCGGGTGCTGGGCGGCTGGGTCGGCGAGGGCGCCTGGTCCTGGCGGGATGCCGAACGGGTGGCGGCCATGGTCGCGGCGGGCAATGCCCGCCGCGTCTACCGGCTGGACGAGCGCGGGTGAGCGACGCGGCGGCGGGGCCGCGCCGGCTCAGACGGAGGAGAGCTGCGGGTCGGCCTGCGCCGGGATCTCCGCCTGGGTCGCGGGCCGCTCGCGGAGGCCGAGCGCCACGCGGAGCACGGCGATCCACACCAGGCAGGAGCCGAGCATGTGGGCGGCGACCAGGGCCTCGGGCACGTGGGTGAAGTACTGGACGTAGCCGATGCCGCCCTGCGCGAGCAGCACGATCAGCAGGTCGCGGGCGCGGGCCCGGGTGTCGATCGGAGCGTCGACCACCCGCAGCACCAGCCACATGGCCACGGCGAGCGCGCACACCACCCAGGCGGAGACCGCGTGGACGTGGGCGATGGCCGCCCAGTCGAACGGCATCCGCTTGATCTCGCTGCGGTCGCCCGCGTGCGGACCGGAACCGGTGACCACGGTGCCCGCGGCGATCAGCACCAGGGTGGTCGCGATCAGGGCCCAGGAGAGCTTGCGCACCGGCCCGGGGACGCGCGGCCGGGGAGCGGTGTCGCCCTCGCGGGTGCGCTGCCAGGTGACCGTGGTGACCGTGATCAGCGAGGTGGCGAGCAGGAAGTGCCCGGCCACGCTGTACGGGTTGAGCCCCGTCAGGACGGTGATGCCGCCGAGGACCGCGTTGCCCATCACGATGAGGAACTGGAGCCAGCCGAGCCTCGTCAGCGACCGGCGCCACGGCTTGGCCGAGCGGGCCGCGACGATGCACCAGCCAACGGCCGCGCAGAGCACGTACGTCAGCATGCGGTTGCCGAACTCGATGGCCCCGTGGAAGCCCTGCTCCTGGGTCACGATCAGGCTGTCGTCCGTGCACTTGGGCCAGGTGTCGCAGCCGAGACCGGAGCCGGTCAGCCGTACCGCGCCGCCGGTGACGACGATGAGCACGCTCATGACGAGCGCGGCGAGGGCGGCCCGCCGGACGATGCGGGGGGACGGGGTCCAGCGGTTGGCGAGGTAAGCGAGAGGGGTCAACACGGCCCTTATCGTACGCGGAGCCTTGTGCAAACTTTCACGAGGGGGTGCCCGCAGCTCCGCCCGGCGCCGAGTCGGGCGCGACCGCCCTGTGGAACCGGGCTCCCGCGGGGTCCCCTTCCTCGTGCCACCAGACGCGGACGCGCCAAGGGACGCCGTCGCCGGGGTAGTCGGCGGACGCCGCGAACGCGCGTATTAATTCGTTCCCTATATCCTCTGCTGTCCTGTTCCTCACTTCTGTTCCGCTGTGCCAGGGATGCTCCTGTACGTTCCACACGCCGTCAGGACCGCGCACCTCGAAGCGCCACACCGCGAGCCAGGGCGTGACCTCCAGCATCGTGCGCACCTGTTCGGCGCCGAGGTGCAGCCGGGCGGCGATCTCGGGCTCGGCCACGCCCTGGATCCGGGCCGCCACCACGGCCTGGGGCAGCAGGGGTTCGGGGAGCAGGCCCTGCGCGCGCAGGCTCACCAGGGAGTCGAAGGACAGGAAGCGCAGCCGCAGTTCGAGCTGGCGGCCGATGTGGTCGAGGGCCTCCTCCGCCTCCTGGGCCTCTTCCGCACCGGGGGCCGCGAGCAGCAGTTGGCGGAAACCGCCCTCCGCGTCCACCGCCCAGGCCACCGCCTCCTCGGCGGAGCCCAGCTCGGCGAGACGGTCCCCGAGGAACACCTTGGCCTGCGCGAGACCGCGCCGGTTGACCGGATCCTGCTGGTCCAGGCCCGCCCACACCTCGACCGCCGCCCGGGTCAGGTCCAGGGCGCGCTCGCCCGCCGCCCGCTCCATCGCGCTCGGGACGGACTCGGCCCGCGGGCCCAGCGGGTAGCGCGGCAGCCGCGCCTCGTCGCTCAGCGGCCAGGACAGCCAGACACCCTGGTTGATCATGCCCCGGGCGTACCAGCGGGCGTACTCGGGGGCGTACCCGGCTGCCTGCTGCGCATGACGCAGCCCCTCCTCCACGGCCGAGAGGGCACCGGCCCGGTCACCGCCGGCGAACCGGCGGGCCGCCAGGTCGCCCAGGCGCAGACCGAGCCGCGCCGCGCACTCCGGATCGGTCCGCGCCGGCTCGCGCAGCGCGCCGATCAGCTCCGTCAGCAGCGCCTCGGCCTCGGCCGGCGCCGCCCGTGCGGCCCCCGACCGGATCCGTGCCCATTGCGCGTCCAGCCGTAGAACGTCTTCCCGCTGCGCCATGTCCGCCCCCCGGCGTCCTGGTGTGCACCGCCCCCTCGGGGCGGCGCCCATCCTCCTGCCAGGCCAACGTCCGGGGGAGGGGATTCACTCCCAGCGGAACAGCTTCGCGGCGGCGCCGAGTCCGAGAACGGCCCATGCGGCGAGCACGGCCAGGTCCCCCCACGGCAGCCCGGCGCCGTGCCACAGCACCTCGCGCAGGCCGTCGGACAACGCCGAGATCGGCAGCAGCCCCAGGGCGGACTGCACGGCTCCGGGGAACTTCTCCATCGGCACGATCACCCCGCCGCCGACCAGCAGCAGCAGGAACACCAGGTTGGCGGCGGCCAGCGTGGCCTCGGCCTTGAGGGTGCCCGCCATCAGCAGCCCGAGCCCGGAGAAGGCGGCGGTGCCCAGCAGGACGAGCGCGGCGACCGCGAGCGGGTCGCCGTGCGGGGACCAGCCCAGCGCGAGGGCGATCACCGTCAGCAGCGCGATCTGGAGCACCTCGGTGACCAGGACGGACAGCGTCTTGGCGGTCATCAGCGCCCAGCGCGGCAGCGGCGAGGCGCCGAGCCGCTTGAGCACCCCGTAGCGGCGGTCGAAGCCGGTGGCGATGGCCTGGCCGGTGAAGGCGGTGGACATCACGGCCAGCGCCAGGATGCCGGGCGCGAGGAAGTCCACGGAGTTCTCGGCGTCCGTGTCCACGATGTCCACGGCGGAGAACAGCACCAGCAGCAGCGCCGGGATGATCACGGTCAGCAGCAGCTGCTCCCCGTTGCGCAGCAGCATCCGGGTCTCCAGCGCGGTCTGCGCCAGGATCATGCGGGACACGGGCGCGGCCCCCGGGGCGGGGGTGAACGTACCGGCGCTCATGCGCGCAGCTCCTTACCGGTCAGCTCCAGGAACACGTCTTCGAGGCTGTGCCGCTCCACCGAGAGGCTGTTCGGCATCACCCCGTGCTGGGCGCACCAGGAGGCGACGGTGGCCAGCAGCTGCGGGTCCACCGCGCCGGTGACCCGGTAGACGCCCGCGGTGAGCTCGGCGGCCTCGGTGCCGTCGGGCAGCGCCTTGAGCAGCGAGCCGAGGTCGAGGGCGGGCCGTCCGGTGAAGCGCAGGGTGTTCTCGGCGCCGCCGCGGCACAGCTGCTCGGGGCTGCCGTGGGCGATGACCCGGCCGGCGTCGACGATGGCGACCTCGTCCGCGAGCTGCTCGGCCTCGTCCATGTGGTGGGTGGTGAGGATGACGCTGACCCCGTCGGCGCGCAGTTCCCGTACGAGGTCCCAGGTCGCGCGGCGGGCCTGCGGGTCGAGCCCCGCGGTCGGCTCGTCCAGGAAGACCAGTTCGGGGCGGCCGACCACGGCCATGGCCAGGGCCAGGCGCTGCTGCTGGCCGCCGGAGAGGCGGCGGTAGGCGGTACGGCCGCAGCCGCCCAGCCCGAGCCGCTCGACCAAGGCGTCCACGTCGAGCGGCCGGGCGTACAGCTTGGCCATGTGGCGCAGCATCTCGACGGCGCGGGCGCCGGAGTAGACCCCGCCGGACTGGAGCATCACGCCGATCCGCGGGCGCAGTGCCTCGGCCTGGGCGACCGGGTCGAGGCCGAGGACGCGGACGGTGCCGGCGTCGGGGCGGCGGTAGCCCTCGCAGGTTTCCACGGTGGTGGTCTTGCCCGCGCCGTTGGGGCCGAGGACTGCGGTGACCGAGGCCTTGCGGACGGTGAGGTCGAGACCGTCCACCGCTGTTTTGGGCCCGTACCGCTTCACCAGTCCGCGGATCTCCACGGCGGGGTCATTGCTCATGCGGGTGAGTCTACGGAGCCGCAGAAGGGGTCCCGGGTCCCGGGGTGGAGGGCTTTCGGACGTGCGTGCCGATTACTTTTCCGGGTGCGCCGCCCGGATGGACCAGTCGGTTTCGGTGATCTTTTCCGCCCTCGGTGTGCGCCGCATCAGGGCCCCCGAGGGTCGGGGGATCGCTGGTGGGAGCGGTGCACCGGCGCACCTGAGGGGCTCGGCAGGGATGCGGAGTAATCCCGTCCACCTCACTCTGCGTAGAGAAATTAGGTAACCCTTAGTGATAGAGGCCACCAGGGGTGGCGTCCGTCACGGCTTGTCGGGGCTCGACTAATTACGCAACAATGGCGTTGTGAAATACGGCGAACGGATGATCGAGACCCCCCAGGGGGAACTCGCTACCGGGGAGCGGTCAACCCGCAACCGGGTCGCGCGCTCCATCCTGGACCACGGTCCCTCGACCGTCGCCGACCTCGCAGCGCGTCTCGGCCTCACCCAGGCCGCCGTCCGCCGCCACCTCGACACGCTCGTCGCCGACGACGTGGTCGAGCCCCGCGAGCAGCGCGTCTACGGTGCGCGCACCCGGGGCCGGCCCGCCAAGGTCTTCGCGCTGACCGACTGCGGCCGCGACGCGTTCGACCAGTCCTACGACTCGCTCGCCGCCGACGCACTGCGCTGGATCGCGCAGGCCGCCGGCGGGGGCGAGCAGGGAGAGGCGGCCGTCGCCGCCTTCGCCAGGGCGCGCATGGACGCACAGGCCGAGACCTACCGGGAAAGCCTGGACGCCGCCGCCCCCGCGGAACGCACCGAGGCCCTTGCCAAGGCGTTGACCGCGGACGGGTACGCTGCTACGGCGAAGAGCGCTCCCGGTCCGCACAGCGGTGAACAGCTCTGCCAGCACCACTGCCCGGTCGCCCATGTCGCCGAGCAGTTCCCGCAGCTCTGCGAGGCGGAGACCGAGGTCTTCTCCCGCCTGCTCGGGACGCACGTGCAGCGCCTCGCCACGATCGCCCACGGCGACGGGGTGTGCACCACCTTCATCCCGCGGGGCGCGGGCACCACCCAGAACGACACATCAGCATCTGCAAGTACGGCCGGGAGGAACCCCGCATGACCACGGAGACTGCTCACCCTGAGCTCGATGGCCTGGGCACCTACGAATACGGCTGGGCCGACTCCGACGCGGCCGGCGCCGCTGCGAAGCGCGGCCTGTCCGAGGACGTCGTCCGGGACATCTCGGCGAAGAAGAACGAGCCCGAGTGGATGCTGAAGCTCCGCCTCAAGGGCCTGAAGCTCTTCGACAAGAAGCCCATGCCGACCTGGGGCTCCGACCTCTCGGGCATCGACTTCAACAACATCAAGTACTTCGTGCGCTCCACCGAGAAGCAGGCCGCTTCGTGGGAGGACCTGCCCGAGGACATCAAGAACACGTACGACAAGCTCGGCATCCCGGAGGCGGAGAAGCAGCGCCTCGTCGCCGGTGTCGCGGCCCAGTACGAGTCCGAGGTCGTCTACCACCAGATCCGCGAGGACCTGGAGGAGCAGGGCGTCATCTTCCTCGACACGGACACCGCGCTCAAGGAGCACCCGGAGCTCTTCCAGGAGTACTTCGGCACGGTCATCCCGGTCGGCGACAACAAGTTCGCGTCGCTGAACACCGCCGTGTGGTCGGGCGGCTCGTTCATCTACGTGCCCAAGGGCGTCAAGGTCGACATCCCGCTCCAGGCCTACTTCCGCATCAACACGGAGAACATGGGCCAGTTCGAGCGGACGCTGATCATCGTCGACGAGGACGCGTACGTCCACTACGTCGAGGGCTGCACCGCCCCGATCTACTCCTCGGACTCGCTGCACAGCGCCGTGGTCGAGATCATCGTGAAGAAGGGCGGCCGCTGCCGCTACACGACGATCCAGAACTGGTCGAACAACGTCTACAACCTGGTCACCAAGCGCGCCGTGGCGTACGAGGGCGCGACCATGGAGTGGATCGACGGCAACATCGGTTCCAAGGTCACCATGAAGTACCCGGCCGTCTACCTGATGGGCGAGCACGCCAAGGGCGAGACCCTCTCCATCGCCTTCGCGGGCGAGGGCCAGCACCAGGACGCCGGCTCCAAGATGGTCCACATGGCGCCGAACACCTCCTCGAACATCGTCTCCAAGTCGGTGGCGCGAGGCGGCGGCCGCACCTCGTACCGCGGCCTGGTCGAGATCGGCGAGGGCGCCCACGGCTCCAAGTCCAACGTGCTCTGCGACGCGCTCCTGGTCGACACGATCTCCCGGTCGGACACGTACCCGTACGTGGACGTCCGCGAGGACGACGTCTCCATGGGCCACGAGGCCACGGTCTCCAAGGTCTCCGAGGACCAGCTCTTCTACCTGATGAGCCGCGGTCTGACGGAGTTCGAGGCCATGGCCATGATCGTGCGCGGCTTCGTCGAGCCCATCGCGCGCGAGCTGCCCATGGAGTACGCGCTGGAGCTCAACCGGCTGATCGAGCTGCAGATGGAGGGCTCGGTCGGCTAGTCCCGGCCGACCGCCCTCCCCGCAGCACATTCTTTAGACGTAGACACGAGAGCGAGCAAGACGACAGCCATGGCTGAGGCTCAGAACATTCCGGCGGGTTCGACCACCGCCGGCGCGATCGCGGTGGCCGCCGAGTCCACCGTCGCCACCCGGATGAGCGCACCCCCGTCCTTCGACGTGGCGGACTTCCCCGTCCCCCACGGCCGCGAGGAGGAGTGGCGGTTCACCCCGCTGGCGCGCCTGCGTGGTCTGCACGACGGCACCGCGGTCGCCAACGGCACCATGAAGGCCCAGATCGACGCGCCCGAGGGCGTCACCGTCGAGTCGGTGGAGCGCGACGACGCGCGCATCGGCAAGGCCGGCACCCCGGTGGACCGGATCGCCGCCCAGGCGTTCACGTCCTTCGCCAAGGCCACGGTCGTCACCGTGCCCAAGGAGGCCGTCCTGACCGAGCCGGTGCGCGTCTCGCTGCACGGCGAGGGCGGCACGACCTTCGGGCACACCGTCTTCGACGTCCAGGCCTTCGCCGAGGCCGTCATCGTCATCGACCACACCGGTGACGGCGTGCGCGCCGCCAACGTCGACTTCCTCGTCGGCGACGGCGCCAAGCTCACCGTCGTCTCCGTGCAGGACTGGGACGACACCGCCGTCCACTGCTCCCAGCACAACACGCTGGTCGGCCGCGACGCGACCTTCAAGTCGATCGTGGTCACCTTCGGCGGCGACGTCGTACGCCTGCACCCGCGGATCAGCTACGCGGGCCCCGGCGGCGAGGCCGAGCTCCTCGGCCTGTACTTCACGGACGCCGACCAGCACCAGGAGCACCGCCTCCTGGTCACGCACGACGCCCCGCACTGCAAGTCGCACGTGGTCTACAAGGGCGCGCTGCAGGGCGAGGGCGCCCACGCCGTCTGGATCGGCGACGTCCTCATCCAGAAGAGCGCCGAGGGCACCGACACCTACGAGATGAACCGCAACCTCGTCCTGACGGACGGCGCGCGGGTCGACTCGGTGCCGAACCTGGAGATCGAGACCGGCGAGATCGTCGGCGCCGGCCACGCCTCCGCGACCGGCCGCTTCGACGACGAGCAGCTCTTCTACCTCCAGGCCCGCGGAATCCCGGCCGACGAGGCCCGGCGCCTGGTCGTGCGCGGCTTCTTCGCCGAGCTCGTCCAGCAGATCGGTGTCCCGGACATCGAGGAGCGCCTGCTCGCCAAGATCGAGACCGAGCTTGAGGCGTCCGTCTGATGACCTACGTGAAGGCCTGCGCGCTGAGCGAGCTGGAGGAGAACACCCCGAAGCGGGTGGAACTCGACGGCACGCCGGTGTCCATCGTCTCCACCGAGGGGGAGGTGTTCGCGATCAACGACATCTGCTCGCACGCGAACGTCTCGCTCTCGGAGGGCGAGGTCGAGGACTGCATGATCGAGTGCTGGCTGCACGGGTCCTCCTTCGACCTGCGCACCGGCAAG
Organism: Streptomyces sp. NPDC051109; assembly: GCF_044455885.1. Taxonomy (NCBI): domain Bacteria; kingdom Bacillati; phylum Actinomycetota; class Actinomycetes; order Kitasatosporales; family Streptomycetaceae; genus Streptomyces; species Streptomyces sp. NPDC051109. The sequence continues at coordinate 51,122 of NZ_JBITFF010000019.1, forward strand.
CCCTCCGGTCTGCCCGCGACCCGCCCGGTTCCCGTATACCCCGTAAAGATCGAAGGGGGCGACGTGCTCGTCTCCCTCACCCAGGAGTCCTGAGGTATCCATGGCAACGCTTGAAATCCACGACCTGCACGTCTCCGTCGAGGCCGAGAACGGCGCCCGCGAGATCCTCAAGGGTGTCGACCTCACCGTCAAGGCCGGCGAGACGCACGCCATCATGGGTCCGAACGGCTCCGGCAAGTCCACGCTGGCGTACTCGCTCGCCGGCCACCCGAAGTACACCATCACCAGCGGCACCGTGACCCTGGACGGCGAAGACGTCCTGGAGATGTCCGTCGACGAGCGCGCCCGCGCCGGCGTCTTCCTCGCCATGCAGTACCCGGTCGAGGTCCCCGGCGTCTCGGTCTCCAACTTCCTGCGCACGTCGGCCACCGCCGTCCGCGGCGAGGCCCCGAAGCTGCGCACCTGGGTGAAGGAGGTCAAGTCCGCGATGGAGCAGCTCCAGATGGACCCGGCCTTCGCCGAGCGCAACGTCAACGAGGGCTTCTCCGGCGGTGAGAAGAAGCGCCACGAGATCCTCCAGCTGGAGCTCCTCAAGCCGAAGATCGCGATCCTCGACGAGACCGACTCCGGCCTCGACGTCGACGCCCTGCGCATCGTCTCCGAGGGCGTCAACCGCGTCCGCGAGACCGGTGAGGTCGGCACCCTGCTGATCACCCACTACACGCGCATCCTGCGCTACATCAAGCCCGACTTCGTGCACGTGTTCGCGAACGGCCGCATCGCCGAGTCCGGTGGCGCCGAGCTGGCGGACCAGCTGGAGGCCGAGGGCTACGACAAGTACGTGAAGGGTGGCGCGACCGCGTGACACAGCTGCCTGGCCTCCTCGACATCGAGGCGATCCGCAAGGACTTCCCCCTTCTGGATCGTGTGGTCCACGACGGGAAGAAGATCGTTTACCTGGACAACGCGGCGACTTCGCAGAAGCCGCGCCAGGTGCTCGACGCGCTGAACGAGTACTACGAGCAGCACAACGCCAACGTCCACCGCGGCGTGCACGTGCTCGCCGAGGAGGCCACGGCGCTGTACGAGGGCGCCCGCGACAAGGTCGCCGCCTTCATCAACGCGCCGAGCCGCGACGAGGTGATCTTCACCAAGAACGCCTCGGAGTCGCTCAACCTGGTCGCGAACATGCTCGGCTGGGCGGACGAGCCCTACCGGGTCGACCGCGAGACCGAGATCGCCATCACGGAGATGGAGCACCACTCCAACATCGTCCCGTGGCAGCTGCTCTCGCAGCGCACCGGCGCGAAGCTGAAGTGGTTCGGCCTCACCGACGACGGCCGGCTCGACCTGTCCAACATCGAAGAGGTCATCACGGAGAAGACGAAGATCGTCTCCTTCACGCTGGTCTCCAACATCATGGGCACGATCAACCCGGTCGAGGCGATCGTCCGGCGCGCGCAGGAGGTCGGCGCGCTGGTCCTGATCGACGCCTCGCAGGCCGCTCCGCACATGCCGCTGGACGTCCAGGCGCTCGGCGCCGACTTCGTGGCCTTCACCGGCCACAAGATGTGCGGCCCGACCGGCATCGGCGTGCTCTGGGGCCGCCAGGAGCTCCTGGAGGACCTGCCCCCGTTCCTCGGCGGCGGCGAGATGATCGAGACCGTGTCGATGCACGCCTCGACGTACGCCCCGGCGCCCCACAAGTTCGAGGCGGGTACGCCCCCGATCGCCCAGGCCGTCGGCCTCGGCGCGGCCGTGGACTACCTCACCGCGATCGGCATGGACAAGATCGCCGCGCACGAGCACGCGATCACCGAGTACGCGGTGAAGCGCCTCCTGGAGGTCCCCGACCTGCGGATCATCGGCCCCACCACGGCCGAGGACCGCGGCGCCGCGATCTCCTTCACGCTCGGTGACATCCACCCCCACGACGTCGGCCAGGTCCTGGACGAGCAGGGCATCGCGGTCCGCGTGGGACACCACTGCGCGCGCCCGGTCTGCCTGCGCTACGGAATTCCCGCGACCACGCGGGCGTCTTTCTACCTGTACTCCTCTCCGGCCGATGTCGACGCGCTGATCGACGGGCTGGAGCACGTACGGAACTTCTTCGGCTGACGAGGGCGACGAGGACGACGCAGTGAAGCTGGATTCGATGTACCAGGAACTGATCCTGGACCACTACAAGCACCCGCACGGGCGTGGCCTGCGCGACGGCGACGCCGAGGTGCACCACGTCAACCCGACGTGCGGCGACGAGATCACGCTGCGCGTGAAGTACGACGGCGAGACGCTCACCGACGTCTCGTACGAGGGCCAGGGCTGCTCCATCAGCCAGGCCAGCGCGTCCGTGCTGAACGAGCTGCTCGTCGGCAAGGAGCTGGCCGAGGCGCAGAAGATCCAGGGCGTGTTCCTGGAGATGATGCAGTCGAAGGGCAAGATCGAGCCCGACGAGGCCATGGAGGAGGTGCTGGAGGACGCGGTCGCGTTCGTCGGCGTCTCCAAGTACCCGGCTCGCGTGAAGTGTGCTCTGCTGAGCTGGATGGCCTGGAAGGACGCGACCGCCCAGGCACTGGGCGACGGCGCGGAGAGGAAGACGGCATGACCGAGAACGCGACGCCCCCCGAGGCGTCGATCAAGCCCGCCACCGAGGAGGAGGTCCGCGAGGCCCTCTACGACGTGGTCGACCCCGAGCTGGGCATCGACGTCGTCAACCTGGGCCTGATCTACGGCATCCACATCGACGACGCGAACATCGCCACCCTCGACATGACGCTGACCTCGGCGGCCTGCCCGCTGACGGACGTCATCGAGGACCAGGCGAAGTCGGCGACGGACGGCATCGTGAACGAGCTCCGGATCAACTGGGTCTGGATGCCGCCGTGGGGCCCGGACAAGATCACGGACGACGGTCGCGAGCAGCTGCGCGCGCTCGGCTTCAACGTCTGATCCACCCGCTTCACGAAGGGCCCCCGGCACCGCGCCGGGGGCCCTTCGCGTGCTCCGGGTGCTTCCGGGAGGCGCTCCGTGTTCGTCCGGCGGACGATTGACGTGCACCGGGAGTTGGTCACGGTGGCCGAACCTGCTCGACGGCCGTCACGGCGTGACGCGGTTCGCGCCCGGCTCGACCCATGGGGACGGACACCGATGAAGAAGCAGCTTGGTATCGCAGGGATCGCGGCGCTGGTCGTCGCCGGGACGGTCACGGTGGCTCCGGCCCAGGCGGTGACGTACGGGACGCCGACCATCAGCCTGTCCGCGGCGTACCTGTCCGGCGCCGTCGGCGCGGTCGGGGACCCGGTGGTCGACGTGACCGTGGGGCAGAGCGGCGCCGACGTGTCCGCGCTGACGGTCAGCGCGTCCGCGTCGAGCAGGACCTCGGTCGCCGGGACCGGCGACGTGACCGTCACCGGGACCGGGGCGGTGCGCCGGCTGGCCGTCGCCGCGCGCGGCCGCGGCTACACCGACCTCACCGTCAAGGTGACGGGGCTGGGCGGCAAGAGCGCCACCAAGACCCTGTGGTACGCCGCCTCCGCCGCCGTGCAGAACCCGGCCGACGCCCGCTACTTCACCGGCGCCTCCGACTCCTCGGCCGCCGTGGAGGTCGGCGGCGGCTACACCGTCGTCGCCGACGACGAGAACAACGTGCTGCGCCTGTACGACCGTTCCCGCTCGGCGGCCCCGGTCCGCACCTGGGACTTCAGCTCGCAGCTCGGCGTGACCAAGGAGGTGGACATCGAGGGGGCGACCCTGGTCGGGAACACCATCTACTGGACGGGCTCGCTCGGCAACAACAAGGACGGCGAGTACAAGGCGCCCCGGAACACGGTGTTCACCACGACGGTGAGCGGCTCCGGATCCGCCACACAACTCGCGTACGGGCGCTCGTACAAGCAGCTCCGCGACGACCTCGTGGCCTGGGACAAGGCGAACGGAAACCGCTACGGCTTCGCGGCGGGCACGGCGGCCGGCGAGGCGCCCAAGCAGATCGACGGGTTCAACGTGGAGGGGCTGGAGTTCGCGCCGGGCTCGACCACCACCGCCTACCTGGGCTTCCGGGCCCCGCTGGCCCCGGCGGTGCCGGGCGGAAAGGCGCTGGTCGTACCGGTGACCAACTTCGACAAGGTGCTCTCCAGCGGCTCCAAGGCCGCCTTCGGGGCGGGCATCGAGCTCGACCTCGGCGGCCTCGCCGTCCGCGACATCCGCAAGAACGCGGCGAACCAGTACCTGATCCTGGCCGGCTCCTGGGCCGCGGACGACAACTCGGACCCGTACGCGCTCTACCAGTGGGACGGCGTCGCCGGCCACGCCCCGGTCAAGCGGGCCGACCTGCCGACGACGGACCCGGGCGGCTGGGAGGCCATCGTGGACGTACCGGACCTGTCGGTGCCGGGGGCGCGGGTCCAGCTCATCACGGACAGCGGCTCGGCCGACCTCTACGGGGACGGCACCGAGGCCAAGGACCTGACGCACCCGGAATGGAAGAAGTCCCGCGCGGCCTGGTTCACGCTGAACTGACGCCCCCGCCGGCGTCGCGGACGGCGGTCAGCGCCGCCGCGACGCCGGCCTCGACGTCCCGGATCGGGTAGAACACCTCGCGCACCACGCGCTCCCGGTCCACCACCACTGTCAACCGCTTGAGCCGGCTCACCCCCGCGGCCCGGAACGTCGGCAGCCGCAGCGCCGCCGTCAGCGACAGCTCCGCGTCCGAGAGCAGCGGGAACCGCAGCCCCTCCGCCTCCGCGAACTCCCGCTGCTCGTCCGGCCGCTGGGTCGACACCCCGTGCACCGTGGCCCCGGCCGCCGCGAACTCCGCGAGCTGGTCCCGGTACGTACACGACTCGAACGTGCAGCCCCTGGCCCCCGGGATCCCCGCCCATCCCGGCGGGTAGGACTCGGCCCGGGCGTACGCGCCCGGGAAGCAGTACAGGACCGTGAACGGGGTGTCCGCCACCGGGTCCCGCACCTCCCCGAACCGGTCCGGCAGCACCAGCTCCGGCAGCCGCGTGCCGCGCAGCGCGTGCACCCGTTCCGCCTCCCGCGAGGACTCCTCCGTCGTCGCCGTCATCTCGCCTTCCCCCAGGACCCAGGTGTCTCCCCAGTCCTGGAGGGCCACCAGGACCGGCAGCAGCCCCCGCCCGCGCGGGGTCAGCCGGTACTCGTGCCGCACCGGGCGTTCCTGGTACGGCTCGCGCGTCAGCACCCCGGCTTCGACCAGCAGTTTCAGCCGCTCGGCCAGCACCTTCCGGGACACCCCCAGCTCGTGCTGGAACGCGTCGAAGCGGTGCACGCCGCGCGCGGCGTCGCGCACGATCAGCAGCGTCCACCAGTCGCCCACCACGTCGAGGGCCTGGGCGATGGCGCAGTCCGCGTCGTCGAGGTGCGTGCGCTGGGCCATGGGCACTCCTTTGTCCGTTGACCCAAGGCTGTCATGCTGACATAGTCCGTTCCCAAAAGGAACTCACTGGGGTTCGGGGGAGTGGGCGGGCATGGGTGCAGGCAGGGGCAGGGGCAGGGGCAGGGGCAGGGGCGAGGACGGGGGCGCAGGCGGTGGTGACGGGGGTGGTGATGGCGGCGGCCTCGGCGCAGGCGTGGTGCAGGGCTTCAAGGACGTGCCCCGCGTGGTGTGGCTGCTGGCGGCCGGGGTGTTCGTCAACGCCGTCGTCAGCTTCACCTTCGTCTTCGTCTTCCTGTACCTGACCGGCCCGCACGGCCTCGGCGCCGCCCAGGCGGGCCTGGTCACCGGCATCGGCGGCATCGGCCTCGTCGCCGGGAACTTCACCGGCGGCTGGTACGGGGACCGCTTCGGCCACCGCCGCGTGCTGCTCGCCGCCTCCACCGCCGGCGGCCTCGCACTGATGTCCTTCCCGCTGCTGCCCACCGCCGGGCTCTACGCGGCCCTGCCGCTGGCCCAGTACGCCTCCGGCGTGGTCCGTGCCGCCAACTCCGCGCTGGTCGCCGTCGCCGTCCCCGAGGGGGGCCGCCGGCAGGCCTTCGCCGTCGTCCGCTGCGCCTCCAACGGCGGCTTCACCCTCGGCCCGCCCCTCGGCGCCCTGCTCGCGACCGGGCTCTCGTACGACTGGCTCTTCGTCGCCGACGGTCTCGGGACCCTCTTCTTCGCCCTCTGGACCGCGCGGGCCGTCCCGGCCCGCGGGGCCTCCCGCAGCGCCTCCCGCCCCGCCGCGGCCCCGGACGGGGGTCTGGGCCGCGGGGTGTGGGAGGAGCTGCGGGCCAGGCCCGCCGTACTCGTCCTGCTCGGCGCGATCCTGGTGACCGACCTCGTCTACCGCCAGCAGTACGCCGCCTTTCCCGTCTTCCTCGCCGACCACGGGCTCGACACCCGGGCCTTCGGCTTCGTGATCGCCCTCAACGGGGGCGTCATCCTGCTGCTGGAGCTCCCGGCCGCCGTCGCGCTGCGCGCCCGGCCGCCGCTGCCCGTCATCGGCACCGGGATCGTGCTCGTCGGGGCCGGGTACGCGGCCCTGCTCGCCGGGGCCGGGATCGCCGGCGCCGTGGTGATGATGGTGCTGCTCAGCCTCGGGGAGATCCTGTACAAGACCACCGCCACCGCCTACGTCGCCGACCAGGCGCCCGAGCACGCCGTCGGGCGGTTCCAGAGCCTGTACGCCGGGGTCTCGGTCAGCGGCGTCGTCCTCGGGCCGCCGCTGGGCGGAGCCCTGTACGCGGCCGCGCCCGGGCTGCTGTGGCCGCTGTGCGCGGCCCTGGCGGCGGGCGCGGGCGGGGCGGTGCTGTACGTGTCACGGCGCGAGGCGCGGGGCGCCGGGCCGGGCGGGATGCGACACGCGGCGCGACCGGCACATGAGACCGGTTCGCGACCTCGGGCCGTCGCCGGTTAGGTTTCGGGCATGACTGCTACGCGTACCACCGGCGCCGTCGCCGCCGGACTTGCCACCATCGCCTCCGACGGCACCGTCCTCGACACCTGGTTCCCCGCCCCCGAGCTGGTCGCCGAGCCCGGCCCGGCCGGCACCGAGCGCCTCACCGCCGACCAGGCCGTGCAGCTCCTGGGTGCCGCCGCGGCCAAGGCGATCCGCCTGGACGCGGTCCGCGACGTCGAGGTCGTAGCCGTCCGTACCGTGATCTCCTCCCTGGAGGACAAGCCGCTGGACGCGCACGACGCGTACCTGCGCCTGCACCTGCTCAGCCACGGCCTGGTCAAGCCGCACGGCCAGAGCCTGGACGGCGTCTTCGGGCTGCTGGCCAACGTCGCCTGGACCTCGCTGGGCCCGGTCGCCGTGGACCAGGTGGAGGCCGTACGGCTGAACGCCCGCGCCGAGGGCCTGTACCTCCAGGTCACCTCGATCGACAAGTTCCCGCGGATGACGGACTACGTCGCCCCCAAGGGCGTGCGCATTGCCGACGCGGACCGGGTCCGCCTGGGCGCGCACCTCGCCGAGGGCACCACCGTCATGCACGAGGGCTTCGTCAACTTCAACGCCGGCACCCTCGGCACCTCCATGATCGAGGGCCGCATCTCGGCGGGCGTCGTGGTCGGCGACGGCTCCGACATCGGCGGCGGCGCGTCCACGATGGGCACCCTCTCGGGCGGCGGCAAGCAGATCATCTCGATCGGCGAGCGCTGCCTGATCGGCGCCGAGGCGGGCGTGGGCATCGCGCTGGGCGACGAGTGCATCGTCGAGGCCGGCCTGTACGTGACCGCGGGCACCCGCGTCACCCTCCCGGACGGCCAGATCGTCAAGGCCCTGGAGCTCTCGGGCGCCAGCAACATCCTCTTCCGCCGCAACTCGGTCACGGGCACGGTCGAAGCCCGCCCGAACAACGCGGTCTGGGGCGGCCTCAACGAGGTCCTCCACTCCCACAACTGACGCCCGCGGCCCCCGCGGCCCCGGTAACGGCGACGACGCCCTCATCACCCCGGCAAGGGGCGGTGGGGGCGTCGCGCACCTCCGGCTCCGGAACGCCCTCCCGCCCCGAGCGCGGGGGGACGTGGGAGGTCAGCGGAGGGGGATGGTGCGGATCAGGCCGGCGAAGGCTTCCTCCTCCGCCTCCGTCAGCTCGACCGACTCCATCGGGTGCGTGGCGGCGCTGCGCTGGGCCGGGATGACCGCGACGCCCTCGTACGCGCCGGGCTCCGGGTGGTGGAAGCGGGCGTCCCACAGCATGCGCCCGAGGCCCAGCACCCACACGAGGGCGGCCACGATCAGGACGGCCAGGCCGATTTCCTGGACGAGGGAGGTGGAGGGGAACACGCGGTCCTCCGGGGGATATGGGGGGACATGGGCGAGCGTGGGGCCACTCAACACCACAACCCGGGTCGAATGGGTCGTGATGTGGCGAGCGTCACGCCAGGGGCGAAAGTCCCGACTTCCCCCGAACACTCCCCAACCGTCTCCGGGTCCCCCGGACGAGACGGCGTCCGGGGGCCCTGCCGGTCAGGGGCGCACCGCGGCTACGGGTGGAAGCGCAGGACCTGCGGGTCGTGGTCGCTGTTCTGCGCCGAGAACTCCGCGTTGATGTGCACGCTGTCGTACGTGAAGTTCTTGATCGCCGGGCTGGTGAGGATCTGGTCCAGCACCTGCGCGTTGCCCTGGTACACGTACGAGTAGCGCTCCGCCTTCGGCAGCGACTTGATCGCCGAGTACAGCGCCCCGCCGTCCTCCAGCGCCTGCGCGGTCGCCGAGAACTCGAAGTCGTTGATGTCGCCGACGGCGAGGACACTCGCGTGCTTGTCGGCCGCCAGGAGCTGCTTGACGAAGCCGTTCACGGCCTGCGCCTGGAGCAGCCGCTTGGCCTCCGAGGAGCGCACCGGCGGCTGGTGGACCGAGGTGAGGCCCTCGTCGCCGCCCTTGGAGCCGAAGTGGTTGGCGATCACGAAGACCGTCTTGCCCTTGAAGACGAACTCGCCGGCCAGCGGCTTGCGGCTGTCGGCCCACGCCGGGTTCGCGGGGTCGATCCGGCCGGGGGAGTGGGTCAGGGCGGCCTTGCCGTCCACCTGCGTCACACCGGTCGGGGTCACCGAGTCGCCCGCAGCGCGGTCCGTGAAGGAGACGCGGTCCGGGTTGAACAGGAACACCTGGCGGATGTTGCCGCCGGGCTCGCCACCGTCCTTGTTGTTCTCGGGGTTGACGGTGCGCCACTGGTACGCCGGGCCGCCGGCCGCCGCGATTGCCGCCGTGAACTTCGTCAGCGTCTGCTCGGCGGACACCGTGCCGTCGTTCTTGGCGCCGTTGTCGTCCTGGATCTCCTCCAGGGCCAGGATGTCGGGCGAGGCGAGGTTCGCGACGACGGCCTTCGCCAGGTTGTCGAACTTCTCCTGCGGGTCGCTCGGGTCGAGGTTCTCCACGTTGTACGTGGCCACCGCGAGCTCGTTCGCCGCCTGCGCCTTGGTCTTCTCGGGGGCGAGGGTGCCCGCCTTGACCGTGCCGAGGGTGCGGGCCACCAGGGTGTAGCCGCCGAACTGGTTGAAGTCCAGCGGGCCCTCGGTGGTGCCGGTCAGCTTGTCGCCGACGTTGGCCACCGGGAAGGGCTGCTGCGCGAGGGGCGCCAGCTGCTGGATCTGGAGGCGGCCGGTGTTCTGGGACTCGTACGAGCCGTAGAGCGTGCCGCCGCGCTTCGCGGTGTTCTCCCAGCCCTTCACCGTGACCCACAGCTCCGCGTGCGGGTCGGTGGCGCCGACCACCCGCGAGGTGCCGATCTTCACGTTCATGCCCTCAAGGGACTCGTAGAAGTCCAGGGCGTAGCGCGAGGGCTCCAGGGTCAGGCCGTTGATGCTGCCGGCGGCGGCGGGGTCGCCCGCCGGGGCGTACTCGGCGGGCACGTTGTACTCGTTGATCGCGGTGGCCTCGGGCAGCGCGTTGCCCGAGGAGACCACCGTCACGACCGGCTTGGAGATCTGGGTGACCGACTGGTTGCCGGAGGAGGCGCCGCCGGGGACGTACTCGCCGACCAGGCCGGAGACCTTGACCGCGTCGCCGACGGCGACGGTCGGGACGGAGCTGGTGAAGACGAAGACGCCCTCGCTGGTCGCGTCGTTGTCGTCGGCGTCCGGGTCCTGCATCCAGAAGCCGCGCGAGCCGTACGTCCGCACGCCCGTCACGATGCCGGTGACATCGGCGACCTGCTTGCCGTTGAGCGGCGATATGCGGGTGGTGCCCTGGATGTCGTGGATGTGTATCGGCTCGGCGGACGCGGTGCCTTCGGCCGCGTCGGCGGTGCCCGCCAGCAGGCCGGTGGCCAGGGCGGTGGCGACGAGTGCCGAGACGGCGGCGGAACGGGGATGCGAGGAGCGCATGGTCAAGAACTCCGGTGTGTGGAAGACGAAAGCGAGAGGGGTGTTGCGTGCGTTTGGCGGGAAATGTGCGGAAGCGATGCGGCCGGGCCGCAGGAGATCCGCAGGAATCCCGGAGGTCCCCATATATCTACGCGCGTCAATTTCCTGTGTGAGCGGGGAAGTTGTCAAGGTCTCCAGGGGATACGGAAGCTGACTGTGGGATGAACCAAAGGAGATGGCCCCCCGGGCACGCCCGATATGCGTCTACGCTGGTGCGCCGGACGGCAGCCGCGCGGCGGCCGGACCAGCGCCCCGGGGCAACCGCACCACCGTCCCGCGGGGCCGCGCCCCATCGCCCCACCGCGTTCGCGAGGAGACCTCCCCATGTCCGCAGAGCCGCACCCCACGCTGCCGCCGGTACGGCTGCCCTCCGATGCGGAACTGGCCCGCGACGCCCTCGTCGCCCCGCTGTTCGCCCGCGCCGTACGGCTGGCCCGCTGGGCCGGGCCCCACACCCGCGTGGACACCGGCGGCGAACTCGCCGCCGCACAGCTGTCCGAGGCCGCCGCCGCGCTGGGCTTCGACGCCGCCGACGAGGACGGCCCGGCGCTCGCGAGCCAGGCCTGGCGGGTGGCCGTGGACACCGGCCTCGTCGACGTGGCCGACCCGGACGGCGCCGGCGACGGCGAGGACGGCGACGAGGACTACGGGACCGCGGTACCCGGCGAGGACCTGGCCCTGGTGACCGGCGGCGCGCCCGGCGAGGTGCTCGGCCTGTGGCTGGCGGCGCTGGACACCGTGCTCGCGGACGCGGCCGTGCCCGATCTGGACGACCTCGTCGACGCGTTGGACGCGGGCGGCGAGATCGACTTCGACCGGCTGGACTGGAACCCGGGCCGCGAGGCGGACTTCCTCGACGGGGTCCTCGCCAACCTCTACCTGCTCACCGTCTCCGGGCACGGGGCCTCGGACGGCCCGATTCCGCTGCCGGTGCTCGCCGCTTCGATGGTCATCCCCGAGGACATGGGCGAGCCGACCGACGCCGTGCTGGAGCAGGTCTCGGACGCGATGATGCGCCTCGACGACCAGTTCCGGCAGCTGGAACCGATCGGGCTCGTCGAGTTCCGGCCCGTGGACGAGGCGCTGATGGCGGAGGCGGACGACGAGGAGTCCGCCGCGGCCGGTTCGGCCCCCGGTCCGGACTCCGGTCCGGCCGCGGGCGAGGCCGACGACGAGGACGTCTCCCGGTACGGGCTGGTACGGCTGACCCCGCTCGGCCTGTACGGGATCCGCGCCCGCATGCTGGAGGCCGGGGTCACCGCCCCCGCCGTCGGCGCCCTGGCCGACAAGGGCGCGGACGCCCTGCTCGACGCGGTCTCCGGCTACCCCGAGGGCGCGGCCCACGCTGAGATCGAGCAGTGGCTGGCCGGCCGCGAACTGCCCGACGCCGTCGCCGAACTGCTCGCCGCCGCACGGGGCTCCGACGAGGGCGGCCCGCTGCGCCGGCTGCGCTGCCAGCAGGCCCTCGCCCCGGCCGGTCCGGAAGCCGAGCAGGCGGTCCGTGCGGTGCTGGACGACCCGGAGCTCGGCGGGCTCGCCCGGGTCTGGCTCTCCGAGCGCGGGGCGGCCGACGTACCGGCGCCGGACGGGGCCATGGTGTTCTGGCTGACCGTCGACACGATCGCGGCGCAGCTCGCGGCGGACGGGGAGACGGCGGAACTGCCGCTTCTGATGCGCTCGCTGACCGAGCACCACGCGGGGTTCTTCGACCAGGTCTGGCGGGTGGACCACCCGGCGACGGCGTACGTGCTGGAGGCGATGGGCCGGATGCACCCGGACAAGAAGGCCGCCAAGGAGGCCCGCAAGGCGGCGTTCAAGGCCCGTTCGCGCCAGGGCTGACGAGGGGAGGGCCGCCGCCCCGCCAGGGATCCGGCCGTCCTTCGCGGGTAGTTCAGCCGCCGTTCACGTGCGGACGGGAGCGTGTGCGCCGACGACCGCACGACAGGCGCACCACCTCCCCACCCCTGGAGACCCGATGCCGCTCAGCCGTAGAGACTTCACCGCCCGCACCGTCATCGCCGGCGCGGGAGTCGCGCTCACCGGGACGGTCGGCGCACTCGCCACCGCCCCCGGAGCGCTGGCGGCCGACGACAGCACCCTGCGCGACGAGCACGGCCGGCCCTGCGAGCCCGGCTACGGCCCGCTCCTCGCGGACCCGGCCGGACTGCTCGCCCTCCCCGCCGGATTCAGCTACCGCGTGATCACCCACAGCGGGGTCACCTCCCTCGACTCGGGCGAGTCCACCCCGTCCAACCACGACGGCACGGCCGCTTTCGAGGGCCACCGCGGGGTCACCCTCCTCGTCAACAACCACGAGCTCAAGGGCAAGCGGGCGAACTGGGCGCACCCGGTCCCGCTCACCGAGGGCCTCGTCTACGACCCCGCCGCGGCCGGCGGCTGCACGGTCGTCGAGGTCCGGCGCGGCGGCGAGGTCGCCGAATGGGTGGGCATCGCCGGTACGTCCACCAACTGCGCGGGCGGCGCCACCCCCTGGGATACCTGGCTGACCTGCGAGGAGACCGAGGACCTCGCCGGCAAGAACGGGATGACCAAGGACCACGGCTACGTCTTCGAGGTCGACCCGCACGACCGGCGCGCCAACCGCGACCCGAAGCCGGTCAAGGCCTTCGGCCGGTACGCCCACGAGGCCGTGGTCATCGACCCGCGCCACGGCCACGCGTACCTGACCGAGGACGCCTCCGGCCCCAACGGGCTGCTCTACCGCTGGACCCCGCCGAGCGGCTTCCGCTACGGGCGCGGCAAGCTCCGCACCCTCGCGGCCGACGCCGGCGTGCTCGCCGCCGCCAAGTGCTTCGACAGCGCGGGCCGGTTCGTCGACGACCTCTCGCGCGCGACGAAGACCGGCACCGTCTACGGTGTCGACTGGGTGGCCGTGCCGGACCGCGACGCGCGCACGGTGTCCGTGCGCAAGCAGTTCGGGGAGGGCGCGGTGACCCGCGCCCGCAAGCTGGAGGGCATGTGGTGGGCCGACGGGGGCACGTACTTCGTCTCCTCGTACGCCCGTGAGGAGAGCCCGGGTACGGCCCACGACGGCCAGGTGTGGTTCTACGACCCGAAGCGGCGCACGATCCGGCTGACGGTGGTGCTCGGGGTGAACGCGGACCCGGCCCAGGACGGCTCCTTCGACGGCCCGGACAACATCACGGTCTCGCCGTACGGCGGTCTGGTCATCGCGGAGGACGGCAGCGGCCTTCAGCACCTGTTCGGCGCGACCGAGTCGGGGCGGACGTACCCGCTGGCGCGCAACGAGCTGAACATGGGGACGGCGCAGGAGCCGGAGTACTCCGAGTTCACCGGTGTCTGCTTCTCCCCGGACGGGCGCACGCTGTACGCCAACATCCAGGAACCGGGCATCATGCTGGCCATCACGGGACCGTGGCGCCGCGCGCACTGACGCCGGGACGGCTGGTGTAGCCGAAGTGGCGAAAGCGGCCGACGTACCTGCGGCCGGCGTTCCGGCCGCAGGTATGCGTGATCGACGGCTGCGCCGCCGCCCTCACTGGGCGGCGGCGACCTCGGCGATGTCGGTGCGGCTGGCGGCGGCCCATTCCTCCAGGAGGAACTCATATGCCTCGGAGGGCCACTCGTCGTCCACCCGGGTCTCGACGAGGTGCCGTATCGCCTCGTTCGCCTCTGCGGCGGACGGGCGGGCGGGACCCGCGGGCCGGAGTGTGCTGTACATGCTTTCAAGGCTACGGGCGGGCACTGACAGTCACCCCCCTATTGGGGGTGGAATCCATCACCTCGGCCCTCCTGCCGAGCGCCACGGTCGCTCCATGTGCCCGCCCACCTGCTCAGAGTGCTTGCGAGGCGGGCTTGACCATCCCGCGCACTGTGCGGGATTTCACAAACTCTCCGATGGCCGTCATCTCCCATTCGCCCGAGAACTGGCGAATCAGTTTGGCCATCATGACCCCGGTCTGCGGTTCGGCACCGGTGAGGTCGAAGCGCACCAGCTCCTCCCCGCTCGCCGCGTCGATCAGGCGGCAGTAGGCCTTGGCGACCTCGGTGAACTTCTGGCCGGAGAAGGAGTTGACGGTGAAGACCAGGCCCGTGGCTTCCGCGGGCAGCCGTCCGAGGTCCACGACGATCACCTCGTCGTCCCCGGCGCCCTCACCGGTGAGGTTGTCGCCCGAGTGCTTGATGGCGCCGCCCAGGATGGACAGCTTGCCGAAGTAGCAGCTGTCGATGTGGTTGCGCTGCGGTCCGTACGCGATCACGGAGGCGTCGAGGTCGATGTCCCGGCCGCGGAACGCCGGCTCCCAGCCCAGGCCCATCTTGACCTGGGAGAGCAGCGGGCGGCCGTTCTTGACGAGGGACACCGTCTGGTTCTTCTGGAGGCTCACCCGGCCCTTGTCCAGGTTGATCTTCCCGGTGCCGGGCGTGGCCGCCGGGGCGGCAGGGGCGGCCGGCGGGGCCGCGGGGAAGGACGGGGGCGCCGGTGTCATGGGGGCGCTCGGCGTACTCGGAGCACTCGGCCAGGACGAAGGGGAAGGCGCGGCGGGGGCGGGGGACTGCGGGGCGGCCGCGGGCGGCGGGGCGGGCTCCTCGTCCACGGAGACCCCGAAGTCCGTCGCGATCCCGGCGAGGCCGTTCGCGTACCCCTGGCCGACCGCGCGCACCTTCCACACGCCGCCGCGCCGGTAGACCTCGACGACCACGAGCGCGGTCTCGGCGCCCAGCTGCGGCGGGGTGAAGGAGGCGATCACCGCGCCCGTCTCGGCGTGCCGCACCGTGGCGGTGGGCTCGATGCCCTGGAACGTCTGACCTGCGGCGTCGGGGCTGGCCGTGACCACGATCCGCTCGATGCCCGGCGGCAGGGCGCCCGTGTCGACGGTGATCGAGTCCGGCGCCGCCCCGCCGCCGGACCGGTAGCTGACACCGGGCCCGGACGGCTGGTTGTAGAAGATGAAGTCGGCGTCGGATCGCACCTTGCCGTCCGCCGCGAGGAGGAGTCCCGACACGTCGAGCCGCACCGGGGCAGCCACATCCACCGTCACACGGACGGTGTCGAGCGGCAGGTTGGAACCTGGGGTCATAGCGGTCATGCCCGGAGAACGACCGGAGGTGCTTTGCCGTTCCCTTACCCTCGCGACAGATTTCAGCGCCGGTTGCGGGGGTGGTTCTTCGCCGTCCGCTCGTTGCCGAACTTGTACGCGCCCGTCCAGCGGGCCATCACGAGCTGCGCGTCGCCGGACCCCACCTCGGCGAGGAACTTCTCGGCCCGGCCGCCGCGCAGGGTGCTCGCGGCCCGCCCCTGGTGCGTGATGACCACGCTCCCGTCGGCGCGCTGTTCGTACGTGAATCCGTGAGGTCTCGGCATGGCCGGCAGCCTGCCCCGCGCGGCCGGGGCGGGCAACGGATTTACGGGGCGCCGGGCGTGGTCCGGCGCGGCAGCCCCAGCGGGTTCGCCTCGCGCAGCTCCGCCGGGAGCAGCGGGTCCGGCACCGACTGGTAGACCACCGGCCGCAGCCAGCGCTCGACGGCGGTCCCGCCCACCGAGGTGGAGTGCGAGGTCGCCGCCGGGTACGGGCCGCCGTGGTGCTGGGCCGGGGCCACCGCGACCCCGGTCGGCCAGCCGTTGACCAGGATCCGCCCGGCCAGCGCCGTGACCTGCTCGATCAGCTCCGCCGCCGGTCCCGGGCCGCCGTCGGCCTCGGCCGCGGAGAGGTGGAGCGTGGCGCTCAGGTTCCCGGGGAGCCGGCCGAGCACCGACCCCGCTTCGCCCTGGTCCGCGTACCGGACGACCACGGTCACCGGTCCGAAGCACTCCTCCAGCAGCACCTCGTACGCGCCGCCCTCCAGCAGGCTCCCGGCCGGCACGGTCAGGTACCCCGCGCCGACGGTGTGCTCGCCGCCGGAGCCCGGGGTGACGGGTGCGTCGACGCCGGGCAGCGCGGCCCGCTCGCGTACGCCGGCGATGAAGTTCTCCCGCATCCGGTGGTCGAGCAGGACACCCGGCTCGGTCTCGCCGAGCGCCTTCGTCAGCGCGCCGGTGAGCCGGTCGCCGTCCGCGCCCTCGGGGACCAGGACCAGGCCCGGCTTGACGCAGAACTGGCCGACCCCGAGGGTGACCGAGCCCGCGAGTCCCGCGGCGATCTCCTCGGCGCGCTCGGCGGCGGCCGCGGGCGTGACCACGACGGGGTTGAGGGAGCCGAGTTCGCCGTGGAACGGGATGGGCACGGGCCGGGCGGCGGCCGCGTCGAACAGTGCCCGGCCGCCCCGGATGGAACCGGTGAACCCGGCGGCGGAGACGAGCGGGTGGCGGATCAGCTCCAGGCCCGCGTCGAACCCGTGGACGACGGCGACCACGTCGGCCGGCAGCCCGACGGAAACGGCCGCCCGGCGCAGCAGCGAGGCGCACAGCTCGGAGGTGGCGGGGTGGTCGGGGTGCGCCTTGACGACCACCGGGCAGCCGGCGGCCAGCGCGCTCGCGGTGTCCCCGCCGGGGACGGAGAACGCGAGCGGGAAGTTGGAGGCGGCGTAGACCGCGACCACGCCCAGCGGAACCTTGTAGCGGCGCAGCTCGGGGCGCGGCGGGACGGCGGTGGGATCGGGGCGGTCGATGCGGATGTCGAGGTACGCGCCCTCGTCCACGGCGTCGGCGAAGGCCCGCAGCTGGCCGGTGGTGCGGGCGAGTTCGCCGGTGAGCCGGCCCGGCCCGAGGGCGGTCTCGGCGTCGGAGGCCTCGATGACGTGGGCCGCGGCCTCGTCGAGCAGCTCGGCGGCCGCGCGCAGGAAGGCCGCGCGGGCGGTGCGGTCCGCGAGGGCGGCGCGGGCCGAGTGGGCGGCGCGTACGGCTCCGTCCACCTCGCGGGCCGTGGCTTCGACGGCAACTTGTTCGCGTTGCTTCCCCGTGCGGGGGTCCACACTCCAGACTGGTGTTGCTGCCATGGCGCACTGCCTCCTGGATCTCGCTGACCCGCGCGGGGGCGTTCAGTATTCTGAACGCCGTTCCGATGGATGGATGATCACATCCGTTCCGGACTCTATTTCCGGGTCTTCCGTGTTGACAAGGGACAAGAGGGGCAAGAAGGCGAATGACCACTGGTGAACCGGGCGGATCCGGCGCGCGATCGGAGGGGCCCGAAGGCCCGGGGGCGCCGGCGGCCGTCAAATCGGCCGTCCGTACGGTCCTGTTGCTGGAGCACTTCGCGGCGCGGCCCGGACTGCACAGCCTGGCAGACATCCAGCACGACCTCTCGCTGCCCAAGTCCAGCCTCTACATGCTGCTGCGCACCCTGGTGAACCTGGGGTGGGTGGAGACGGACGCGACGGGCACCCGGTACGGCATCGGCGTACGGGCCCTGCTGGTCGGCAGCTCGTACATCGACGGGGACGAGGTCGTCGCCGCGGCCCGGCCCACCCTGGACCGGCTCTCCGAGGACACGACCGAGACCATCCACCTGGCCCGGAGGGACGGCACGAGCGTCGTCTACCTGGCCACCCGCCCGTCCCGGCACTACCTGCGGCCGTTCACGCGGGTCGGCCGGCGGCTGCCCGTGCACTCGACCGCGCTCGGCAAGGCGCTGCTGGCGACCCACTCCGACGAGGAGGTACGGGCGCTGCTGCCGCGTCGGCTGGAGGCGGTCACCGAGCACACGATCACCGACCGGGAGCAGCTCGTGGAGGAGCTGGCGCTGGTCCGGGAGCAGGGATACGCGGTGGACCGGGAGGAGAACACGCTCGGGCTGCGCTGCTTCGGGGTCGCGGTGCCGTACCGGACGCCGGCCCGGGACGCGGTGAGCTGCTCGGTGCCGGTGGCCCGGCTGACGGCGGACCGCGAACAGCGGATCAAGGCGGCGCTGTTCGAGGCGCGGGACCGGCTGTCGGTGGCGACCCGGCGCATGTGAGGCGGTGGACGGGCGGGTTCCTCCCCCGGGCGGGGGAGGCGGTTCCCCTTCGCGGGGGAGGTGGCGGGGCGGCGGGGACGAGACCGTTGAGCCATGACCACACGAGCGGTGAACACGAACGAGACGGCGGGGACGGCCGCGGCGCGGTCGAGGGGCGCCGGCCCGGGAGCCGGGCGCAGGATCCTGGGGGCGGCGGCTCTGGCCGCCACCGTGCCGTACCTGTGCCTCAAGGGCGCCTGGGTGGCGGGGAGCCGCATCGGGATACCGGACGGCAGCGTGCTGCTGGGACCGGGGATGTTCTTCAAAGTGGCGAATGCCGTCACGCTGGTGATGGACGCGGCCGTCATCGTGCTCGTCCTGGTGTTCACCCGGCCCTGGGGCAGACGGGTGCCGGCATGGCTGCTGACCCTCCCGGTGTTCGTCGCCACCGGGCTGCTCGTGCCGATCGTCGTGGCCTTCCCCGGCCAACTCCTCGTGAGGGCGGTGGGGCTGGGGCCGGACGCGGCCGCGCAGGCAGCCAGGGAGCCCTTCCTCGACCCCTGGGTGTTCAACGTCGTGTACGGCGGTTTCATCGTGCAGGCCATAGCCCTGGCCGCGCTGTTCGTCCCCTATGCGCGGGAGCGCTGGGGCGGCCTGTGGCAGGGCGTCCAGGGGGAGCGGCTCCCGTCACCCACGGGGGTGGTGGCGGGAGCCGCGGCGGTGCTGGCCGCGGCCGTGGCGGCGGTGGAGTTCACCTGGGCCTTCGGAGGTACGGCCGGGCTCAGCGCCTCGCAGGTCGCACAGTTCAACCCCGAAGCGGGCGTGGTGTTCGCCACCTACGGGATGTGCACGCTGGTGGCCGGGGCGGGAGCCGTGAACCTGGCCCGGGGCGGGGCCCGGCCGGCCCGGTGGGCGCTGGCCGTGGCCTGGACCGGGGCGGCGGCCGCGGCGAGTTGGGGGCTGTGGCTCCTGATCTCCTGCGCGGGCACCGCCGATCCCGCGAAGGCGGTCACCGCCGAGTTGGTCCTGACCTACGCTGGTCAAACGATCACCGGCCTGCTCGCCGCAGCCGTCCTGGTCCGGTTCCTCGCCTCACGCCGCCGCCCTGGGTGACGGGGAGCGGCGCGAGCGGGAGAGGGTCGAGGGGGGCGGCCAGTGGCAGGTCGGGGGGTGCCGGGGGGCGAGGGGATGGGGACGGGGATGCGGGCCGGTGCGGGCCTGGTGCTGGGGGCGCGGGCCCGGCTGCGCTGGGTGCACCTGATCCTCGGCGGGGCGCTGCTGATGCCGTACTTCCTCCTCGCCCAGGTGGTGGTCGGTGTCTGGTCCGGCCGGGGCAACGTCTTCGGCTCCACCCCGCTGACCCTCGCCTCGTACGCGCTGTCCCTGCCGCTGGCCGCCGCGAGCGCCGCGTCCGGGCTCGTCCGGCCGCTGTCGGCCGGCGCGGTGCGGGCCCTGTGCGGGGTGCCGGGCGAGCGGCTGGCCGAGGGGCCGGCGCGGTCACCGGCGGCGCGGGGGCGGACCTCGGCATGGTGGACCCTGCACCTGGGGATCGGCGCGGTGCTCAGCGGGATGAGCCTCGCGATACCGCCCATGGCGGTGGTGCTGATCGCGCTGCCGTTCCTGGGCGGGGCGTGGACCGCCGAATGGGGGCTGGGCTGGTTCGGGACCGGAGCATCGCCGTACGTCGCCCCGCTGCTCGGGATCGGGCTGCTGGGCGGGCTGGCCCTGTGCGCCGCCGGGGCCGGCGCGCTGCTGGCCCGGATGGCGCCCGTGCTGCTCGGGCCGACGGCGGCGGACCGGCTGGCCGAGGCCGAGGAGCGGGCCGCCGACCTGGCCGTGCGCAACCGGCTGGCCCGGGAGCTGCACGACGCGGTCGGGCATGCCCTCAGCGCCGTCACCCTCCAGGCGGTCGCCGCCCGGAGGGTGCTCGACAGCGACCCCGGGTTCGTAAGGGAGGCACTGGCCGCCATCGAGGACACCACCCGGCGGACAGTGGGCGAGCTCGACGCCGTGCTCGGCCTGCTGCGGGACGCGGACCCGGCCCGGTCCGACGCCGCGCCCGCCCCGACCCTCGCCGCCGACCTCGACGGGCTGCTGGCCCGCACCCGGGCCGCCGGGACCGCCGTCACCGCCCACCAGGACCCCGGACCGGCCGGGAGCTGGGAACAGCTCCCGGCGATCGCCTCCCGCGAGGCGTACCGGATCGTCCAGGAGGGCCTGAGCAACGCCCTGCGCCACGGCACGGGCCCCGTCGGGCTGTGGATCGCCGTCCGGGACGCGGAAGCGGGCACCTCGCGTGAACTGGAGATCACCATGACCAATCCACCGGGCCCCGCCGCCGGGCCGCACCCCCGTACCACCGGGGGGCGCGGGCTGCGGGGAGCCGCCGAGCGGGCCACCCTGCTCGGCGGCCGCGTCGAAGCCGGCCCGCACTGCGGGCAGTGGCGGCTGCGGGCCGTCCTCCCGCTCGGCGGAGGCTCCCGATGACCGCCGCGCGCCGGGCGCCGCTGCGCATCGTGCTCGCCGACGACGAGCGGATGGTCCGCACCGCGCTGCGGGTCATCCTCGAAGCTGAACCCGATCTGGAGGTCGTCGGCGAGGCGGCCACCGGCGCCGAGGCGGTCCCGCTGGTCCGCTCCCTGGCCCCCGACGTGGTGCTGATGGACGTCCGGATGCCCGAGATCGACGGCATCCGGGCCACCGAGCAGATCATGGCCTCCCTGGCCGAACCGCCCCGGATCGTGGTCGTCACCACCTTCGAGAACGACGCGTACGTCTACGACGCGCTGCGCGCGGGCGCCGCCGGGTTCCTCCTGAAGCGGGCCGACCCCGACGAGCTGATCGGCGCGGTCCGCCTCGTCGCCCGCGGCGACAGCCTGCTCTTCCCGGCCGCCGTCCGCGCCCTGGCCGCGTCCCACGCCCCCGGCGGCCGGAGCCCCGCCGCCCGCTGGGTGGCGCGGCTCACCGGCCGGGAGGCGGACGTACTGCGCCTGATGGCCACCGGGCTGTCCAACCAGGAGATCAGCGAGCAGCTCGGCGTCGGCCCGCAGACGGTCAAGACCCACGTCGCCGCGGTCCTCTCCAAGACCGGGTCCCGCGACCGCACCCAGGCCGTCATCGCGGCCTACGAGGGCGGCTTCATGAAGAAAGACTGAGAACCCGGCCACAATCGGGGCAGAGCGGAACGCACGGGCGCCCTGGCTCGTCCTTCTGGGGGATGAACAAAACGATCAGGCGTGCGTCGGTCTTCTGCCTGCTCCTGGTGCTGGCCCTTCTGGTGCGGGTCACCTGGGTGCAGGCCTACCAAGGCCAGGCCCTCGCGGACAACGAGAACAACCGGCGGAACCTCATCGGGCAGTACGAGAACCCGCTGGGCAACATCATCGTGGGCGGGGAGGCGATCACCGGCTCGGTGAAGACGGACGGAAAGGACTTCGGCTACAAGCGCACGTACGTCGACGGCCCGCTCTACGCGCCGCTCACCGGCTACAGCTCCCAGGCCTTCGGCACGAGCATGCTGGAGGGCGTCTACAAGAAGATCCTCAACGGGTCCGACGACCGGCTCAAGACGGTGATGGACATGCTCACCAACAAGCGGGCCGCGCCGGGCAACGTGCTGGCCACCGTCGACAGGGACGTCCAGAAGGCCGCGTACGACGCGCTCCAGGGCAAGCAGGGCTCCGCCGTCGCCATCGACCCGGCGACCGGCGAGATCCTCGCCATCGTGAACAACCCGTCCTACGATCCGGGCAGCATCGCCGGCGCCAACGACAAGGCCGCCTGGGAGAAGCTGATCGAGGACAAGGGCAAGGCCCTGGAGAACGTGGCCCTGCGCAAGCCGCAGGCGCCCGGCTCCACCTTCAAGCTGGTCACCCTCGCGGCGGCCATCGAGAACGGCCTGGTCACCAACCTCGATGCGCCGACCGGCACCCCGGACCCGTACACGATCCCCGGAACCCGGACCCAGCTGCCCAGCGAGGCGGGCTCCGCCGCCTGCAACAACGTCTCGGCGCGCACCGCGCTGCGGCTGTCCTGCAACAACGTCTTCGCGGAGCTGGCGCACCAGCTCGGCCAGGACAAGATGCGGGCGATGGCCGAGAGGCTCGGCTTCAACACCGAGACCGCGACGCCCGTCACCGCCCGCCCGGCGAGCAAGTACCCGACGAACAAGATGTCCGTCGACCAGGTCGCACAGACGGGTATCGGCCAGTTCGACGTGCAGGCCACCCCGCTCCAGATGGCGATGGTGACCGCCGCGATCGAGAACGGCGGCAAGCTCGTCGCCCCGCACTCGGTCTCCGAGGTCACCGACGCGAACGGCAACGTGCTGGAGAGCTTCAAGAACCCGAAGTCCGAACAGGTCATGAAGGCCAAGACCGCCTCGATGCTCCAGGACGCCATGCGGACCGTCGCCACCGAGGGCGGCGGCAAGCCCGCGCAGGTGGCGGGCGCCGAGGTGGGCGGCAAGACCGGTACCGCCCAGCGCGGCGTGAACAACAGCCTGCCGCCGCTGGCCTGGTTCACCTCGTACGGCAAGCTCGGCGGCAAGCAGATCGCGGTTGCCGTGGTGATCGAGAACTCGGACACCGACCGCTCCGAGATCGGCGGCGGCAAGCTCGCCGCCCCCATCGCCCAGAAGATGATGGAGGCGTGGCTGAAGAAGTAGCCGCGCCGCCCGCTCCACGACGCGCCGGGAACCGACATGGCTCCCGGCGCGTTCCCTTTCCCATGATCAGAACCGCGTTACCCGCAGATCTCGATGCCATAGCGGCCCTCCACACCCGGGCCCGGGCCACCTACTACCGCGGCCGCATCCCCGAGGACGCCTACGCGGGCGAAGCCGAACTGGCGCGGACGCGCGAGGGCTGGTCGCTGGCGGTCGCCCGGGCCGCGGGCGAGGGCGGGGTGCTGTGCGCGGAGCAGGACGGGGAGCTCACGGGGGTCGCCGCCTTCCGGACGGCGGACGGTGAGACGACGCTGACCCAGCTGCACGTGGACCCGGTCCACTGGCGCCGGGGCACCGGGGCCGCCCTGCACGCCGCCTGCGTGGACGCGTGGCGGCGGGCCGGTATCGGCCGGGTCCGGCTGGAGGTCTACGAACACAACCTCCGGGCCCAGGCGTTCTACGCCCGGCAGGGCTGGCACCCGGACCCGGCGGGCGCGGAGCGGGCCGGCTCGCACCTCACGCTGTGGCTCAGCGTCGGCTCCGGGGAATGCGACGCCCGGGCAGGTGGTTGAAGTCGAAACCGTCCCATCCCGGAACAAGGAGAGATAAAGGATCATGCGCGTCGAGATCTGGAGCGACATCGCCTGCCCCTGGTGCTACATCGGCAAGGCCCGGTTCACGAAGGGGCTGGCCGAGTTCGCGCACCGCGACGAGGTGGAGGTCGTCTTCCGGTCCTTCGAGCTCGACCCGAACAGCCCCAAGGGCACGACGGCCCCGGTCCTGGACATGCTCGCCAAGAAGTACGGCCGCACCCTCGACGAGGCGCGCGGCATGGAGGAGCACGTCGCCGCGAGCGCGCGGGCGGAGGGGCTGGCGTACCGCACCGACGGCCGCGACCACGGCAACACCTTCGACATCCACCGCCTGCTGCACCTGGCCGCCGCCCGCGGCCGCCAGGAGGAGCTGCTCGACCTCGCCTACCGGGCGAACTTCGCGGAGGAGCGGTCGGTGTTCGACGCCGAGGTGCTGGTCGCCCTCGCGGTCGAGGCGGGCCTGGACGAGGCGGAGGCCCGTACGGTCCTCGCGGACGACACCGCGTACGCCGCCGAGGTGCGGGCTGACGAGCGCGAGGCGGCGGAACTCGGCGCCAACGCCGTGCCGTTCTTCGTCCTCGACCGCCGCTACGGGATCTCCGGCGGCCAGCCCGCCGAGGTCTTCACCCGGGCCCTGGAACAGGCCTGGGCCGGCCGCGAGGTCCCCGAGCCCGCCGCCGGAGCCGAGGCCTGCACCCCGGAAGGCGCCTGCCCGGCCCCCCGGGCCTGACCGAGGCCCCCGGGCCTGACCGAGGCCCCCGGGCCTGACCGAGGCCCCCGGGCCTGACCGAGGCCCCCGCCTGACCGAGCCCCCCGGGCTTGACCGAGGCCCCGGGCCTGGCAGGGCCCGGCACCGCGCCGCCCGGGGCTCCGGCCCGGGGCGGCGCGTTCAGTGCAGGGTCTCCGACCAGGCGGCCTCCGCGGCGGCCAGGGCATCGGCCGGGTCCGTTCCCAGGGCCGTGGCCAGGGCCGTCAGGGAGATGAGGACCGCTTCCAGGGATGCCGCCCGCCCGTAGTGGTTGACGCGGACCATGTCCCCGGCCGCCGACACGGGAGCCGAGGGGCCGGCGGCCAGGGCCTTCGACACCACCAGGGAGGCCTGCGGTACGCGGAGCGTGGTGGCCACCGGAGCCGCCTCCTCGGGGCGGCTGACGTACGGGGCGAGGCCCAGCGGCTGCGCGCCCGCGCGGGTCGCCGCCGCGGCGGCGGTGTGCCGGGCCATCACCGCCGACAGCCCCTCGGTCGCGATCCGGTCCAGGCAGGCCTCCAGCGCCAGCATCTCCAACTGCGCCGGGGCGTGCGGCAGCGCCTTGCGGCCCGCGTCGATCCAGCGCTCCTTCCAGTCGAGGAGCGAGAGGTACGAGCGGCGCGGGGCGGCCGGATTCTCCGCGAAGCGGGCCCACGCGCGGTCCGAGACCGACACCGCCGAGACCCCCGCCGGGCCGCCCATCGCCTTCTGGGCGCCGATCACGCACAGGTCCACGCCCCAGGCGTCCGGCAGCAGCGGCTCCGCGCCCACCGACGCCACCGCGTCCAGCATGAACAGCGCCCCGTGGGCCCGCACCACCTCGCCGATCTCCGCCACCGGGTTGGTGTTGCCGGTGGCCGCCTCCGCGTGGACCAGCGAGACGAAGTCGATCTGCGGGTGCTCGGCCAGCGCCCGGGCCACCTGCTCGGCCGTCACCGCCGTGTCGAACGGCACCGCGAGGTCCACCACGCCCGCCCCGCAGTCGCGCAGCCAGTTGCCGAAGGTGTTCCCGTACGGGCCGGTCACCACGTTCAGCGCCGTCGAACCGGGCCGGGCCCCCGACCGGATGCACCCCTCCAGCGGCAGCAGCGCCTCTCCCTGCGTGATCACCACCTCCTGCCGGGTGGAGAGGAGGTCCGCCACCCCCTGCTCGATCGACGCGAAGCGCTCCGCCGTGAGCGGTGGGAGGTCCAGCAGGGGGTGGGTCACGGTGGTGCTCTCTCTTCGTCCGCTGCGTCCGGGGGTCTACCCGCAGGAGCGTACCGAGACCGCACGTACAGTGCGGAACATGACCGATGACGTGCTGCATGTGAAGGGGCGTGTGCTCGTCGGACCCGACGACGCGCGCGACGAGCTCTGGGTGGTCGGCGGCCGGATCTCGTACGAACGCCCGCGCGGGGCCCGCGAGATCACGACGGTGTCCGGCTGGGCCCTGCCCGGCCTGGTCGACGCACACTGCCACGTGGGGCTCGACGCCCACGGCCCGGTCGACGCGGAGACCGCCGAACGCCAGGCCCTGACCGACCGCGACGCCGGCACCCTGCTCATCCGCGACGCCGGATCCCCCTCCGACACCCGCTGGATCGACGACCGCGAGGACCTGCCGAAGATCATCCGGGCCGGCCGCCACATCGCCCGCCCGCGCCGCTACATCCGCAACTTCGCCCACGAGATCGAGCCGGCCGACCTCGTCGCGTACGTGGGCCGCGAGGCGCGGCGCGGCGACGGCTGGGTCAAGCTGGTGGGGGACTGGATCGACCGCCAGGTCGGGGACCTGGCGCCCTGCTGGCCGCGGGCCGAGGTCGAGGCGGCCATCGCCGAGGCGCACCGGCTCGGGGCCCGCGTCACCGCGCACTGCTTCGCGGAGGACTCGTTGCGCGACCTGGTCGAGGCGGGCATCGACTGCATCGAGCACGCCACCGGGCTCACGGAGGACACCATCCCGCTGTTCGCGGAGCGCGGGGTGGCGATCGTGCCGACGCTCGTGAACATCGCGACGTTCCCGAAGATGGCGGCGGGCGGCGAGGCCAAGTTCCCGCGCTGGTCGGCGCACATGAGGCGGTTGCACGAGCGCCGGTACGACACCGTCCGGGCCGCCTACGACGCGGGCATCGGCGTGTACGTCGGCACCGACGCGGGGGGTTCCCTGCCGCACGGCCTGGTCGCGGCCGAGGTCGCGGAGCTGGTGCGGGCCGGGATCCCGGCCCTGGAGGCGCTCTCGGCGACGACGTGGGCGGCGCGCGAGTGGCTCGGCAGGCCGGGCCTTACCGAGGGGGCGCCGGCGGACCTGGTGGTCTACGACGCCGACCCGCGGGCCGACGTACGGGCCCTGGCGCAGCCGCGGCGTGTCGTCGTGAACGGGAAGGTCCGGGCCTGAGGGCGCAGTTGACGACGTTGACGCGTCGGTTGACGAATCGCGTGACGCCGGTGCCCCGGTGGTCGTTGTGAACGGCCGCCCGGGGCGCCGGCGTCGGTGCGCCACCCGCTCGGGTGTGGCGGAAAAGAACTCCCGTTCCTCGTGATGCGCAGTTAATCGAATACATGCATGGAAACCACCCTTTGGGGTGAACTCACGTCAGGTTGTCGCCCGTTCACTCTCCGTGCGTAAAGATTCCCAGGGTTAGAGGCCGTCGGCGCGCGATGTCCCCCATTGGCGGCGCGACGGCTCCCATCTCCCCGGGGGTTCCACCACCTTGAACGGCAACACCTTCCGCATGCCCGCAGCCGTCCTGATCGCCACGGGAGCGGTCGCCCTGCTCACCGCCCCGCCCGCCCTCGCCGCCGGAGGCGGCGGCGCCACCGGTGGGGGCGAGGGCAAGGCCGGCGCGGTCGTCCTGCGCGCCGGCCTCGACGTGGGCCTGCTCGACAAGACCGTGCACGTGCCGCTGACGACCACCCTCAACGAGGTCAGCGCCCCCGCGACGGCGCAGAAGACCGCCCTGTCCGTGACCCTGGACGGGGTCGAGGGAGGACAGCCGGTGAGCGTGCTGCGCGCCGACGTAGCCACCTCCAAAGCCACCGCCGACAAGAACCGGGCCGAGGCGGAGGCCAACCTGGCCAACGCCAAGGTGCACGTGCCGGGGCTGCCGGTGCTCTCCCTGATCCAGGTGGAGAAGGTCACGTCCAAGGCCGTGTGCGAGGCGGGCAAGAAGCCCGTGGCCAGCTCGAACGTGCTGGGCTCGGTCACCGTGCTCGGCAAGAAGGTCGCCCTCTCGGCCGGCGGTCCGACCGAGGTCGAGATCCCCAAGGTCGGCATGGTCAGCCTGGAGCTCTCCGGCACCCGGACCACCTCCACCACGGCCGCCGCGGCCGCGCTCCGGCTGAAGGTGTCCGTGAACCCGCTGGACCTGAACGTGGCCCAGGTCGAGGGCGAGGTCGTGCTCGCCGAGGCGCACTGCGAATCCCCGGCCGGGGCGCCGGCCCCCGAGCCCTCGGCGAAGACCGACGTCAAGCCGCAGACCGGAGCCTCCGGCACCGGCGCCGGGATCACCACCGGGGCCAACCTGGCCGAGACCGGAGGCGGTTCGGTGACCCCGTACGTCGCGGGCGGCGCGCTGGTCCTGCTCGGCATCGGGGCCGCCGCACTGGTCGTGACCCGGCGCGGCCGCACCCCGTAACCTCGGCGCCTCGCGCGGGAGACGGTCCCGGGAGCCCTCAGCGGGTGGCGCGCTCCAGGCCCTGCTTGTCCGCTCCGCGCGATAGCACCGCCTCGCCGACCTGCTTGTCGACGGCGGCGTACGCGGACTTCGCGGCGGCCCCGAGCCCCGGGTCCGCGGCGGCGCAGGAAGTGCAGACGACACGGAACGGCGGGTTCATGTCCGAGTACTGCGTGAGGTACTCGGCCTTGGAGACGTCCCAGCGGCCGGGGTGGGCGGTCGACGGGGTGAAGGTGAAGCGCGGGATCGAGGACATGTTGCCGCGGGCCTTGTCGGCCTCGTAGAAGCTGGCGATCTGGTCGCCCATGCCGAAGACGACCCACGTGCCGTTGATCTTCTCGTACGGCTGCGGCACGTGGTTGTGCGTCCCGATGATCAGATCGATGTCGGGGAGCCCGTCCGGGCCGCGCGAGGCGGTCAGCGCCTGCGCCAGATCGCGCTGCTGCTGGTCGGGCGCCGTCTGCCACTCGGTGCCCCAGTGGACGCTGAGGACGACGACGTGCGCGCCGGCCGCCCGGGCCGCGCGCGCGTCCGCGACGATCCGGTTCTGGTCGATCAGGTTGACGGACCAGGGCTTGCCGGCCGGGACCGGGATGCCGTTCGTCCCGTACGTGTAGTCCAGCTGGGCGACCTTGGCGCCGCCTGCGGAGAGCACCGCCGGGGCCTTGGCCTCCTCGGCGCTGCGGGCCGAGCCGACGTGCTTGATGCCGACCCGGTCGAGGTGCTCCAGGGTGCGGACCACACCGTCGTAGCCGTCGTCCAGGGTGTGGTTCGAGCCGGTGGAGCAGCTGTCGTACCCGGCGTCCTTCAGAGCGTCGGCCAGCTGGTGCGGGGCCTTGAAGGCGGGGTATCCGGTGTAGGGGCCGCCGGGCCGGCCGTACGGTATCTCGTGGTGGCATATCGCCAGGTCGGCGGCGGCCACCAGGGGTTTGACCCCCGCGAGTATCTTCCGGAAGTCGTGGCTCTGGCCGCTGCCCCGGGCGTCGTCCGCGGCCCGCTGGACGATCGACGGGTACGGGATGATGTCGCCGGTCGCGACCAGCGTGAACGGCTTGGCCCCGGCGGGCGCCGCGGGGCTCGCCTTGCCCTGGCCCCCCTTGGCCTGGCCGGGCTTGGCCTGGAGCCGCTGCTCGCCGGCGTCCCTGCCGTGGTCGAGCAGGCTCGGCAGTGCGAGGATCCCGCCGGCCACGGCCGCCACCGCGGCCAAGGCCAAAGCCGTGCTGGCTGATGTCTTCATTCCGGACCCCCCGGGGCTTCCCTGCAGATGCCGAGATCATCGCCTACCTCCGGCCGCCCCGCCAACGGAGCCGGAGCGTCCGGATAGCCCCGGCACCGCAGGTCAGGAGTGTGGGCCGCCCGCCGCAGGCGGGGCGGTTCGAGACCGACCGGACCGGCGGGCCGTCAGCGGGCGGTCAGCGCCAGGGCGTGGTCCAGGGCCTGCAGGAGGCGGCCCGTCGTGGCCCGGTCGCGGACGGCCAGCCGCAGCCAGGACTGGTCCAGGCCCGGGAAGGTGTCCCCGCGGCGGACCGCGAAGCCCAGGGCGCGCAGCCGGGTGCGGATCTCCGCGCCGCCCGCCACCCGGATCAGGACGAACGGCCCCTCCGCCACCCCCGACACGGTGATCTCCTCGAACTCCGCGAGCCCCGCCAGCAGATGCGCCCGGTCCACCGCCGTCTGCCGGGCCGCGGCCTCCGCCTCCGCCAGCGCCGCCGGGGCCACACAGGCCTCCGCCGCCACGAGGGCCGGCGTCGACACCGGCCACAGCGGCTGCGCCGCCGCCAGCTTCGCGATCACCTGCGGCTCGGCCAGGACGTAGCCGATCCGCAGACCCGCCAGCCCCCACGTCTTGGTCAGGCTCCGCAGCACCACGAGACCCGGCACGTCCGTCCGCCCGGCCAGCGCCTCCCGCTCACCCGGCACCGCGTCCATGAACGCCTCGTCCACGACCAGGATCCGGCCCGGCCGGGCCAGCGCCGTCAGCACCGCCGCCGGGTGCAGGACCGACGTCGGGTTGGTCGGGTTGCCGACCACCACCAGGTCCGCGTCCTCGGGCACCGCCTGCGGGTCCAGCCGGAACCCGTCCGCCGCCCGCAGCACCACCCGCTCCACCGTGTGCCCCGCATCGCGCAGCGCCGCCTCCGGCTCCGTGAACTGCGGGTGCACCACCACCGGCCGCTGTGCGCCCAGGGCCCGCGCGATCAGTACGAACGCCTCAGCGGCCCCCGCCGTCAACAGCACCCGATCGGCCGGCAGCCCGTGCCGGGCCGCCACCGCCGCGCGGGCCGCCCGCCCGTCGGGATACGCGGAGAGGGAGTCGAGCGAAGCCGCGATGCGCTGCTTGAGCCAGTCCGGCGGAGTGTGCGCCCGTACGTTGACCGCGAGGTCCACCAGCGCCCCGCCGTCGCCCCGCACCTCCGCGTCCCCGTGATGGCGCAGGTCGTGCGCCTGCGCCGTGGCCACGGCGCAGGTCGCCGCCACCGACCGGCGCTTCGGCACGAGCAGTTCCCCGCCGCCCGCCAGCGCCGCTGCCTCCGCCACCGAGGAGGTCCCGGCGGCATCGCGCACCGCGTCGGAGGGGTGCGGTACGGGGATGCCGGCCAACTCCTCGGCGGGATAGCTGATCAGGGGGACGCCGAAACGTTCCGCCGCACCCGTGATGCCCGCCTCGCCCGCCTTCGACTCCACCGTGGCCAGCGCTTTCACCGCCTCGGCGGTCAGCCCGGCGCCCCGGAGCGTCTCCTCGACGAGGGCGCAGACCTCCGCCACGGACACCCCCGCGCGTCCGCCGACCCCGACCACCAGCTGCGTCGCGTACTCGCCCACCGGGCTCATGCCCCCTCCGTAGTCGTCAATGGTTCGTGCGCCGCCGCCCGCGCGCACACGTGCGCACGGGGCGAGGAGTCGGTATTCAGGGGCACATGGCCGTGATCGTGGCGCTGGGCGCGTTCCTGATGACCCTGGCGGGCGGGTGGACGGCGCAACGCGTCACCGACCGCCGCCACCTCGTGCTGGGCCTCGCCGGCGGGCTGATGCTCGGCGTCGTCGGCCTCGACCTGCTGCCGGAGTCGCTGCACGCGGCCGGCCGCAAGGTGTTCGGGGTCCCGCTCGCCCTGCTGCTCTTCGTGGCCGGGTTCCTGATCGCGCACGTCGTGGAACGCCTGCTGGCGGTACGGCAGGCTGCGCACGGCGCCGAGAACGGGGGCCGCGTCCCCGAGGTCGGGCTGACGGCCGCCTCGGCGATGGTCGGCCACAGCTTCGCCGACGGCGTGGCCCTGGGCGCGGCCTTCCAGGTCGGCGGCGGGATGGGCGTGGCCGTGTCGCTGGCCGTCATCACGCACGACTTCGCCGACGGGTTCAACACGTACACGCTCACCCGGCTGTACGGGAACGCCCGCCGCAAGGCGCTGATGATGCTCTTCGCGGACGCGGCGGCCCCCGTGCTGGGCGCGGTGTCCACTCTGCTGTTCACCCTTCCGGAGGAACCGCTGGGGGCGTACCTCGGCTTCTTCGGCGGAGCCCTGCTGTACCTCGCGGCCGCCGAGATCCTGCCGGAGGCGCACCACAAGCACCCCGCCCTGTCCACGCTGATGTGCACGGTGGGCGGGGTGGCCGGCATCTGGCTGGTGGTGGGCCTCGCGGACTGAACTCACCTGGACCGCGCCGCGGCTTCCGCGAACCGGAGGGCCACGGAGGGCTCCGCCGCCCAGTGCGTGTGCAGGTAGCTGGCGTGCACGCCCTGCTGTACGAAGCCCTCGACCCGGCGTTCGGGATGCGTGAAGCCCCATGCGGGGGCGGCGCCGGCACCGGGCTCGACCACCGTGCGGTGGAACTCGTGGCCGCGCAGCCGGGTACCGGTGGCGGCGAGGGCGCTGTCCGACACCGCGACGGCCTCGCGGTAGCCGAGGGTCAGCCGCTCCGACATGCGCGCGTCGGCGTCGAGCACCCCGCACATGGGCTTGCCGTCCAGGGTTCGGGCGAGGTACAGCAGCCCGGCGCACTCGGCGGCGACGGGCCCGCCGGCCGCGGCGAAACCCGCGACGGCCTCGCGGAGCGGCGCGTTGGCGGCGAGCTCGGGGGCGTACACCTCGGGGAACCCGCCGCCGATCACCAGACCGGTGGTCGCGTCGGGCAGGGCCTCGTCCCGGAGCGGGTCGAAGGTGACGACCTCCGCCCCGGCGGCGGTGAGCAGCTCGGCGTGCTCGGCGTACGAGAACGTGAACGCCGGCCCGCCCGCGACGGCGACGACGGGCGCGGCGCCGCCGCCCCCGGGCCCCGGGGCCCCGAACGCCGGCGGAGCGGCCGGATTGTGCCCGGCGGCGCCGAACAGGGCCCGTTCAGGGGCCCAGGCTTCGCAGGCCAGCGGTGGCGCCGTCCGGGCCAGGGCCATCAGGGCCTCCAGATCGCAACCCGCCCGGACCTGGTCCGCCAGGGCGGCGACCGAGGACAGGGCGTCGGTACGCCGCTCGGCGACCGGGACCAGGCCCAGGTGCCGCGAGGGCGCAGCCACCTGCGGGGCCCGCCGCAGGACGCCGAGCACCGGCATCCCGGCCTCCTCCAGCGCCTCCCGCAGCATCGCCTCGTGCCGGTCGGACCCGACCTTGTTCAGGATCACGCCGCCCAGCCGCACCTGGGGGTCGAACGACGCGAAGCCGTGCACCAGCGCCGCCACCGAACGCGACTGGGACGAGGCGTCGACCACCAGCACCACGGGCGCCCGCAGCAGCTTCGCCACCTGCGCCGTCGACGCCAGCTCACCCCGCCCCGCGGCCCCGTCGTACAGGCCCATCACGCCCTCGACGATCGCGAGATCGCACCCCGCGGCCCCGTGCGCGAACAGCGGGGCGATCAGCTCCGGTCCGCACATGAACGCGTCCAGGTTGCGCCCCGGCCGGCCCGTGGCCAGCGCGTGGTAGCCGGGGTCGATGTAGTCGGGCCCGGCCTTGTGCGGGGACACGGCGAGGCCGCGCTCCGAGAAGGCCGCCATCAGGCCCGTGGCGACGGTGGTCTTGCCGCTGCCGGAGGACGGCGCGGCGATGACCAGCCGGGGGATGTGGAGCGACGTCACCACTCGATGCCCTTCTGGCCCTTCTGGCCGGCGTCCATCGGGTGCTTGACCTTGGTCATCTCCGTGACCAGGTCCGCGAACTCCACCAGCTTCTCCGGCGCGTTGCGCCCCGTGATCACCACGTGCTGGGTGCCGGGACGGTTCCGCAGCACCTCGATGACCTCGTCGACGTCGATCCACCCCCAGTGCATCGGGTACGCGAACTCGTCCAGCACGTACAGCTTGTGCGTCTCGGCGGCCAGGTCGCGCTTGACCTGCTCCCAACCCTCCTTGGCCGCCTGCTCGTTGTCGAGCTGCGCGTCCCGCTGGACCCAGGACCAGCCCTCGCCCATCTTGTGCCAGACGACCGAGCCGCCCTCGCCGGAGGCGCCGAGCACCTTGAGCGCGTTCTCCTCGCCGACCTTCCACTTCGCCGACTTGACGAACTGGAACACCCCGATCGGCCAGCCCTGGTTCCAGGCGCGCAGCGCCAGCCCGAAGGCCGCCGTCGACTTGCCCTTGCCCGGGCCGGTGTGGACGAAGACGAGCGGGCGGTTGCGGCGCTGGCGCGTCGTGAGTCCGTCGTCCGGAACGACGGTCGGCTGTCCCTGCGGCATTACGCGGCCCTCCTGGAGGTGTGGGATGACTGAGAGGTCACTGACGTACGTACGTTCTTCACGAGCCCGGCCAGCGAGTCGGCCCGCAGCCCGTCGAGCGTGACGGCGGGACCGCCGAGGTCGCCGGCCAGTACGCCGGCCAGCCCCAGCCGCACCGGCCCCGACTCGCAGTCCACGACCACCGACGCGATGCCCTCGGCCTGGAGTAGCCGGGCGCTGCGGCCCGCGAGCTCACGCGGGTCCCCGCCGGCGGAACCGGCCGATCCGGTCGAACCGGCCGAGGTGGCCCGCCCGTCGGTGACGACCACGAGCAGCGGGCGGCGGCTGGGATCGCGCAGCCGCTCGATCCGCAGCACCTCGTGGGCCTTGAGCAGGCCGGCGGCGAGCGGGGTGCGCCCGCCCGTCGGCAGCCGTTCGAGCCGGGCCGCGGCCGCGTCCACCGAGGAGGTGGGCGGCAGCGCGAGCTCGGCGGCGGCGCCCCGGAAGGTGATCAGACCGACCTTGTCCCGGCGCTGGTAGGCGTCCAGCAGCAGCGAGAGCACCGCGCCCTTGACCGCGCTCATGCGCTGCCGGGCCGCCATCGAGCCGGAGGCGTCGACCACGAACAGGACCAGGTTGCCCTCGCGGCCCTCCCGAGTGGCCTGGCGCAGGTCGTCCTTGCGGACGACGAGCCCGGGCCCGCTGCGCCCGCGCGCCTTCTGGTGCGGGGCGGCGGCCTGGACGGTCGCGGCGAGGTGCAGCTTCGTCAGCTGGCCGCGGGGGCGCTGGGCGCCGGTGGTCCGGCCGTGCGCGGTGCGGGCGCGCGAACGCCGCCCGGACGCGCCCTCGCCGAGGCCGGGCACGCTGAGCATCTTGGTCCGGAACGGCTCGGCGGCCCGTACCGCGGCTTGCTCGGGCGGGGTGCCGTCCTGGGACGCGGGCTCGCGGTCGGGGGCCTCCGGTGCGTCCGGGGCCGACGGGGCCGGGTCATCGTGTGCCCCGGGTGCCTCCGGGGCCTCGGGCGCCTCGGGTCCGCCCTGCGGGGGGACCCCGCCGCCCCCGCCGTCCGGGCCGCCGTCCTCCGGGCCGCCGTCTTGCGGACCGCCGTCGTCCGGGCCCTCGGGCTCCGGGTCGGGCTCGTGCTCCGGCTCCTCGTCGGGGAAGCGGTCCAGGATCTCGTCGAGCTTGTCCTCGTCGAGCCCCGGGGCGTCGAAGGGGTTGCGGCGGCGCCGGTGCGGGAGCGCCAGCAGAGCGGCCTGCCGCACGTCCTCCTTGCGGACCTCGCTCCGTCCGGCCCAGGCGGCCAGCGCGGTCGCGGTGCGGGCCATCACGATGTCGGCGCGCATGCCGTCGACCTCGAAGCCGGCGCAGGTCGCGGCGATCTGGAGCAGGGAGGCGTCGCCGAGGCGGACCTGGGGGAGCAGGGCGCGGGCGGCCACGACGCGGGCGCGGACGTCCTGCTCGTCACCGGCCCAGCGGGTCGCGAAGGCGGCCGGGTCGTCCTCGTACGCGAGCCGGCGGCGCACCACCTCGACGCGCTGGGCGGGCTCGCGGGAGGCCGCCACCTCGACGGTGAGCCCGAACCGGTCGAGGAGCTGCGGGCGGAGCTCGCCCTCCTCGGGGTTCATGGTGCCGACGAGCAGGAAGCGCGCCGCGTGCCGTACGGAGACGCCCTCGCGCTCGACGTAGGAGGCGCCCATCGCCGCGGCGTCGAGGAGGAGGTCGATGAGGTGGTCGTGGAGGAGGTTGACCTCGTCGACGTACAGGATCCCGCGGTGCGCGTCGGCGAGCAGGCCGGGCTCGAAGGCCTTCACGCCCTCGGAGAGGGCCCGTTCGATGTCGAGGGCGCCGACGAGCCGGTCCTCGGAGGCGCCGACGGGCAGCTCGACCATGCGCGCGGGGCGGGCGGCCCCGGCGCCGGGGCCGTGCGGGCCGTCGGGACAGGCCGGATCGGGGGCGGCGGGGGCGCAGGAGAAACGGCAGCCGGGGATGACGTCGACCTGCGGCAGCAGCGCGGACAGCGCGCGGACGGCGGTGGACTTCGCGGTCCCCTTCTCGCCGCGCACGAGTACGCCGCCGACCGCCGGGCTCACGGCGTTGAGCAGGAGCGCCAGCCGCAGGTCGCTCTGGCCGACCACTGCGGTGAACGGGTAGGGCGTGCTCATGCGGTGCCTCTCTCTGTGCGGATGTGCGGGCGCGGGCTGTTGCGGACGCGGGCGGCCGCCGTCACGGCGCGCCCGGGGGGAGGAACGGGAGGCCCGCGGGGGCGCCGCCCTCGATCAGGCGGAGCAGGGCATCGGTGTCCGCGTGGTCGGCGATCAGGTCGCCCAACAGGTCCAGCTGCTCCTCCCGGAGTCTGGAGAAGGACGTGTCGGGGGAAGGGACGAAGCGGCGGCCCGACGCGGAGGCCACCTCGCGCAGGAACGCCCGGCGGAAGCCGTCCGACTCCAGCGATCCGTGCCAGTGCGTGCCCCACACCGAGCCGACCCGGCAGCCGTCGAGGAACGGCTCCCCGCCCAGGACCTCGGCCACCCCGTGGTGGATCTCGTACCCGGCGACCTCCTCGCCGAGCGCGGTCCCGGAAGGCCGGGCCAGGGTCTTCTCCCGCTCGAAGCGGATCCGCACCGGCAGCAGGCCCAGCCCGTCCACCGAGCCCGCCCGCGACTCGACCTCGTCCTCGATGTGCTCGCCGAGCACCTGGAAGCCGCCGCAGACGCCCAGCACCGGCCGGCCCTCCGCGGCCCGCCGCAGCAGCGCGTCCGCGAGGCCGCGCTCGCGCAGCCACTCCAGGGCCTTCACCGTGCCGCGCGTGCCCGGCACCACCACCAGGTCAGCGTCGACCAGTTCCTCGGCCCGGTCCACGAACCGCACGACCACGCCCGGCTCGGCCGCCAGCGCGTCGACGTCCGTGAAGTTCGACATCAGCGGCACCGCGCACACCGCGACCCGCAGTACGTCCTCGCCGACCGGCGGGGCCACGACCGACTCGCGCACCGCGCCCCGCAGGGAGACCCGGAGCCCGTCCTCCTCGTCGATGCCCAGGCCGTGCCGGAACGGGAGGACGCCGTACGTTCCGCGCCCGGTCAGGGAGCGCAGCATCTCCATGCCGGGCTCCAGCAGCGACACGTCGCCGCGGAACTTGTTGACCATGTATCCGGCGATCAGCGACTGGTCCTGCGGCGACAGCAGCGCCGTCGTCCCGAAGAACGAGGCGAAGACCCCGCCCCGGTCGATGTCGCCGACCACGACCACCGGGAACCACGCGGCCCGCGCGATGCCCATGTTCACGATGTCGGTCCGGCGCAGGTTGATCTCGGCCGGACTGCCCGCC
The DNA here is from genome assembly GCF_044455885.1 of Streptomyces sp. NPDC051109. Classification (NCBI taxonomy): domain Bacteria; kingdom Bacillati; phylum Actinomycetota; class Actinomycetes; order Kitasatosporales; family Streptomycetaceae; genus Streptomyces; species Streptomyces sp. NPDC051109. The sequence continues at coordinate 87,921 of NZ_JBITFF010000019.1, forward strand.
CCCTCGCAGATCACGGCGTCATACGTGCCCCGCAGCTGCTCCAGGCAGTCCGTGACGACCCCGAGAAGCTGCTCCTGCCGCCCTCCGTGGTAGCCGCGGGCGCTCATCTCACCGACCGGCTTGCCCAACAGCACCACCTGGCTGCTGCGGTCGCTGCCGGGCTTGAGCAGCACCGGGTTCATCAGTGCCGTCGGCTCCACGCGCGCCGCTTGCGCCTGCATCGCCTGAGCGCGCCCGATCTCGGCGCCCTCGCGCGTCACGAACGAGTTCAGCGACATGTTCTGCGCCTTGAACGGCGCCACCTTCACGCCCTGCCGGGCCAGCCAGCGGCAGATGCCCGCCGTGACCACGCTCTTGCCCGCGTCCGATGTCGTGCCCGCGACGAGGAGTCCCCCGCCGAGCTTCCCGCCGCTCATCCGCGCCCCTTCCGTATGCCGTACGACACCGCACCGCGCAGTGCCACACACGCCCCCAGCGCCAGCCACGTCACCTGACGCGACAGCCGCACCGCGCGTTCGATGTCCGCGACCTGAACCGGCCGCCCCGCCCCGCCGTTCAGCACGGCCCGGTGCTCGACCCGCCCCCCGTACGCCAGGGTGCCCCCCAGCCGTACGCCGAGGGCCCCGGCGAAGGAGGCCTCCACGGGCCCGGCGTTCGGGCTCGGGTGCGAGGCGGCGTCCGCCCGCCAGGCCCGTACGGCTCCCCGTCGGTCGGGACCGGCCAGTACGGCGGCCAGGGCGGTCAGCCGGGCGCCCGGCCAGCCCGCGAGGTCGTCGAGCCGGGCCGAGGCCCAGCCGTAGCGCAGGTAGCGCGGCGACTTGTGGCCGACCATCGCGTCCAGGGTGTTCACGGCGCGGAAGGCCAGCAGCCCCGGGACACCGGCGGCGGCGCCCCACACCAGGGCCCCGACGACGGCGTCGGAGGTGTTCTCGGCGACCGATTCCACGACGGCGCGGGCCATCTGCTGCTCGTCCAGGGCCTGCGGATCGCGCCCGCACAGGTGCGGCAGCCGCTCGCGGGCCACTTCGGCGTCCCCGGCGGCGAGCGCCCCGCCGATGGCGCGGGCCTCCCGGCCCAGCGAGGTACCGCCGACGACGGCCCAGGTGGCCGCGGCGGTCAGGGCTATACGGGCGGCCGCGGGCCGGGAGCGCACGGCGCGGGCGCCCAGCGCGCCGACGGCGGCCGCGCCCCCGGCGCACAGGAGGGTGTGTACGACGCCCCGGCCGCGGTCGTCGCGCCACAGGGCGCGCTCGACGGCGGCGGCGGCTCGTCCGAAGGCGGCCACGGGATGCCCTCGGCGCGGATCACCGAGGATCCGGTCGCCGATCAGGCCCGCCGTGGCGCCGTACGCGAAGACGCGGTCGGCACGCATGGTGCAGGTATGTCCTCACTCAGGGTCCGCGCCCTGGTTCGACGTGTCCGGCGGTGGGAGTTCCTGGCTCCCGGGGCGCACGGCTCACGTGCCGCGTGCTCCCGGTGACAGTGGCGGGACCGCGCCGGATTCGCACCGGACTTCCTCTCCATGCCGCCGTATTGGCTCGGGCAGTCCACCACGCACCGCGAACGCCCGTCAACTCGCCGTTGACCTGCGGCGAGGCAGGTCACAGACACAGGCCGCAGACATACGAAAGCTCCCCCCGGGAAACCCGGAGGGAGCTTTGGCACGCCGTGCCCTGATCGGTCGGACCAGGTCAGCTGATGATCAGGTAGATCCCGTACCCCACGGCCGCCGCGACGAGCGCGAAGCAGGCGTACGCGCCGCTGCGGGCGAGGGTGGCGGCGCCGCCCCGCTCGGTGGCGGCCTCGTGCTTGGAGAGGCCCACCAGGCCCAGGGTGAACAGGGCCACGAGGGCGACGGTGGCGGAGAGGCTGACCCCGAAGACGGAGCCGAGTGCTGCCCAGTCGATCTTCATACTGCGGATTCCTCTGTCGTTCTCGGGGTCAGACCGCGGCGGCGGGAGCCGCCGGCGTGGTCGGAGCGGCCGCCGGGATGGTGGCCTTCAGCGCCTCGTCGGTGACCGCGGCGGTCGTACCGGCAGCGGCCTCCGCGGCGGCCGCGGTCGGCGGGACGGTGACGGCGGCCATGGCCGTGGTGACGACACCCGGCTCCTCGGCCGAGGCCGGCTGCGCGTCGTTGACGTTGCTGTGGTCGACGACCTGGCGGCGCGAGACGGCCCAGATGGCGACGCAGGAGGCGACCAGGAAGAGCGCGACGGCGGCGACGCCGACATCACCGGTGCGCATGACCAGCTCGGCGCCGGAGGCGACGACGGCCGCGGCCGGCAGGGTCAGGCCCCACGCGATGAACATGCGGGTGGCAGTGGACCAGCGGACCACGCCGCCCTTGCGGCCCAGGCCCGCACCCATGACGGCGCCGGAGCACGCGTGGGTGGTGGAGAGGGAGAAGCCGAGGGTGGAGGAGGCCAGGATGACGCTCGCGGCCGAGGTCTGGGCGGCGAAGCCCTGCTGCGGCTGGAGGTCGGTGAGGCCGCTGCCCATGGTGCGGATGATGCGCCAGCCGCCCAGGGAGGTGCCCAGGGCGATGGCCAGGCCGGCGGAGACGATGACCCAGACCGGCGGGTTGGCGCCGGAGTCCAGGGCGCCGCCGGCGATGAGCGCCAGGGTGATGATGCCCATCGTCTTCTGCGCGTCGTTGGTGCCGTGCGCGAGGGAGACGAGACCGGCCGAGGCGATCTGCCCGGCCCGGTAGCCCTTGGTGGCGGTCTTGCCGCCGACCTTGCCGCCGAGCTTGTACGTGACCTTGGCGGCCAGCATCGAGGCCACACCGGCCACGATCGGCGCCGCGACCGCGGGGAGCAGCACCTTGCTGACGAGCGTGCCGCCGTTGACGGCGCCGAGGCCGGCTGAGGCGACGGCCGCGCCGACCAGGCCGCCCATCAGCGCGTGGGAGGAGCTGGAGGGGAGTCCGACCAGCCAGGTGACGAGGTTCCAGAGGATCGCGCCGACCAGGGCCGCGAAGATCACTTCTGGCTGGATGCCCTCCTCGTTGACCAGGCCCTTGGAGATCGTCTTGGCGACCTCCACGGACATGAACGCGCCGACGAGGTTGAGCACGGCGGACATGGCCACCGCCGTCTTGGGCTTGAGGGCGCCGGTCGAGATGGTGGTGGCCATCGCGTTGGCCGTGTCGTGGAAACCGTTCGTGAAGTCGAACACGAGAGCGGTGATGATCACGATCCCGAGGAGAAGCGTTATGTGCTCCATTTACCCAGGCTTCTGTTTGACGTCAGTGGCTCGGCGACCGTAGGCAACCTGGATGAACGGAAGGTGAACTGGCTCCGGCGGAGCGGTGTACTGGCCCGTCGTGCCATCGGGACCTTCATCCCCATTTTGTGGCTGATACGGCGATTGATGCACGTCAACGCCCGGTAACCCGGCGGCTCCGGAAGGGGTCGGAGGCCCTTTGGCCCGCTCCGGAAGGGCTCGGGGGGAGACGTAGATCACGTGCGGCCTACGGGCCCGCCGGACCTGCCCGCCGTTCCTTCCCGCCCCCGTCCGGCCGCAATCGGAGCATTCCGCTCCAGTGGCCCGCCGGCCCTCCCGCCCCGACACTGGAGCCGTGCCTTCCGCCACAGTGACGGCCGCGGCCGTCGCGACCACTCTCGTCGGGGCCGGCGCCGCCGCGGTCGCGGCCGGCCGGTTCGCCGCCGACGCCGCCCTGCGGCACGAGCCCGGCCGCCCGCTGCCCGGCGGGCCGCGGCTCAGCGTCCACTCCAGCGGCTCCGGGCGGATCACGCTGACCCGCTCGCTCGCCTCCCTGCGCCCCGGTACGTACGGACTGTCCGCCCCCGGGGTGCACGCCGTGGTCGGGCCCGTCCTCGACGGGGTCGGCCACGGCCCGGACGCCGTCGTGCGCCGGCTCCTCGCCGTCACCCACGGCAGCCTCGACCCCGGCACCCGGGTCACCCTCACCCCCGAGGTCCACGTCGGGAACCCCCGTACGGCCCTCGGGCTCGACCACGCCGACGTGGACGTCCCCGGCGAGCTCGGCGGGCTGCCCGCCTGGTTCGTGCCCGCCGGCCGCGACACCTGGGTGATCACCGTGCACGGGCTCGGCGCCGGCCGCGAGCACCCGATGGTGGTCATGCCGTTCCTGCACCGCCAGCGGATGCCCGTCCTCGACCTCGCCTACCGCGGCGACCTCGGGGCCCCCGCGTCACCGGACGGTCTCGGCCACCTCGGTGAATCGGAATGGCGGGACGTGGACGCCGCCATCCGCTACGCCGTGCGCTACGGCGCCCGGCGGGTCGTCCTGCACGGCTGGTCCACCGGGGCCGCCATGGCCTTGCGCGCCGCGGAGCGCTCGGCGCTCGCCGACCGGATCTCCGGGCTCGTACTGGACTCGCCGGTGCTCGACTGGCACACGACCCTGCGCGCGCTCATCGCCGCCCGCCGCACCCCGGCTCCGCTGGTCCCGCTCGCGGTGCGGGCCGCCGAGGGGCGCGCCGGGCTGCGCGCCGACCGGGCGGCGCCCGGATCGGACCCCGCGGCGCTGCGCGTCCCGGTCCTGATCTTCCACGGCCCGGACGACACGCTCGCCCCCTGGGAGCCCTCGCGCCGGCTCGCCGCCGCCCGCCCCGACCTGGTCACGCTGCGGACCGTCCGCGAAGCCCCGCACGGGGCCATGTGGAACGCGGATCCGGCCGGATACGAGGAGGCCCTGAGGCGCTTCCTCACCCCTCTTATGTGAAGGCCGTGTGCCGGACGGGACGGGGAGGGGTCATTCTCCCGGTATGTCCACCGCCGACTGCTGATAATGGCTGGTTCCGTTTGGGCTTTCGGCCGGTGACGGGCGAGACTGCTTCCGTGACGTCCCGAAAGCCTGATGAGCAGTTGGCTCGCGACTCCAGACTCCGACTCGTCTCCCCGCGTTCCGTCGCCGCGGCCCGCAAGGCGGTGACCGATCGACGCGCCCGTCCCGCTTCCCGGCCCCCGGCGGGCACCCCGGCCACGGCCGAACTCGCGACACGGGCCCGGGCCTCGCTGGCCGACGCGGTACGGCTCGCCCGCTGGGCCGAGCTCAACCTCGGTGCCGGGGACGGGGGCAGGCCCGCCCCGGCGGGAGCGCTGCCCACCGCCGACGTCGAACGCGCCGCCGGTGAACTGAACCTGACACACGGACAGATCCGGGTCGGATGGGACCGCGCCCGGCTCGCGGGCCTCGTCGAGGTGCACGGCGGCCATGCCCGGCCCGGCTGGCGGCTGCGCGCCTGGGACCGCGACGACACCGCCGTACTGCGCGGCTGGGTCGCCCTGTTCGACGCCTGGTCGCTGGTCCACCCGGCCCCCGCCGACATCGCTCCCGCGGTCGTCGCGGAGGTGGTCGAGGCGATGCCCCAACTGCTCTCCCTGCTCCAGCTGTCCGCCGGCCCCGTGACCGTTCCGGACCTGCTGGACCTGCTCGGGCAGCGGGTCACCGAACTGCGCGACGAGCGCTGCGAGATCCCGTACGACGTCCCCGCGCGCGAGACCGGGCCGGCCGACGGGACACCGGCCACCGCCTCGGCGGCCGACCCCGAGCCGGCCCCCGAGGCCGGCGGCCACAGCGCACCCGTCCCGCTCGTGCGGCTGCTGCGCTGGGCGCTCGGCGGACTCGCCGCCGTCGACGCCGTCACCCTCGGCCCGGCGCAGGCCGCCCTCACCCCGCTCGGCAGTTGGGCCGTCTGGGTCAAGCTCGAACAGATCTGCGTCGCCGCGCAGAGCCCCGCCGGGAACATCGAGCAGTCCGCCGCCGCGATGCTGCACGGCTGCGCCCGCCTCACCCCCGGACCGGCCCGCGCCGAGTACCGGGCCTGGCTCGCCGCCCGGCCCGTCGGCCACGCCGTCAGCGAACTGCTGCACGCCGCCCGAGGCGAGGACGCCCTGCTCCGCGGGCTCGCCTTCGAGGCCCTGCGCGTCGTCGGCGCCCCCGCCGAACCCGAGGTGCGCGCCGCCGTCCGCGACGCGGCCCTGCGGCCCTACGCCCTGCTCTGGCTCGCCGAGCACGACGGGGTCGATCCCGACGAGGCGCAGGACGTGCTCACCGCCGAGGAGACGACCTGGCTCTGGGTGGACACGGCCGCCGCCATCGCCGACCACGGCGAGGCGGACCTGCTGGCGCGCCACCTCGACTCGGCCGTGCGGACCACCGTCCCGCGGCTGCTGGACGAGGTCCGCGCGGTCGGCCATCCGCGCACCGTCCAGGTCCTGGTCGCCCTGGCGGCCGCGCATCCGGATCCGGCCCTGGCCAAGGCGGTCCGCCGGGCCGCCTTCCAGGTCCACACCGGCGGCGCGTAGCGCCCGCGGCGGTCCGTGCGGGCGAACGCGCCGCGGGTCTCAGACCTGCGGCGCGTACGTCCCGAAGCTCCAGATGTTGCCCTCGGCGTCCCTGGCCATGTAGTCGCGGGAGCCGTAGTCCTGGTCGGTGGGCTCCATCAGGACCTCCACGCCGTGCTCCGCGGCCCGCCGGTGATGGGCGTCCACGTCGTCGACCACCACGTAGACCCCCACGGGCCCGCCGTCCCCCACGGACTTGTCGAAGACGCTGCCGGAGCCCTTGCTGCCCAGCATCACCAGGCCGTTGCCGTACGCCAGCTCCGCGTGCATCACCGAGCCGTCCTCGCCCTCGTACACCGCGATCTGACTGAAGCCGAAGGCCTCGGTCAGCATCTTGATGGCCGCCTTCGCGTCGCGATAGCGCAGTGTGGGACAGATGGACGGAACGCCTGCCATGACGACCACTCCCTCTCGTGACGGTGACCTGCGTCACAGCATGGCAGGCGTCGCCGACAGTCAGCGGAAGGTGTTGCACTGGGCCATGTCGCCCGTGCGGTACCCCTGGTAGAGCCACTGCTGGCGCTGCCGGGCCGAGCCGTGCGTCCAGGTCTCCGGGGTGACCCGGCCCTGGACCTTCTCCTGGATCCTGTCGTCGCCGACCACGGCCGCGGCGTCCAGGCCGTCCTTGATGTCCTGGTCGGTCAGGCTGGTGAGCAGCGGCCGGCCCGTGGACTCGTCCGGGGTCCTCGTCGCGTTGTGCGCCCACACCCCGGCGTAGCAGTCGGCCTGCAGCTCGACCCTGACCGCGTTGCTGTTCGCGCCCTGCTGCCCGTCCCGGGCCTTCTGCAGGGTCCCGGTCAGGTTCTGGATGTGGTGCCCGTACTCGTGCGCGACGACGTAGGCCTGGGCGAAGGGGCCGCCGCTCGCGCCGAACTTCGTCCGCAGCTCCTCGAAGAAGCCCAGGTCCAGGTAGACCCGCCGGTCGGCGGGGCAGTAGAAGGGGCCGACCGCCGCGGTGGCGGTCCCGCAGGCGGTGTTCACGCGGCCGGTGAACAAGACGGTCGACGCCGGGGTGTACCGGCCGCCGCGGCGGGTGAACTCGTCCTTCCAGAAGTCCTGCGTGCTGTTGACGACAGCGACCAGCCGGCAGTCCTCCCGCGTGTTCGCGTCCCGGCCGGTCCTGCAGCTCTGCTGTACCTCACTGGCGGACGAGGAGGTCGCCGCCGGCTCGGGGTCCCCCGAGGACAGCCCCAGCTGGTCCGGACCGACGCCGAAGATGAGCCCGAGGACCAGTGCGACGAGGCCCGCGATACCGCCGCCGATCGTCGCCCGCCCGCCCGGGACACGGCTGCCGCGCACGTCCTCGACCTCGGACGTGTCCAGATCGGCGTCGTCGTCGAACTGCATCGCGCACCGCCTCGATTCCCCGGGGCCGCCCCTGCGGCGAGTATCACCCGGTGGCGAGTATCACCCGGTCCATCCCGATACGCGGCCCGGCCCGCCGGGGCGATCCCTCCGCCGAGCGGGGGACCCGTCACGTGCCGGGCGCCCTCAAAACCGGTTGCGCACCCCCGGTAGAATGAATCCCATGGCAAATCTCCTCGCGGATTAGCGGCGTCGAAGCATCGCGTCCTGCCCCCCTTCCGCCGTCCCCCCGCCCTGGAGTATTTCCGTGATCACCGCCACCGGCATCGAGCTGCGCGCCGGCGCCCGCGTCCTCATCGAGTCCGCTTCCTTCCGCATCGCCAAGGGCGACCGCATCGGCCTGGTCGGCCGCAACGGAGCGGGCAAGACCACGCTCACCAAGTGCCTCGCCGGCGAGGGCCAGCCCGCAGGCGGGTCCATCGCCCGCTCGGGCGAGGTCGGCTACCTCCCGCAGGACCCGCGCACCGGTGACCTCGACGTCCTGGCCCGCGACCGGATCCTGTCCGCCCGCGGCCTCGACGTCCTGCTCAAGAAGATGCGCATGAACGAGGAGCGCATCGCCACCGGCTCCGGCGCCACCCGCGAGAAGGCGCTCAAGCAGTACGAGCGCCAGGAGACCGAGTTCCTCACCAAGGGCGGGTACGCCGCCGAGTCCGAGGCCGCGACCATCTCCGCCGCGCTCAGCCTGCCCGAGCGCGTCCTCGGCCAGCCGCTGCACACCCTCTCCGGTGGTCAGCGCCGCCGCGTCGAGCTCGCCCGGATCCTGTTCTCGGACGCCGACACCCTGCTCCTCGACGAGCCGACCAACCACCTCGACGCGGACTCGATCGTCTGGCTGCGCGACTACCTGAAGAACTACCGCGGCGGCTTCGTCGTGATCTCCCACGACGTCGACCTGGTCGAGACCGTCGTCAACAAGGTCTTCTACCTCGACGCCAACCGGTCCCAGATCGACATCTACAACATGGGCTGGAAGCTCTACCAGCAGCAGCGCGAGGCCGACGAGAAGCGCCGCAAGCGCGAGCGCCAAAACGCCGAGAAGAAGGCCGCGGCCCTGAACTCGCAGGCCGACAAGATGCGCGCCAAGGCGACCAAGACCGTCGCCGCGCAGAACATGGCCAAGCGCGCCGAGCGCCTGCTGTCGGGCCTCGAAGCGGTCCGCGTCTCCGACAAGGTCGCCAAGCTGCGCTTCCCGGACCCGGCGCCCTGCGGCAAGACCCCGCTGACCGCCGAGGGCCTGTCGAAGTCGTACGGCTCCCTGGAGATCTTCACCGACGTCGACCTGGCCATCGACAAGGGCTCCCGCGTCGTCATCCTGGGCCTCAACGGCGCCGGCAAGACCACGCTGCTGCGGCTGCTCGCGGGCGCCGAGAAGCCGGACACCGGCGAGGTCACCCCCGGCCACGGCCTCAAGCTCGGCTACTACGCCCAGGAGCACGAGACGCTCGACCCCGAGCGCACCGTCTTGGAGAACATGCGCTCGGCCGCGCCCGACCTGGACCTGGTCGCGGTACGCAAGACGCTCGGTTCCTTCCTCTTCTCCGGCGATGACGTGGACAAGCCGGCCGGGGTCCTCTCCGGCGGCGAGAAGACCCGTCTGGCCCTGGCCACGCTGGTCGTCTCCTCCGCGAACGTGCTGCTCCTCGACGAGCCCACCAACAACCTGGACCCGGCCAGCCGCGAGGAGATCCTGGGCGCGCTGCGCACGTACAAGGGCGCGGTCATCCTCGTCACGCACGACGAGGGCGCGGTCGAGGCGCTGGAGCCGGAGCGGATCATCCTGCTCCCGGACGGCGTCGAGGACCTGTGGGGCCCGGACTACCGGGACCTCGTCGCCCTCGCCTGATCCTCCCGGAGCCCGTGATCCAGTTCCTTATGGATCATTCGGCTCAGGCGTGATCCATCATCTGAGTGAGACGGTCTCGTACCCCTGCGCTCTGTACGACGGCCCTGGCCGTGCCCGTCCGGGTACGCCGCCGGGGCCGTCTTTTGCTTGCCTTTCGGCCCCTGACCTGGAGATTCCCGGTGAGGGTGGAGAAGTGTGACGGACGTCATGCAGCGGAAGAGCAGATTCCGTTCTGCTGATGTGTCCACGCCTCGGGAAATGTCGTCGTACCGACCTTGCTGAATGGGTGGCCAGGAAGCCGGGGAGGGGTGATCATGAGAAGTCCAGAGCGCACTTCCCATGAGGAGGCACGGGTGGCCGAGACTCTGAAGAAGGGCAGCCGGGTAACCGGCGCCGCGCGCGACAAGCTCGCGGCAGACCTGAAGAAGAAGTACGACTCCGGTGCGAGTATCCGTGCGCTGGCCGAGGAAACCGGCCGGTCCTACGGATTCGTCCACCGGATGCTCAGTGAGTCCGGAGTCATTCTGCGTGGTCGCGGTGGCGCGACGCGCGGCAAGAAGGCGGCTTCGGCCTGACCTCGATCCAGGCCGTCAGGCCCGGAGCCGGGGTGGATCACGCTCGCCTGCCCACACCGTAGTTCCTTCGGTGACCCCCGGTCGGCCGTCCGGCCGACCGGGTGGTTACTGTGCAGTCACTTAGGCCGGGATTGCGGCCGACTGCACACCGGAGGCACACCGATGGCTCTGCTCGACAAGGACGGCGTACGGCTCACCGTGGACGACTCGGTCGCGACGGTGACACTGACCAATCCGGCCAAGCGAAACGCCCAGTCCCCCGCGCTCTGGCGGGCGTTGGCGGAGGCCGGAAGGTCGTTGCCGGGCACCGTCCGGGTCGTGGTGCTGCGCGGTGAGGGCAAGTCCTTCTCCGCCGGGCTCGACCGGCAGGCGTTCACCCCCGAGGGTTTCGAGGGTGAGCCGTCCTTCCTCGATCTGGCGCGCGGTTCGGACGAGCTGCTCGGCTCCACCATCGCCGAGTACCAGGAGGCGTTCACCTGGTGGCGGCGCAACGACATCGTCTCCATCGCCGCCGTACAGGGCCATGCGATCGGCGCCGGCTTCCAGCTCGCGCTGGCGTGTGACCTACGCGTGGTCGCGGACGACGTGCAGTTCGCCATGCGCGAGACCAGCCTGGGTCTCGTGCCCGACCTGGCCGGGACGCAGCCGCTGACCTCCCTGGTCGGCTATGCCCGCGCGCTGGAGATCTGCGCGACGGGCCGCTTCGTGCACGCCGAGGAGGCGGAGCGGGTCGGTCTGGCCAACCTGGTCGTACCGGCCGATGAGCTCGACGCGGCGGTGCGGGACCTCACGACGGCCCTGCTGGCTCCGCCGCGCGATGCCGTCATCGAGACGAAGGCCCTGCTCCGCGACGCCGGATCGCGGCCCTACGACGCCCAGCGCTCGGCGGAGCGGGCCGCCCAGGCCCGCCGCCTGCGCGACCTGGCCGGCCTCTCCGACTGACCTCAGGGGATCAGGAGGGCTTTGCCCGGGATGGCACGCGCCTCGATGGCGCGATGGGCTTCCGCCGCTTCCGCGAGCGGGAACCTGCGTGCGATCACCGGGCGGAGCCGCCCGGCCGCCGCTTCGGCCAGGGCGGAGGCCGCCAGCCGGGTGATCTCCGCCGGCGGGAACTGGACCTCGGCGATCCCGCGCAGGGAGATCCCGCGCCGCTCCACCTCCGCCGGGTCCAGTGCGGTGAAGCCGCCGCTCGGCGCGCCGTGCGCCGAGACCCGCCCGCCGTCCCGGACCAGCCCGAAGCCGGCCAGGCCCAGCTCGCCGCCGACCCCGTCCAGCAGGACGTCCACCGGACCGCCGACCGCTTCGGTCCAGCCCGGCTGCGTGTAGTCCACCGCCCGGTCCGCGCCCAGCTCCCGGATCAGCGCGAGCTTCCGCCCGCCCCGCGCCGCCCCCACCACGTACGCCCCCGCCGCCACCGCGAACTGCACCAGCAGCGTCCCCATCCCGCCGGCCGCGCCCAGGATCAGCACCCGGTCGCCCGCCTTGATCCCGACGCCCCCGACGATGCCCGAACCGGTCACCCCGTCGTGCGCCAGGGCCGCCGCCTCCGCGGACTCCAGGCCGTCCGGGACCGGGACCAGCAGTTCCACCGGGACCAGGACCAGCTCCGCGTACGTCCCCTTCGTACCCGGGGCGGCCACCACCCGGCGGCCCCGCCAGTGCGGGTCCACCCCTTCGCCCACCGCGACGACCGTCCCCGCGGCCGCGCCGCCCGGCACGTACGGCGGGTGGATGCCGAAGGACTCGCCCCAGCCGCCGCGGATCTGGGTCTCCACGAAGATCGTGTCCACGGCCTCGGCGCGGACCACCACCTCGCCCGCCCCCGGGACCGGATCCGGCAGTTCCACCGGCAGCAGCACCTCCGGACCGCCGTACCCGTCCACCCGTATCGCCCGCATGGCGCTCCCCCTGTCCGAAAGCGGCCTCTCGGCCTTGATCACGTGCCCACTCTCCGACCTCAACCGCAGTTGAGGTCAAGCCGGTGGCGGGGATCCGTTCCCGGCCGACCGGAGTAGTCCCGGCGCGCCGCCGCGGTCGCGCGCTTACCGTGGATCGGAGTGAGTCCATCCGCGCGAAGGGACACGCGATGACCGAATCCACATCCGGGGGCGCCTCCCGCAATCCGGCCGACCGCGGCCGGACCACCATCTCGGACGGGGTGGTCGAGAAGATCGCCGGACTCGCCGCCCGCGAGGTGGTCGGCGTCCATGCCATGGGCAGCGGCACCGGCCTCTCCCGTACGTTCGGCGCCGTCCGCGACCGCGTCCCCGGCGGCGCGAAGTCCTCGGTCACCCGCGGGGTCAAGGCCGAGGTCGGCGAGGTGCAGACCGCCCTCGACCTGGAGATCGTCGTCGACTACGGCGTGTCGATCCGCGACGTGGCCCGGGCCGTCCGTGAGAACGTCATCTCGGCGGTCGAGCGGATGACCAGCCTGGAGGTCGTCGAGGTCAACATCGCGGTCAGCGACGTCAAGCTCCCCGATGAGCCCGACGAGGAGCCGGAGTCCCGGATCCAGTGAAGGAGCCCGCATGAGGATGGCGGTCGTCGGCCTCTTCGCCGGCATGGCGCTCGCGTTCGCCGGGTACTTCGGCGGGTTCGGGGCCTTCCTGCTGGTGGCGGCGCTCGGCGCCATCGGCTGTATCGTCGGCCGGTTCCTGGAGGGGGACCTGGAGCCCGGCGACTTCTTCCGCCCCCGCGACCGCGACAGGTGAGGCCCCGATGAGTACGCCACGGGCGACCCCGCAGCGGGTCCCTCCCGCCGAACGGGGAGCCACCCGGATCGCCGACCGGGTCGTCGCCAAGATCGCTGCCCAGGCCGCCCGGGAGGCGCTGGCCGCGCAGCCGGACGGGCAGCCCGACGGGGCCCGCCCGGCGGGCGGCGCCGCGCCGGCCGCCCCGCACGCCACCGTGACCGTGCACCACGACATCGCCCGGGTCCGGGTGAGCCTGGAACTCGCCTACCCCGCCGACCTCGCCGCCCGGTGCGCGGCCGTACGCCGCCAAGTGGTCCGCCGCGTCGAGGAGTGCGCCTCCATGGCCGTACCGGAGGTCGACATCGACATCGAGCACCTGCACTCCACGCACACCCGCACCGCCGCCGTACGGGACCGGAAGCTGCGGTGACGGCGCCCGCACCCGGCCGGGCGCCGGACCCCGATCGGGCGCCGGTTCCCGTCCGCGTCGCCCGGTTCCGCTCCGCCCGGCGTATTCCGGCCGCGCTGACGGCCCTGGCCGTACTCGGGGTGGCGGGCCTGTTCCTCTACGACCTCGCCGCCGTACGGGCCCACCGACCCGGCATGCAGTGGCGCCGCGAGCTGGTCCGCCAGCTGGAGGGGCGCACCCCCGCCGACCCGGAGGTGCTCATCGGCGCCGCGGTCCTCGCTCTGGCCGGGGCGGTGCTCCTGTTCCTCTCGCTGGCCCCCGGGCTCCGCGGGGTCCTGCAGATGCGGCCACCGGACCCGGACGCCGGGGTACGGGCCGGGCTCGGCCGGAAGGCGGCCGCGCAAGTGCTCCGGGACCGGGCCATGGAGGTGTCCGGGGTGCGGTCGGCGCGGGTCGCGGTGGGCCGGTCCCGTGTCGTGGTCCGGGCCGCCTCGCATTTCCGCGAGCTGGACGACGTACGGGCGGACCTGGAGGAGGTCCTGGCCCTCGGCATCGGGGAGCTGGGCCTCGCGCACCCGCCGCGGCCGCGGGTACGGGTCACCCGGGCCGCCGTCGGGAAGAGGTGACGCGATGCTGCTCGCAACGGTGAACCGGATCCTGCTCGGGATCATCGGCGTCGTGCTGCTGGCCGCCGGGGTGGCGGTGCTGACGCCGCTGTGGCCGCTCGGCGGCCGCCACGAGCCGCTGCTGAGCGCGGCGAACCGTGAGCGGTACTGGCATGCCGAGGGCTGGTGGTGGTGGGCGGTGCTCGCCGGGCTCGGGGTGTGCGTGGTGCTCGCGCTGTGGTGGCTGCTGGCGCAGCTGCGGCGCTCGCGGCTGCCCGCGGTGCTGGTGGACACCGGCGACGGGGCGTTCGCGGTGCTGCGCGGGCGGGCCCTGGAGGAGGCGGTGGCCGCGGAGGCGGGGGCGCTGGACGGGGTCGCCCGGTGCAGCGTCGTCCTGCGGGGCCGGCAGGGGAGGCAGGGCCGCCGGGGCCGGCGCACGGGCCCGAAGCTGCGGGTGGAGCTGGAACTGGAGCCGCACGCCGTCCCGGCCGATGCCCTGGCGGAGCTGGCCGGGCCGGTGCTGAGCCACGCCCGCCGGTCGGCGGGCCTGCCCGAACTGCCCGCGGAGGCCCGCCTCCGGATCACCTCCCACCGCGCCCGTCGCGTGACGTAGGCCGTCCCTTCCGGAGGACGGACGACCTGGGCCGGAGAGGGAGGTGCCGTCAGAAGCCGTGGCGGGAGCCGCCGTCGACCGGGAGCATGATGCCCGTCAGGTACGAGGCCGCGGGCGACAGCAGGAACGCCGCCGTGCGGCCGAACTCCTCCGGGGTGCCGTAGCGCCGCAGCGGAATGCCGGATTCGTTGGCCGTGCGGGCCGCCGCCGCATCGCCCGACAGGGCGTCGAGCTCGCGGACGCGGTCGGTGTCGATCCGGGCCGGGAGCAGTCCGACCACGCGGATGCCGCGCGGTCCGAGCTCCACCGAGAGGGACTTGGCGAAGCCCGCGAGCCCCGGCCGCAGGCCGTTGGAGATCGTCAGCCCCGGGATCGGCTCGTGGACCGAGCCCGACAGGACGAATCCGATGACCCCGCCCTCGCCCAGTTCGGCCGCCGCCGCACGGGCCAGGCGTACCGCGCCCAGGAAGACCGACTCGAAGGCCGCCGCCCACTGCTCGTCGGTGTTGCTCGCCGCCGAACCGGGGGCGGGGCCGCCGACGCTGATGAGGATGCCGTCGAGGCGGCCGAAGCGTTCCTTCGCGGTGGCGACGAGCGCGGCCGCCGACCGGGGGTCGGAGTTGTCCGCGGCGACGCCCACGGCGTTCGGGCCCAGGTAGGCCGCCGCCTCGGCGGCGCGGGCCTCGTCGCGGCCCGTCACGATCACCTTCGCGCCGTCCGCCGCCAGTTCGCGCGCGGAGGCGAAGCCCAGGCCGCGGGTGGCTCCGGTGACGATGTAGACACGGTCTTTCAGTCCAAGATCCATGCGCGACACGCTACGCCGTCGGCGCCGGCTCCCGCTCGGGGGTCGCGCCGGCCGCCGCGGCCGCCGCGCGGTCGCGCTTCTCGCGCCGTACGAGGACCAGCCAGCCGACCGGCACCGACGCGGCGAACAGCCACCACTGCACGGCGTACGCCATGTGCGGGCCGATCGAGTCGTGGTCGGGGTCGGCGACCGGTTCGGGCCTGCCGCCCGCCGGGACCGGAGCGGTGAGCTCCATGTAGCCGCCGAGGACGGGCTTGCCCAGGTACTCCGCCTGCTGGGCGCTGTTGATCAGCATCACCTGGCGGTCCGGCAGGCCCTTGCGGTCCTTGATGCCGCTGCCGCCGCTCGTCTCGTCGGCCTTCAGCCGCCCGGTGACGGTCACCTCGCCCGAGGGCGCGGCCGGCACGGGCGGGTACGCGCGCGGGTCGTCGCCGCCCGCCACCCAGCCGCGGTTGACCAGGACCACCCGGCCGTCGGCGAGCACCAGCGGGGTCAGGACGTGGAAGCCGACCTTGTCGTCGTTGTCGGTGCGCATCCGTACGACGACCTCGTGCGCGGTGTCGTAGGTACCGGTGGCGGTGACGGCACGCCAGAAGTCGGCCCGCGGGACCTGGTGGCCGGGGGAGGTCACCTCGGTCATCGGCACCGGCTTCGCGGACAGGTTCGCCGCGATCAGTTCGTTCTGCGCGACCCGGTGCTCATGGCGGTGGTACTGCCAGAACCCCAGCTTGATCATCGCGGGGATGAGGGCGAGGGCGATGAGGGTGAGGCACACCCATTGCCGGGTCAGCACAAAGCGGTACACGCCCACGACGGTACCCCCAGCCGAGAAGACCCCGGCGGCCGGGTGGCCGTCCGGGGTCGGGAGGAGGGACGGGGGGAGAGAAGGAGAGGGGGAGAGGAAGGGAGAGGGGGAGGCGGGACGAGGGGAGGGTCACACGCGGTCGACGATGCCCACCTTCCCCTCCGCGCGGGCGCAGTGCGCCCCGCAGAACCACTGGCCCTCGACCTCGACGCCCTGCCCGATGATCTGCACCCGGCAGTGTTCGCAGATGGGCGCCATGCGGTGGATGGCGCAGGAGAAGCAGTCGAAGACGTGCACGCTGCCCTGCGCGTGCACCTCGAAGGACATGCCGTAATCGTTTCCGCAGACCTCACAACGTGCCATGCGCCACAGGGTGGGACCGGACGGGCGGGACGGGAAAGCGGCTGCCGGGCGAGTCGCCCGACGCTCACCCGTCTGCCGCAGCCACGTCCCGCAGGAGTTGGGTGAAGGCCGCCTCGTCGACCACCGGCGTACCGAAGGACTTCGCCTTGACGGTCTTGGAGGTGGCCGAGTCGGGGTCGTTCGTCACGAGCAGGCTCGTGAGCCGCGACACACTCGTCGCGACGTGCAGCCCCGCCTCGACCGCCCGGTCCTCCAGCAGCTCCCGGTCCACCGAGGTGTCACCCGAGAAGGCGATCCGCATGCCCTGCTTCAGCGGCTTTCCGTCCTCGAAGCGGCCCGGGTTGGGGTGCGGGCACGGCGGCCGCTTGCGCGAGGGCCGCCAGCTGTTGCTCCCGTACGAGGCCTGCTGGCCGATCCGCGGGGTGACGGGGGAGTCCGACCACTCCGTCAGCGGCCGGCACTCCAGCAGGGGCAGCCGCACGCCGTCCCGCGCCGCGGCGTGCAGCGACGGGCGGAACGCCTCCGCGAGCACGCGGGCGTCGTCGAGCGCGTGGTGGGCGCGCTGCTGGACCACGCCGAAGTGCGCGGCGAGCGACTCCAGCTTGTGGTTGGGCAGCGGGAGGTTGAGCTCCTTCGAGAGGGCGATGGTGCACAGCCGCTGACGGACCGGCGCGGTCTCGGCGGCCCGCGCGTACTCCCGGGCGATCATCTGCCAGTCGAACATGGCGTTGTGCGCGACGAGCACCCGGTCCGCGAGCCGGCCCGCGAACTCCTCGGCGATGTCCTTGAAGAGGGGCGCGTCCTGGAGCATGTCGCTGGTCAGTCCGTGGATCCAGACCGGGCCCGGGTCCCGCTGAGGGTTGACCAGGGTGTACCAGTGGTCCTCGACATTGCCCTGAGCGTCGAGCCGGTAGACGGCGGCGGAGATTATCCGGTCGTCGCGAGCGAGCCCGGTCGTCTCCACGTCGACGACCGCGTACCCCTCGGGGTACGCGGTCGGCCACGTCGTCTCTGCGGTCGTACGGTCGTCGAGCATGGTCACAGAGGATATCGGCACGGACTGACACCCGGTGCCCGATGGTCCGGCCGGCCCGAGGGCGGTGGCCGGCAAAGGGATTCAGGGCCGGGGCGGGTCCGCCGGTGCCAGCAGAGAGCGGACGAGGGCGCGGACGGAGAGCAGGAACAGGCGTTCCGGGTCGGCCGGGCGGGCGAGGGCGCGGGCGAGGTCCGGGTCGTCGGGAGCGGCTGCGGGGGTCCCCCCGGCGGCGCCGGGGGGAGGGTCCCAGAGGTCGCTCTCGGCGGGGGACTGGGCGGGGGAGCGCTCGCGGTTGCGCTCCACGAGGAGGTAGCCGACGATCTGGAACTGGACGGCGCGCACGGCGTCCGCGGCCCGCGCTCCGCGCAGCCCGGCCGCGTGCACCTCGTGGACCAGGGCCTGCTGGGCGGGCAGGAACATCCGCTCGGTGAGCCCGCGTTCGTGGACCATCGCGATCAGGTGCGGCCGCTCGCGCAGTTCGCGGCGCAGGATCCGGGCCACGGACAGGATCCGCTCGACCGGGGTGCGGCCGGCCGGCCGGATCGCGCCCATCTCCTGGACGGTCCGCTCGACGAGGGCGTCGAGCAGCGATTCGCGGTTGCCGACGTGCCAGTAGATGGAGGTCACCGCCGTGCCCAGCTCGGCGGCGAGTTTGCGCATGGTGAGGGCGGCCGGGCCGTGCTGCTTGACCAGGGAGGCGGCCGCCGCCAGTACCTCGTCACGGGTGAGCGTGGCTCTGGCCATGGCCGTCTCCCGCCAATCCGTCGGATCCAGTAAATCTGTCGGGCCGTCAGTTCCCTGTGTGCAGGGGTCTTTACCCTTCATCGCCCGCGGTGTAACTGTGTTACAGAACCGATCCGCTCAAGGCGAGGGATGGTGCGAGAGATGACACGCGTACGGTACGGAGCGCGCACCGAGGCCGAGATCACGGCGTCGCGCGAGAAGAGTTCCCGGCTCCCCGACATCTGGTCCACCGGAGTGGTGGCGGTCTGGGAGAGCGACCCGGACGTGGTGGCGGCGGTCCTGCCGCCACCGCTCAAGCCCGCCGAGCGGCCCCTCGTACGGGCCAACATCAGCAAGGTCGACCTGCCCGGCTACCCCCTCGGCGCCGGCTCGGTCGCCGTCGCCGCGCAGCACGACGGGGTCGAGGGCTGGTACCCGCTGGTCATGCCCATGACCCACGAGCGGGCCCTGATCGGCGGCCGCGAGGTCTTCGGCGAGCCGAAGAAGCTGGGCGAGGTCGACGTCGAGCGCGAGGGCCTCGTCGTACGGGCCTCCCTGGCCCGGCACGGGATCGCGTTCGTGGAGGTGCGCGGGGCGGTGGACCGTGAACTGCCGCTGCCCGAGCCCGCCGCCAAGACCGACTTCTACTTCAAGTTCCTGCCGGCGGTGGACGGTTCCGGCTTCGACGCCGACCCGGTGCTCGTGCACGTCACCCGCAACGAGAAGGTCCGCAGGCTGGAGCACATCACCGGCGACGTGGTCCTGCGCGAGTCGATGTTCGACCCCGTCGCCGACCTCCCCGTACGCCGGATCGTGGAGATCACCATCGGCGAGAAGACCACCGACCAGAAGGGCCGCGTCGTCGAGCGGGTCAGTGCCCGCGCCCTCCTCCCGTACGTCCACCAGCGCTACGACGACCCGATGCAGATCCTCGACGGCCCGCCCGAGGGGAGCGTGTGACATGCGGCTCGAACCCGGACAGGTGGCCGTCGTCACCGGCGCCGCGAGCGGCATCGGCCTCGCGATGGCCCGCCGCTTCGCGGCCGAGGGGCTGAAGGTCGTCCTCGCCGACGTGGAGGAGGGGGCCCTGCGCAAGGCCGCCGAGGAACTGACCGCCGACGGGGCCCGGGTGCTGGCCCGGCCCGCCGACGTCAGTGACCGCGACTCCGTGACCGCGCTGGCCGACGCCGCGTACGAGGCGTTCGGCGCCGTGCACGTGCTCTGCAACAACGCGGGCGTCGGCTCCGGCGCCGAGGGCCGGATGTGGGAGCACGAGCCCAACGACTGGAAGTGGGCCTTCTCCGTCAACGTCTGGGGCGTCTTCCACGGCATCCAGGCCTTCGTCCCGCGCATGATCGCGGGCGGCGGCCCCGGCCACGTCGTCAACACCTCCTCCGGCGACGGCGGCATCGCCCCGCTGCCCACCGCCTCCGTCTACGCCGTCACCAAGGCGGCCGTCGTCACCATGACCGAGTCGCTGTACGCCCACCTCAAGGCGGAACGCGCGGCCATCGGCGCCTCCGTCCTGTTCCCCGGACCGCACATGCTGCGCACCGGGCTGTGGGAGTCGCACCGCAACCGGCCCGAGCGGTACGCGAAGCAGCGGCCGCGCAAGACCCCGTACCGCAGCCTCGACCAGTACGAGGCCGCGATGAGGCGGGCCGGCCACGAGGTGGACTTCACCCCGGTCGAGGAGGTCGCCGAGCACGTCGTCGACGGCATCCGCACCGACCGCTTCTGGATGCTCCCGGCGAGCGAGCACAGCGACCGGCAGATCCGCGCCCGGTCGCAGTCGATGCTCGACCGCGCCAACCCCGCCTACCTGGAGAGCTTCATCCTCGACTGAGGAGCGTGTGCAGTGAGTGAGACCGTGAGCGACAGCAGTGCGTACGAAGACCCGTACCTGATCATCTCCTCCGACTGCCACGCGGGACTGCCGACCGAGCAGTACCGCCCGTACCTCGACTCCCGCTTCCACCCCCAGTTCGACGAGTTCCTCGGCCAGCGCGACGCCCGCCGGGCCGAGGCCACGCGCCTCGGCGTCCGCAACGAGGCCTTCGCCGAGAAGTGGTTCCACGATCACGAGGAGGGCCTCAGGGGCGGCTGGGACACGGCGCAGCGCCTGAAGGAGCTCGACGGAGACGGGGTCGCCGCCGAGGTCGTCTTCCCCGACGCCGACGCCGTGGACAGCCAGACCGCCGCCCCCTTCGGGGTGGGCCTCGGACTCTCCGGCGACCAGGACCCCGAGCTCGGCATGGCGGGCGCGCAGGCGCACAACCGCTGGCTGGCCGAGTTCGTCTCCGAAACCCCCGAGCGGCACTGCGGGGTCGCCCTGCTGCCCATCACGGGCGAGCCGTCGAAGGTCGTCGCCGAGATTCACCGGGCCAAGGAGTCCGGGCTCGGCGCGCTGATGATCCCGGCGATGTGGGTGGACAAGGCGCCGTACCACGACCGGCGGTACGACCCGGTGTGGGCGGCGGCGGCCGAGACGGGGATGCCGATCGTCACCCACTCCGGGTCCTCGCCGCGCCACGAGTACGGCGACCACCTGGGCATCTTCGTCTCCGAGGTCACGTGGTGGCCGTCCCGCCCGCTGTGGTTCCTGCTCTGGTCCGGGGTCTTCGAACGGCACCCGGGGCTGCGGTTCGGCGTCGCGGAGTCGGGCTGCTGGTGGCTGCCGAACCAGCTGTGGTTCATGGACCGGCTCTACCTCGGCGCGCACGGCGGCAAGAAGCTGTCTCCGTTCGAGGAGCTCAAGCGCCCGCCGAGCGAGTACCTGGACCGCCAGGTGTTCGTCTGCGCGACGAACACCAAGCGGCGCGAGCTCGCCCAACGCTACGAGATCGGCGTGGACAACATCCTGTGGGGCTCGGACTTCCCGCACCCCGAGGGGACCTGGCCGAACACCCGGACGTGGCTGAAGAACACCTTCCACGACATCCCGGTCGGCGAGACCCGCCGGATGCTGGGGCTGGCGGCGGCGGACGTCTTCGGCTTCGACACGCAGAAGCTGGCCCCGCTCGCCCGCCGGATCGGCCCGACCCCGGCGGAGCTCGGCCAGCCGGCCGACCAGGCGTCGGTGGAGGCCTCCTGGTCCCGTTCGCGGGAGACGGGCCGCCACTGGCTGACGGGCGAGGACTTCCCCGTCCTGGGGGTGGACCGATGACGGACAAGGACCGGTACACGGTCATCTCGGCGGACTGCCACGCGGGCGCGGACCTGCTGGACTACAAGCCGTACCTGGAGAAGCGGTACCACGAGGAGTTCGACGCCTGGGCCGCCACCTACGTGAACCCGTACGAGGACCTCCTCGCGGACACGGCGGACCGCAACTGGAACTCGGCGCGCCGGCTCGCCGAACTGGAGGCGGACGGCATCGTGGCGGAGGTGGTGTTCCCGAACACGATCCCGCCGTTCTTCCCCAAAGCCTCGCTGATGGCCCAGCCGCCGACGGCCGCGGAGTACGCGATGCGCTGGGCGGGGCTCCAGGCGCACAACCGCTGGCTGGCGGACTTCTGCGCGGACGCGCCGGGGCGGCGGGCGGGCGTGGTCCAGATCCTGCTCAACGACGTGGACGCGGCGGTGAAGGAGATCCGCCGCACACGTGAAGCCGGCCTGACGGGCGGCGTCCTGCTGCCCGGCGTCCCGCCCGGCTCCTCGGTCCCCGAGCTGTACTCGGCGGCGTACGACCCGATCTGGGCGGTGTGCGACGAGCTGGACGTCCCGGTCAACCACCACGGCGGGTCGGCGTCGCCGCCGCTCGGCGACGAACCGGCCGCGAGGGCGGTCTTCATGGTCGAGACGACCTGGTTCTCGCACCGGGCCCTGTGGCACCTCATCTTCGGCGGGGCGTTCCGCCGCCACCCCGGCCTGAAGCTGGTCCTGACGGAGCAGGGCTCCGGCTGGATCCCGGGGGTCATGGAGATGCTGGACTACTACCACGGCCGCCTGGTCGCGGCGTCGGCCACGGCCGAGTCCAAATTCGGGGCGGGCCTGGCGGAGGCGATGGGCAAGGGCCCGAGCGAGGTCTGGCGGGACAACTGCTTCGTGGGGGCCAGTTTCATGCGCCCCCACGAGGTCCCGCTGCGGGACCGGATCGGCCTCGACAAGATCATGTGGGGCAGCGACTACCCCCACGACGAGGGCACCACCCCCTTCTCCCGCGAGGGCCTCCGCATCGCCTACGCGGGCCTCCCGCGGGCCGAGGTGGCCGCGATGGCCGGCGGCAACGCGGCCCGCGTGTACGGCTTCGACCTCCCGTTCCTGGACGGCCTGGCGGCGAAGCACGGCCCACTGGTCACGGAGATCGCCGAGCCGCTGACGCAGGTCCCGCCGGAGGCCACCAGCCCGGCCTTCGCCCGAGGAGGCTCGGTCCGCGTCTGGTGATCGCACCATCCCGCCGGGGCGGCTCAGGAACGGGTGATCCTGAGCCGCTCAGGGCTGAACAATTCCCTGCCGAGGATCCGAGCACCGCCTGAGAGCCGGATTTCCAGCTCCTGCAGGTCCGCCAGGGGGCTGATGTCGATCGACGGCCCGCATTGATGGAGGCTGAGAAGGGTCAGTCGTGGCAGGTCGCGGAGCGGATCGAGTCCGGACGTCAGAATGCTGGTCGACAGGAAGAGTTCGACCAGCCCTTGGTGGCGGACCACGGCGCGAAGGTCGAGGGCGGAGTGGTCCAGAATCTGCAGCGTGCGCAGGGCGGGCGGTGGGGCGAGACGTTCGAGTTCTGCCGCCTGCCCGTCACCGGAAATGGTCAGCCAGGCCAAGTCCTGCCACGCCCCGAGCCCTTCCAGGCTCATGCGCCGCGCACCCTTGTAGAGGCCGAGAGCCGTGAGCGGGCCGCTCACCGGGAGATCGCTGACGGAGTCCACGGGCGGGTCGAAGTCGAGCCCGAGGTGGGTCAGAACGGGGAGATCGGTGATCGGTGCGAGATCGAGGTCGTCGGCGACCCGGTAGAGGTAGAGGGTTTCCAGCCGAAGCCCCCTGATTCCCTCCAGCCCCGCGATGTGGCAGGCGTCGAAGCCGAGCATGTCCAGTCGTGGAAGCCGGGCCAGCGCTGAAAGGTCACCCAGCCCGTTGTTCTGACTGAAGAACACCTTCTCCAGTTCGCAGTGGCTCAGGATCTCGTCGGGAACGGCGTAATCCCCTTCCAACCGGATGCGGCGGAGGTGCCGCAGCCGGGGCAGCAACGCCACTTGCTCGGGAGTGAAAACCTCCAGGAAGGCCGTGTCTCCCAACGTGGCACGCGCGAGCACGGCCTCGGCGTACTCGGTGCCCTTGAACCGGCCCCAACTGGCGGAGAGCTCATGGCACACGGCCCATCGGTCGTCTTCCCGGAAGCCCGTGATGAGCTCCAGTGCGCGCGGGCCACCCACCAGGGCCGCAGTGCGGACGGTCGCCGCGGCCTCGTCCACGGTCAAGCCGACCGGATCGGGCAGCAGTTCCAGGACGAGTTCACCGACCTTGGCCAGCTCGTCCGCCTGGTCCGGGCTTCGTGGCGGCAGCAGCGCCGAAGTGCGGTGCTCGATCTCGGCCCGGATGCTCGGTTCCAGCTCCGGGGCGTGCTCCAGGCACGCAGCGGCCAGTAGCACCAGCCGACTACGGGAGCCCTTGACCTTGTCCGCGCGCTTCAGCAGCCCGCGCAGGATGCGGCTCCGCTCATCGGGGCGGGCGTGGCCCACCGCCATGCGGACCACGTCGTCCCACGTGTCGTCCTGCGCGTTCTTCACCAGTACGCCGAAGTCGCGGGACTCCACGGCAGCCTTCGCGCCCAGGTAATCCTGGAAGGTGCGGTGGACGAAGTCCACGGCACCCTTCACCGGCTCGCGCAGCAGCCCGCTGCGGATCAGCAGGTGCTGGAAGACCTGCCGTGCACTGCCCTGGTCCCGTACCTGCGGCATGGCGTCGAGCCACTCGGCCACCATCTCGACGGCCTCGTCCCGGCTGGTCTCCACCTGGCCGTTCCTGATCAGCCAGTACGCGAGCCTCTGCAGCAGCAAGATCTGTTCGTCCCGGGTGAGGCGGACTCCCTCGACCCCGCTGATCTCCCGCTCCGTGTCCCGCCGGACCAGCAGCATGTCCAGGGCCGCGTCGTACAGCTCCTTGCGGGCCCGCGGCAGCTGCATCCGGCGGTCCCGGTTCAGGGCGCACAGCAGGGCGCACATCAGGGGGCTCGTCGCCAGCCGGCCCAGGTCCCTGCGGGAGCCCACCGCTTCCAGCAGGGAGGCCTCGTACGCGTCGATGTCCTCCCCGGCGGGTCCGTTCTCCGCCCGCGCCGCCGTGTGCCAGTGGGCGACGAAGGCGCGGATGTCCTCCCGCTCCATCGGCAGCAGCGAGTGCAGTACGAACCCCTGGCCGGCCAGCCAGCCCTCCGGGACCGCCGACGGGCGGGTCGTCACCACGTACCGGGCCCTCGGGAACGCCGAGATCAGCGACCGCAGCCAGGTCTCCGTGCGGGTGCGCAGCCTCTGCGGGACCTCGTCCACGCCGTCCACCAGAACCAACGCCCGGCCTGAGGACATGAGTTCCTCGGCCCAGCCCGGTGGGGCCGTCAGTGGGACGCCCGACGCGCGCAGGAACTCCTCCGGCAGCGGAAGGCTGTCGGCCGACGTGAAGGAGCGAAGGCGCAGCACGAACGGTACGCGGGTACTCCACGGCCCCTCGGCCTGCCGGGCCGCGTTCAACGCCAGCCACTGCACCAGGGTGCTCTTGCCCGAGCCCGCCGGGCCCCGGAGCAGTACCCGGTCCGCGGCGCCGAGCGCCTGCTCCGCTCTGACGGAGGTCTGGCGCATCCCGGGCTCACCCGGTACGAGCTGTTGTTCGTCGCTCACCGCGAGGCTGACGTAGGCGAGATCGAGCGGCCACTCCTGCCGGGCCGTGCTGGTGGTCACCCCGAACAACTGGAGTCGCCCATGCGATTGTGTGATGTACCGGGCGTACCGCTCCTCGAAGGCGTACGCCGTCCCGGCTCCGGCGTGATGGAGGCGGTCCACCGCGCGCCCCAGCTCGCCCGTCCGCCTGACCAGTTCAACATCGGCTCGGGCGCCGAAGGCCGGGAGGGTGGTCACGTACTCCACCGCGTGTTCGCAGCTCAGTGCGACCAGCTCGCGGTACAGGCGTTCCGCGGCCTCGTTCAGGCCCGGCGGCGGGGGCGGGAGGGCCGCCGCCAGGGCCGCGGGGTCCAGGTCCGCCGCGAACAGGGCGTCCGCGCCCAAAGGGCCGAGCGCGGCGAAGGCGTCGCCGGCCGCGTCCAGCGCCGCCAGGCGTTCGTGCTCCGGCAGCGGGGCGCACACCGGGGCCAGGCGTGACGCCAGGGTCTGCGTCAGGCGGCGCACCTCCGCCGCCCCCAGCTCCGCCGGCCGGCGCCACCGAGGGACGGGGGCGGCAGGATCCACCGCCAGCCCGGCCCCCGGGGACCGGCTCAGCAGGGACTTCACCAGCGCCCCCGCCGCCGTCCCCGCCACGCGTAAGAGAACCGTCTCGAAGCCCGTCATTCCCCCGCCCTCCCCCCGGCCCGGAGAGTATCGCGCGAACCGACGGTAACCCCGATGGATACCGATCGGTAACAACCCCTAGCGGCGCCCCCGAACCCGCTCTATGGTGCGGGCATGCCGAACCTGCCCGATGTCGTGCTGTGGTCCATACCCGCCTTCGTGCTGCTCACCGTCATCGAGGTGGTGAGCTACCGGCTCCATCCCGACGAGGACGCCGCCGGCTACGACGCCAAGGACGCGGCGACGAGCGTCGCCATGGGCCTCGGCAGCATCGGCTTCGACCTGCTCTGGAAGATCCCGGTCGTCGCGGTCTTCACGGCGGTCTACGAACTGACCCCGCTGCGCGTGCCGTTCCTGTGGTGGACCGCCCTGCTGATGCTGCTGGTCCAGGACTTCCTCTACTACTGGCAGCACCGGCTCCACCACGTCATCCGCATCCTGTGGGCCTGCCACGTCGTCCACCACAGCAGCCGGAACTTCAACCTCACCACCGCCCTGCGCCAGCCCTGGACCAGCGCCACCACCTGGTGGTTCTACCTGCCGATGGTGGCCCTCGGCGTGCACCCGGCCGCGATCCCGTTCTGCTACGGCATCAACCTCCTCTACCAGTTCTGGGTCCACACCGAGCGCATCGGGAAGCTCCCGCGGGCCTACGAGTACGTCTTCAACACCCCCTCCCACCACCGCGTCCACCACGCCTCCCAGGGCGGCTACCTGGACCGCAACTTCGGCGGGATCCTGATCGTCTGGGACCGGATGTTCGGCTCCTGGGTGGGAGAGGGCGACAAGCCCGTTTACGGGCTCACCAAGAACATCAGCACCTACAACCCCCTGCGCGTCGCCACCCACGAGTACGCCGCCATCGCCCGCGACGTCCGCGCCGCCCGCAGCTGGCGCGAGCGCGCCGGACGCGTCTTCCGCGGCCCCGGCTGGCAGCCCGCCGCCCCGGTCGCGCCCGCAGCCGCAGCCGCCGACGCCGCCGACGCAGGCGAGTCCGCCCCCGCGAAGGCCTCGGAGCACGCCGCGTGAGCGACACCGAGTCCCGTGCGTTCCGTACGCCCTCCTGGGCGCGGCCGGTGCCCGAGGAAGCCGGCGCCGCCGGCCGCGTCCTGCTCGGCGCCTTCGCCGTCGCCACCGCCCTCGACCTCGGCTCGCTGCTGGCCGGCTGGCACCCCGGGCACGTCCTCGCCAAGCCGCTGCTGATGCCGCTGCTCGTCGCGTACGCGGCCACGAGGCGGGCGCCCCGGCTGCTGATCGCGGCCCTGCTCTTCGGGTGGGGCGGGGACCTGGCCCTCCTCTTCGACGCCGACCCCGCCTTCCTCGTCGGCATGGGCTCCTTCGCCGCCGGGCACGTCTGCTACCTCGTGCTCTTCGGCCGGGGCAGAACACACCCCGCGCTCGGGGGCGCGTACGCCCTGGCGCTCGTCGGGACCGTCGCGCTGCTCTGGGGGGACCTGCCGGCCGATCTGCGCATCCCGGTCGCCGGGTACAGCCTGCTGCTCACCGCCATGGCCTACCGCTCCAGCGCCCTCGGCCTGCGCGCCGGCCTCGGCGGGGCGCTGTTCCTGGTCTCCGACACGCTGATCGCCACCGGGGTCGCCGACTGGCCGCAGCTGCCGCGCCCCGACTTCTGGATCATGGCCACCTACGCCGCCGCCCAGTACCTGCTGGCCACCGGGGCGCTCGCGCCGACACAGGCGTACGGTAGGACGGTCATACAAGACTGAACCAATTGATCCGGAGGGCTGCACACCCATGCGCGCCACCGTCATCCACGCCCCGCACGACATCCGCGTGGAGGAGGTGCCCGACGCTGCGATCCAGCGCCCCGAGGACGCCGTCGTCCGCGTCCTGCGTGCCTGCATCTGCGGCAGCGACCTGTGGGCCTACCGCGGCGAAGCCGCGCGCCAGCCCGGCCAGCGCATCGGCCACGAGTTCCTCGGCGTCGTCGAGGAGACCGGCTCGGCCGTGTCCGGCCTGAAGGCCGGCGACCTCGTCGTCGCCCCCTTCATGTGGTCCGACGGCACCTGCGACTACTGCTCCGAGGGCCTCTACACCTCCTGCGTGCACGGCGGCTTCTGGGGCTCCGTGGGCTTCGACGGCGGCCAGGGCGAGGCCGTCCGCGTCCCGCACGCCGACGGCACCCTCGTCAAGCTGCCCGCCGCGGCCGTCTCCGACGACCACCTGCTGACCGGCCTGCTGGCCCTCTCCGACGTCATGGGCACCGGGCACCACGCCGCGCTCGGCGCCGGCGTCCGCAAGGGCTCCACGGTGGCCGTCGTCGGTGACGGCGCGGTCGGCCTGTGCGGGGTCCTCGCCGCCAAGCGCCTCGGCGCCGAGCGGATCATCGCACTCGGCCGCCACACCGTCCGCACGGACATCGCCAAGCTCTTCGGGGCCACCGACGTCGTCGCCGAGCGCGGGGAGGCCGCCGAGGCCGCCGTCCGCGAGCTCACCGGCGGCCAGGGCGCCCACGCCGTCATCGAGGCCGTCGGCACCGAGCAGTCCATGCGCACCGCCGTGAACATCACCCGCGACGGCGGGGCCATCGGCTACGTCGGCGTCCCGCACGGGAGCGGCACCGGCCTGGACCTCGGCGTGATGTTCGACCGCAACATCAGCCTGCGCGGCGGTGTCGCGCCCGTGCGCGCGTACATCCCGGAGCTGCTGGAGGACGTGCTGAGCGGCGCGATCGACCCGGCGCCCGTCTTCGACCGGGCCGTGTCCCTGGACGAGGTCCCGGACGGCTACCGGGCGATGGACGACCGCAGCGCGCTGAAGGTGCTCATCAAGCCCTGACGGTGCCGAACGGCGGGAGGGGCCGGCCCGGGGGATCTTCCCCGGGCCGACCCCTCCCGTTCAAGCGGTCGAGGCGCTACTTCACGGCCTTGAGCGCGTCCACCACGCCGTAGCCGTAGTACCCGGTCTGGCCCCACCTGCTCTGGCAGGTGGTGGCGTCGACCAGCGCGCCCGTCGCGTCGTAGACCTTCTCCGGGCAGGCCGCCTTCGTGGCCTGGGCCTTGAGCATGGCCTGGAGCTGCGAGGGCGTGGCCTTCGGGTGCGCGCTCTTCAGCAGCGCCGCCACGCCCGCCACGTGCGGTCCGGCCATCGAGGTGCCCTGCTTGTACCCGTAGCCGCCGCCCGGAACGGTCGACAGCACGCGGCCGTTGGCGTCCGGGGTGGCCGGAACCTGCCACTTGTCGCCGCCGGGGGCGGCGACGTCGACGACGCCCAGCCCGAAGCTGGAGTAGTACGACCGCAATCCCTGGTCACCGGTCGCGCTCACCGTGACCACGCCCGGCAGCTGGGTGGGGATGTCCAGGCAGACGTGCGGGTCGATCGTGCGCGGGACCGTGGTGCCGTCGTCCGGGCTCGACTCGTCGACGATGGCGTTCGACGCCAGGTCGTGGTTCGAGTTGCCCGCCGAGGCCACGCTGAGCACGCCCTTGCGCTCGGCGTACTTGGTGGCCCGGCCGAGGGCCTCCACCAGCGCCTTCTGGTCGTCGTCCGCCTTGCAGTTGTAGAGCCACGGGTCGACGTAGTAGCTGTTGTTGGTCACCTCGATCCCCTTCTCGGCGGCGAACATGAAGCCGCAGACGACCGCCTCGGTGAAGAACAGGCTGGTGCCCGGCTCGCTCACCTTGATCGCGGCGACCTTCACGCCGGGCGCGACACCCGCGACGCCGATGCCGTTGCGCGCGGCCGCGATGGTTCCGGCCACGTGCGTGCCGTGGTCGCTGCCGTCGGGGTACGGGCGCCACGCGCCGTCGGTGGTGTCCGCGACGCCGCCGACACAGTTGGCCGACTGGCCCTTGGAGAAGTTCGGGGCGAGGTCCGGGTGGGTGTCGTCGACACCCGTGTCGATGACGCCCACGGTGACGTCCGGGCTGCCATCGTTGATCTTGTGCGCCTGATCGGCCTTGATCGCCCGCAGGTCCCACTGATTGGGCTCCAGCGGCTCCTGACCGTCCGTGGCCGTCGCCGCCGCCTTGGCGGCGTCCGCCGCGCTGAGCTTCTGCGTCGTGCCCTCTTCGGTGGTCGCCACCGTCTGGAGGGGGGCCGTCCGGGTGGCGCCGACCGACACGAACAGGCTGCGCTGCGCGCGCAGCTGCTTGGCGAAGTCCGGGTTCTGGGAGTGTGCGACGACGACCCCGATCTGCTCATAGGACGTCACCACCGTTCCACCGGCCCGCTCGACGGCCTTCTTCGCGGCCTTCACCGAGGCGTACGCGGTCAGGTTCGCGACGTACGAGAGCTTGGGGCCGGTGGTGTCGGGCTTCGCCGCGGCCGCCGTACCCGCCGTGTTGCCCAGCGGGGCGGCGGAGGCCGCGACCGGGGGCAGGAAGGCGAGCGAGGCGGTGAGCGCCAGGCCGACCGGAACGGCGATACGTCCGCGCCTCTCAGGGGATCGTGACCCCAGCTGAGCCATGGGTTCTCCACATCATCCGTGAAAGAAGCCGTCCGCGCGGGGTCGCGCAGGACGGCGAGTTCATGACAAGTGAACCTAGTGCCGACGTACGACTTTCCGCCATCAGTTCGACGAAATCAGATCCTGAAGGATCATCCGAAAAGTCAGCGGGTGTTGAACCGTCCCGACGCGCCGTACGTGCCGTTGACAAGGGGGGATCAGCGCCATCGTCCCCCCCCCACACGGAGGTTGTTTTGTCCGTCGTCCCCACCGCACCCGCGTCACAAGGAGAGCCCCCCGTGACCACCGAAGCAGCGCCGCCGCACGGCAGCGCGGGAACGCCCACGGCGAGCCCCACGGCCGAAGAGTTCTCAGCCGTCCAGCAGAGCGCCGAATTCGCCGAACTGCGCCGTTCCTACCGGTCCTTCGCCTTCCCGCTGACCGTGGCCTTCATCGCCTGGTACCTGCTCTACGTCCTGCTGTCCAGCTATGCCGGCGGGTTCATGGGGACCAAGCTCTTCGGCAACGTCAACGTCGCCCTCGTGCTCGGCCTCGCCCAGTTCGCGACGACCTTCCTGATCGCCTGGCTGTACTCCCGGCACGCCGCCGTGAAACTCGACCCGAAGGGCGCAGCGATCAAGGCGCGGATGGAGGCCGGCGAATGACCGAGGCCCTCCCCCTCCACCTCGCGGGGAACGCGGCCGCGGGCGCCACCGAGCACCGGCCGCTGATCATCACCCTGTTCGGACTGTTCGTCGTCGCCACCCTCGTCATCACGATCTGGGCCGGCCGCCAGACCAAGGACGCCGCCGACTTCTACGCGGGCGGCCGCCAGTTCACCGGCTTCCAGAACGGCCTGGCCATCTCCGGCGACTACATGTCCGCCGCGTCCTTCCTCGGCATCGCCGGCGCCATCGCGCTCTTCGGCTACGACGGCTTCCTCTACTCCATCGGCTTCCTCGTGGCCTGGCTGGTCGCCCTGCTGCTCGTCGCCGAGCCGCTGCGCAACTCCGGCCGCTACACGATGGGCGACGTGCTCGCGTTCCGGATGCGGCAGCGGCCCGTGCGCACCGCCGCCGGCACCTCCACCATCGTGGTCTCGATCTTCTACCTGCTCGCCCAGATGGCCGGCGCCGGCGTGCTCGTCTCGCTGCTCCTCGGCATCACCAGCGACGGCGGCAAGGTCGCCGTCGTCGCGCTGGTCGGCGTACTGATGATCCTGTACGTCACCATCGGCGGCATGAAGGGCACCACCTGGGTGCAGATGATCAAGGCCGTCCTGCTCATCGCGGGCGCCCTGCTCATCACCTTCCTGGTGCTGCTGAAGTTCAACTTCAACATCTCCGACCTGCTCGGCAAGGCGGCCGAGAACAGCGGCCAGGGCGCCAAGTTCCTGGAGCCCGGCCTCAAGTACGGCAAGGACGCGACGACGAAGCTGGACTTCATCTCGCTCGGCATCGCACTCGTACTCGGCACCGCCGGCCTGCCGCACATCCTGATCCGCTTCTACACGGTGCCCACGGCCAAGGCCGCCCGCAAGTCCGTGAACTGGGCCATCGGCATCATCGGCGCCTTCTACCTGATGACCATCGCCCTCGGCTTCGGCGCCGCGGCCCTGCTCAACCGCGCCGACATCCTCAACTCCAACAAGGCCGGCAACACCGCCGCCCCGCTGCTCGCCCAGGAAGTCGGCGGCGGAGGCGGCACCACGGGCGGCGCGGTCCTGCTCGCCGTGATCTCCGCGGTCGCGTTCGCCACCATCCTCGCGGTCGTGGCCGGGCTCACCCTCGCCTCCTCCTCGTCCTTCGCCCACGACCTGTACGTGAACGTGATCCGCAAGGGCAACGCCACCGAGCAGGAGGAGGTCCGCGCGGCCCGCTGGTCCACGGTCGTGATCGGCGCCGTCGCCATCGGCCTCGGGGCCCTGGCCCGCGACCTCAACGTCGCCGGCCTCGTCGCCCTCGCCTTCGCCGTCGCCGCCTCCGCCAACCTGCCGACGATCCTCTACAGCCTCTTCTGGAAGCGGTTCAGCACCCAGGGCGCGCTGTGGTCGATCTACGGAGGCCTCGTCTCCGCGGTCGTCCTGGTGCTCTTCTCCCCGGTCGTCTCCGGGAAGCCCACCTCGATGTTCAAGGACGCCGACTTCTACTGGTTCCCGCTGGAGAACCCGGGCATCGTCTCGATCCCGCTCGGCTTCCTGCTGGGCTGGCTGGGCACCGTCCTGTCCAAGGAGAAGGCCGACCCCCGGAAGTTCGCGGAACTGGAGGTCCGCTCCCTTACGGGAACGGGCGCTCACTGACATCGTGCACATGTGACATGAGCCGAGCACACAACGTGGCCGCGTCGTACTTCTCTACGACGCGGCCACGCCGCGTCTCGTTCATTCCGGCATCCCTACGCGTCACACCCGTCGCGTAGGCTCGAATACAGCGCCGGGCATCCAGCCGAAGTGGCGTGGACGTCCTCTATGGACCGGACAGGGAGGGGGCCCGAAATGCTTCTCGACACCTACGGCCGCGTGGCCACTGACCTGCGCGTCTCACTCACCGACCGGTGCAATCTGCGCTGTACGTACTGCATGCCCGAGGAAGGCCTGCAGTGGCTCGGAAAGTCCGATCTGCTGACCGACGAGGAGATCGTCCGGCTGATCCGGATCGCCGTCACACAGCTCGGCATCACCGAGGTCCGCTTCACCGGCGGCGAACCGCTGCTCCGGCCCGGCCTGGTCGGCATCGTCGAGCAGTGCGCTGCCCTGGAGCCGCGCCCCCAGATGTCCCTGACCACCAACGGCATCGGCCTCAAGCGCACCGCACAGGCGCTCAAGGCCGCGGGACTGGACCGGGTAAACGTTTCGCTGGACACCCTGCGGCCCGAGGTCTTCAAGACCCTCACCCGCCGTGACCGCCACCGCGACGTCATCGACGGCATGGCCGCGGCCCGCGAGGCCGGCCTGACCCCCGTCAAGGTCAACGCCGTCCTGATGCCGGGCCTGAACGAGGACGAGGCCCCCGACCTGCTCGCCTGGGCCGTGGAGAACGAGTACGAGCTCCGCTTCATCGAGCAGATGCCGCTCGACGCCCAGCACGGCTGGAAGCGCGAGGGCATGATCACCGCCGGTGACATCCTCGCCTCGCTGCGCACCCGCTTCACGCTCACCGAGGAAGGCTCCGAGGAGCGCGGCTCCGCCCCGGCCGAGCGCTGGGTGGTCGACGGCGGCCCCGCCACCGTCGGGGTGATCGCCTCCGTCACCCGCCCGTTCTGCGGGGCCTGCGACCGTACGCGGCTCACGGCCGACGGCCAGATCCGTACGTGCTTGTTCGCCACCGAGGAGTCGGACCTGCGCGCCGCGCTGCGCTCGGGCGCCCCGGACGAGGAGATCGCCCGCCTGTGGAAGGTGGCGATGTGGGGCAAGAAGGCCGGGTCCGGACTCGACGACCCGTCCTTCCTCCAGCCCGACCGGCCGATGTCCGCGATCGGCGGCTGAGGGCGGCCGCCCCGGCGGCCGCCCAGCCGATGCCGCTACGGGCGCTCCGAGCCCTCCGGCTGGACCCACTCGTCGAGCTTCACGACGTCCTTGAGGAACCCGCGGACCCCCAGGAACTGCGAGAGGTGCTCCCGGTGCTCCTCGCACGCCAGCCAGGTCTTGCGGCGCTCCGGGGTGTGCAGCTTCGGGTTGTTCCACGCCAGGACCCAGACGGCGGCGTCGCGGCAGCCCTTGGCCGAGCAGGAGGGCGCGGGCGCCTCGGCGGCACGGGGAGGCGGAGTGGAACCGGTGAGGTCGGGGGAGTCAGGGGAGTCAGGGGAGTTCACGCCTCAACCCTACAAACCCCTGCCACGGAAAGGCGACGCCGAGCAGCCACGGGGGGAGCTGCCCGGCGTCGGTCCGTCGCTCCGACGGGGGATGCGGAGCGCGTAGGCAGTATGTCACGCAGGACCCGGTGCAGTGCACCGGAACTTCATGATTGATCTGAGCTTTTCTTGAGGTTTCCCGCGTCCAGTGCCGGACGCACAGGTGACGGGATGAAGTGCGAGGGCAGCGAGGGGGTCGACTCGCGCCCCGCGTTGGCGATCACCACGGCCACGTACGGCAGCAGCCCGCCCGCGATGAGCGTCACGATCGCCACGTGACGTTCCACGTTCCACAGGATCACCGTCGCCAGCACCGAGAGCGTCCTGATCGACATCGAGATGACGTACCGGCGCTGCCGTCCCCGTACGTCCTCGTCGAGGCCCATCCGGGCCCCGGTGATCCGGAAGACCTCGGCCCCGTTCCGCTTCTTCCGCTCCACGCTCCACCGCCAGATTCGCCTGCCGGACACTCCCCGGTCCGGACCCCTCCCACCGTACGCCGCCCGCCTCATGGCGAGGAGAGGGGGTATCCCCCGAACGGGGCCGTCCGAAATGCGCAGTACGCCGGACGGGTCGAAACTGGGCCCACATGCGCACCACGCGCCACGAGGAGGCTCGACATGTCATGGTTGTGGGCGATCATCGTCGGTTTCGTGCTGGGCCTCATAGCCCGCGCGATCCTGCCGGGCAAGCAGCATCAGCCGATCTGGCTGTCCACGCTGTTCGGCATGGTCGGCGCCATCCTCGGCAACGCCGTCGCGGGCTGGATCGGCGTCGCCGAGACCCCGGGCATCGACTGGACCCGGCACCTGCTGCAGCTCGCCGGAGCGGTCCTGATCGTGGGCCTCGGCGACATGCTGTACAAGTCGGTCCGGGGCGGCACCAAACAGACGACCTGAGGGCGGCACGACGGAGGGGCCGGGCGGAGGTGAATCCGCGCCGGCCCCTCCGCCGCGCTCGGGCTCGCGGCCCTCGGGCCGCAGCCGTCAGGCGCCCGTGACCTCGACCGCCGCCAGGTTCTTCTTGCCGCGGCGCAGCACCAGCCAGCGCCCGTGCAGCAGCTCCTCCTTGGCGGGGACCGCGTCCTCGGCGGTGACCTTCACGTTGTTCACGTAGGCACCGCCCTCCTTCACGGTCCGGCGGCCGGCCGACTTGCTCGCCACCAGCCCGGTCTCCGCGAGCAGGTCCACCACCAGGCCGAGCTCGGCGACCTCGGCGTGCGGCAGCTCGGACAGGGCCGCGGCCAGCGTGGCCTCGTCCAGGTCCGCCAGCTCGCCCTGGCCGAACAGCGCCTTCGACGCGGCGATCACGGCCGCGCACTGGTCGGCGCCGTGCACCAGGGTGGTCAGCTCCTCCGCCAGCGCCCGCTGCGCGGCGCGCGCCTGCGGCCGCTCGGCGGTCTGCGCCTCCAGCTCCTCCAGTTCCTCGCGGGACTTGAAGGACAGGATCCGCATGTAGGTGGAGATGTCCCGGTCGTCCACGTTCAGCCAGAACTGGTAGAACGCGTACGGGGTGGTCATCTCCGGGTCGAGCCAGACGGACCCGCTCTCGGACTTGCCGAACTTGGTGCCGTCCGCCTTGACCATCAGCGGGGTCGCCAGCGCGTGCACCTCGGCGTGCGGCTCCAGGCGGTGGATCAGGTCGAGACCGGCGGTCAGGTTGCCCCACTGGTCGGACCCGCCCTGCTGGAGGGTGCAGCCGTAGCGCCGGTACAGCTCCAGGAAGTCCATGCCCTGGAGCAGCTGGTAGCTGAACTCGGTGTAGCTGATGCCCTGGTCGGACTCCAGGCGCTTGGCGACCGAGTCCTTCGTCAGCATCTTGTTGACGCGGAAGTGCTTTCCGATGTCACGCAGGAACTCGATGGCGGACATGCCCGCCGTCCAGTCCAGGTTGTTCACCATGATCGCGGCGTTCTCGCCCTCGAAGGACAGGTACGGCTCGATCTGGCCCCGAAGCCGGGTCACCCAGTTCGCGATCGTCTCCGGGTCGTTCAGCGTCCGCTCGGCCGTGGGCCGCGGGTCGCCGATCTGACCGGTGGCCCCGCCGACCAGCGCCAGCGGCCGGTGTCCGGCCTGCTGGAGCCGGCGTACGGTCAGCACCTGCACGAGGTGTCCCACGTGCAGGGAGGCCGCCGTCGGGTCGAAGCCGCAATAGAAGGTGACCGGACCGTCCGCGAACGCCTTGCGCAGCGCTTCTTCGTCGGTGGACTGGGCGAAGAGCCCGCGCCACTTCAGTTCGTCGACGATGTCCGTCACGGTCTCTCGACTCCTTCAGATGGGAAATGCGTCACGCCAAAAGCTCAGTCTAGGTGGTCAGACACCCTTGCTGACCGAGCTCATGTTGAAATCGGGGATCCGCAGCGCGGGCATCGCGGCCCGCGTGAACCAGTCGCTCCACTCGCGCGGCAGGGTCTTCTCGGTCCGGCCCGCCTCGGAGGCCCGCGACAGCAGGTCCACCGGCGATTCGTTGAACCGGAAGTTGTTCACCTCGCCGACGACCTGGCCGTTCTCCACCAGGTAGACGCCGTCCCGGGTCAGGCCCGTGAGCAGCAGCGTCGCCGGGTCCACCTCGCGGATGTACCAGAGGCAGGTCAGCAGCAGACCCCGCTCGGTGGAGGCCACCATCTCCTCCAGCGAGCGGTCGCCGCCGCCGTCCAGGATCAGGTTCCCGAAGCCCGGCGCGACCGGCATCCCGGTCATGGCCGCGCTGTGCCGGGTCGTGGTCAGCCGGGCCAGCTCGCCCTCGCGGATCCACTCCGTCGCCGGGACGGGCAGGCCGTTGTCGAAGACCGACGCGTCGTCGCCCGAGCTGTGCGCGATCACGAACGGCGCGGACTCCAGGCCCGGTGCGTTCGGGTCGCTGCGCAGGGTCAGCGGCAGCCGCGACAGCTTCTCGCCGAGCCGGGTGCCGCCACCGGGCTTGGAGAACACCGTCCGGCCCTCGACCGCGTCGCGGGCCGCCGCGGACCACATCTGGTAGATGAGGAGGTCGGCCACCGCGGTCGGCGGGAGCAGGGTCTCGTACCGGCCGGCGGGCAGGTCGATCTTCCGCTCCGCCCAGCCCAGCCGTACGGCGAGCTCGGCGTCCAGCACGGTCGGGTCCACGTCCTTGAAGTCCCGGGTGGAGCGGCCGGCCCACGCCGAGCGCTGCCGGTCGGGGGACTTGGCGTTGAGCTCCAGGGTGCCGTTCGGCTGGTCGTGGCGCAGCCGCAGCCCGGTCGAGGTGCCTACGTACGTGGAGACCAGCTCGTGGTTGGCGAAGCCGTACAGCTCCCGGCCGCCCGCGCGGGCCCGGGCGAAGGCCTCGCCGAGGGCCGGGGCGAAGTCCGCGAACACCGCCGAGGAGGTCTCGGCCGGCGCCTCGGTGAAGTCGGGAGAGGCAGGGGTCCCGGTGACCAGCGGCCGGGCGTCCTCCGCGGGGGCGGCGCCGCGGGCGGCGGCCTCGGCGGCCCGGACCAGCGGCTCCAGGTCCTCGGCGGTCACGGCGGAGCGCGACACGACCCCCGAGGCCGTGCCCTCCTTGCCGTCGACGGTGGCGATGACCGTCAGGGTCCGGCCGCGGGTGACGCCGTTCGTGGTGAGCGCGTTGCCCGCCCAGCGCAGGTTGGCCGTCGACTCCTCGTCGGCGATGACGACGCAGCCGTCGGCGGTGGACAGCTCCAGTGCCCGCTCGACGATCTCGTGGGGCTTCGTACGGCTCATCGGCCGGCCTCCTGCGTGGTGTTCAGGATGTTCACGTCGCGGAACAGCGCGGACGGGCAGCCGTGCGAGACGGCCGCGACCTGGCCCGGCTGGGCCTTGCCGCAGTTGAAGGCGCCGCCCAGGACGTAGGTCTGGGGGCCGCCGACCTTCTCCATCGACCCCCAGAAGTCGGTGGTCGTGGCCTGGTAGGCGACGTCGCGCAGCTGCCCGGCCAGCTTGCCGTTCTCGATCCGGAAGAAGCGCTGCCCGGTGAACTGGAAGTTGTAGCGCTGCATGTCGATCGACCAGGAGCGGTCGCCGACGACGTAGATGCCGCGCTCCACCCCGCCGATCAGGTCCTCGGTCGACAGCCCGCCCGGATCCGGCTGGAGCGAGACGTTCGCCATCCGCTGGACGGGCACGTGCCCGGGGGAGTCGGCGAAGGCGCAGCCGTTGGACCGGCCCAGGTCGGTGAGCTTGGCGATCCGGCGGTCCAGCTGGTAGCCGACCAGGGTGCCGTCCTTGACCAGGTCCCAGCTCTGCGCCTGGACGCCCTCGTCGTCGAAGCCGACGGTGGCCAGCCCGTGCTCGGCGGTGCGGTCCCCGGTCACGTTCATGACCGGGGAGCCGTACTTGAGCTTGCCCAGCTGGTCGAAGGTGGCGAACGAGGTCCCCGCGTACGCCGCCTCGTACCCCAGCGCCCGGTCCAGCTCCGTGGCGTGGCCGATGGACTCGTGGATCGTGAGCCACAGGTTGGACGGGTCCACGACCAGGTCGTAGCGCCCCGCCTCGACGCCGGGCGCCCGCATCTTCTCGGCGAGCAGCCCGGGGATCTGCTCCAGCTCGGCGTCCCAGTCCCAGCCGGTGCCGGTCAGGTACTCCCAGCCGCGCCCGGCCGGCGGGGCGATGGTGCGCATCGAGTCGAACTCGCCGGTGGTCGCGTCCACGGCGACGGCGGTGAGCTGCGGGTGGATGCGGACGCGCTGCTGCGTGGTCATGGTGCCGGCGGTGTCGGCGTAGAACTTGTTCTCGTGGACGGCGAGCAGCGAGGCGTCGACGTGCGCCACCCCGTCGGCGGCCAGCAGACGCGAGCTCCAGTCGGCGAGCAGGGCCGCCTTGTCCGCGTCCGGCACCTCGAACGGGTTCACGTCGTACGCGGAGATCCACGTCTTGTCGGCGTGCACCGGCTCGTCGGCGAGCTCCACCCGCTCGTTCGAACCCGCGGCCTTGATGACCTGCGCGGACAGCTTCGCCATGGCCACGGCCTGCGAGGCCACCTTGGCGGCGCCGTCCATGGTCAGGTCCACGCCGGAGGCGAACCCCCAGCTGCCCCCGTGCACCACGCGGACCGCGTACCCGAGGTCGGTGGTGTCGGAACTGCCCGATGGCTTGGCGTCCCGAAGCCGCCAGGAGGCGCTGCGGATCCGTTCGAGCCGGAAGTCGGCATGGTCGCAGCCCAGCGCGCGGGCCCGGGCGAGCGCCGCGTCGGCGAGCGCCCGCAAGGGCAGCGCGGTGAAGGCCGCGTCGATGGAATGGGGCACGGTGGTCCTCCCGGGGTCGGGGCCGGTCGCCTCGATCATGTCGCGCTCGGGGCTCTTGTGCCTACATCTTTCTGTAGGGACTCGACAGAGCCCGTACCGAGGCCCTGTGGGAGATCGATTCTCCGCTCGGGGGACCTGCCCTATAGGTTTTTGGTACTCAGACAGCTAGTCGAAAGGGTGATCCGTTGAGCCGCTCGGTTCTCGTCACCGGAGGAAACCGGGGCATCGGCCTCGCCATCGCCCGAGCCTTCGCGCAGGCCGGCGACAAGGTCGCGATCACGTACCGGTCGGGTGAGCCGCCGCAGGAGCTCACCGCGCTCGGCGTCCTGGCGGTCCGCTGCGACATCACCGACTCCGAGCAGGTGGAGCAGGCCTACAAGCAGATCGAGGACGCGCACGGCGCGGTCGAGGTGCTGGTGGCCAACGCCGGCATCACCAAGGACACGCTGCTGATGCGCATGTCCGAGGAGGACTTCGCGTCCGTCGTCGACACCAACCTCACCGGCACCTTCCGGGTGGTCAAGCGCGCGAACCGTGGCATGCTCCGTGCCAAGAAGGGCCGCGTCGTCCTGATCTCCTCGGTCGTCGGGCTGCTGGGCTCGGCCGGCCAGGCCAACTACGCGGCCTCCAAGGCCGCGCTGGTCGGCTTCGCCCGCTCGCTCGCCCGCGAACTCGGCTCGCGCAACATCACCTTCAACGTCGTGGCCCCCGGTTTCGTGGACACCGACATGACGAAGGTGCTCACCGACGAGCAGCGTGCGGGCATCGTCGGCCAGGTGCCCCTGGGCCGCTACGCGCAGCCCGAGGAGATCGCGGCAGCCGTGAGCTTCCTGGCGTCCGACGACGCCGCGTACATCACAGGAGCCGTCATTCCCGTTGACGGCGGATTGGGCATGGGTCACTGATCACCATGAGCGGAATTCTCGACGGCAAGCGCATCCTCATCACGGGCGTGCTGATGGAGTCGTCCATCGCCTTCCACGCCGCCCGGCTGGCCCAGGAGCAGGGCGCCGAGGTCATCCTCACCGCGTGGCCCCGCCCGACGCTGACCGAGCGCATCGCCAAGAAGCTGCCCAAGCCGGTCAAGGTGATCGAGCTCGACGTCACCAACGACGAGCACCTGGCCCGTCTTGAGGGCCTCGTCCGCGAGGAGCTCGGCGGCCTCGACGGCGTCCTGCACTCCATCGGCTTCGCGCCGCAGGACGCCCTGGGCGGCAACTTCCTGAACACCCCGTTCGAGTCGGTCGCCACCGCCATGCACGTCTCGGCGTTCTCGCTGAAGTCGCTGACCATGGCCTGCAAGCCGCTGTTCCCGGCGGAGGGCGCGGCCGTCGTCGGCCTCACCTTCGACGCGCAGTTCGCCTGGCCGCAGTACGACTGGATGGGCCCGGCCAAGGCCGCGCTGGAGGCCACCAGCCGCTACCTCGCCCGTGACCTGGGCAAGGAGAACATCCGCTGCAACCTGGTCTCGGCCGGCCCGCTCGGCTCGATGGCCGCGAAGTCCATCCCGGGCTTCTCGGACCTGGCGGACGTCTGGAACTCCCGCTCGATGCTGGAGTGGGACATGAGCGACCCGGAGCCGACGGGCAAGGCCATCGTCGCCCTGCTGTCGGACTGGTTCCCGAAGACCACCGGCGAGATCGTCCACGTGGACGGCGGCCTGCACGCGATGGGTGCCTGACCGGGGCACAGACGGGTACGCAGAGGTACTCGTACGTCCGTACGGCGGCGGGGGGGGGCCCCCACCCGGGGGGGGGCCCCCCCCCCGTGCCCCCGGGGGGGGGGGGGGGCCGGGCCGGGGGTTGCATAAAAATTAACCCACCCCCCCCAAAAAAAAAATAATAAAAAAACGACA
>NZ_JBITFF010000019.1:128928-149737 GCF_044455885.1 Streptomyces sp. NPDC051109
CGGGGGGGGGGGGGGCCCCCCCGGGGGGGGGGGTTTTTTTTTTTTTGGGGGGGGGGGGGGGGGGCGGCCCCCCCCGGGGGGGGGCGCCCCCCGCCGCCGTTTCCGCCGGTGGGGGCGGGGAGCCGGGCCGGGTGTTCGATCAGATTTCCGCCCTCCGACCGGATCTTCTCGAGTCGAAAACCGGGACAGATGCCTGCAAACTGACCGAGTCGGGATCTTCCCGGCTCGTGCGGGGAGGAGGTACGGGAGTGCGCGCGAGGCGGAGCCGAGCGGTATCGCTGCTGGTCACCTCGGTGGTCCTGACGGGGTTCCTGATCCCGGGGGCCGACGCGCGGCCCGAGGGGGGCGACGCGCTGTCCGGGCCGGAGGCGGTGGCCGCCGTGGAGCCCGCCGCCGTGGAGCCCGCCGCAGTGGAGCCCGCAGCCGTCGAGCCCGCCGCCGTGGACCTCGACGAGATCCCCGCCGAGCCGCCCGCACGGCCCCGGCCGCCTGCCCCCCGGGAACTGTTCGGCGCCGACTGCGACACCGTGATCGAGGGCTCGCAGGTGTCGGCCACCTGCCTCAACGGCTATCCGGAGACGGATCTGCTGCGCCTGCACGTGGAGTGCGACCGCTGGTGGGACGTGGACGCGGACAGCGCCGCCGTCGCCCTGCCGCCGGCCGGCCGGATCGAGCTCACCAGCCGCTGCTGGAAGGAGGTCCGCTCGGCCTGGGTGACCCACCAGCGGCCGTGACCCCGGAAGGCTTCCGCGAGGCTACTTCCCGCCGAGGCACGCGAACGGGTAGCCCGCCGCCTCCGAGGCCGCCGCGTCCCCGTCCCCGCGCCGGACCGCCTCGATCAGCCGGGCGTGGTCCAGGTGCGCCGCGGGATCCAGCTCCGTGCCCACGTCCGTGCGCAGCCAGTCCGCCACCAGGTCGCCGAGGTCCGCGTACAGCTCGATGAGCACCTCGTTGTGCGAGGCCGCCACCACCGCCATGTGCAGCGCGACGTCCGCCGCCACGAACCGCTCCGCGTCCCCGCCCGCCCAGGCCTCCTCGCGGCGCGCCAGCAGTGCGTCCAGCTGCCCCATGTCCCGATCGGTGCGCCGCTCCGCCGCCAGCCGGGCCGCGGCGGACTCCAGCGTCGAGCGGAGCTCCGCGACGTGCCGCGGGTCGGCGCCCGCGAAGCGGCGGTGCATCACTCCGGCCAGTTCGCTGGTGGCGATGACGTACGTGCCCGAGCCCTGACGGATGTCCAGCAGCCCGTTGTGCGCCAGTGCGCGGACGGCCTCCCGGACGGTGTTGCGGGCGACGCCCAGCAGTTCCACCAGCTCCGGCTCGGTGGGGATGCGGGCCCCGACGGGCCATTCGCCAGACGTGATCTGGTTCCTGAGCTGGGCGATCACCTGGTCGACCAGCGCGGAGCGCCGGGGCGAGGTCAACGGCATGCGGGCGGGTTCCTATCCGAGTCCGGTCTGAAGGTGACGTGACAACCAATCATCCCATGATTCTATGATGGGGTAATGCCCGACGAAGAAATCCAGACCCTGAACCGGCCCGAGGCCGCGCGCACGATACCCGCACCGTCCCGTTCCGCCGCCCCCGCGAGCCCGCAAGCGCAACCGGACCCCACCTGGCTCGGCCCGGTCCTCATCGTCGGCATCGTGCTGGCCGCCCTCAACCTGCGGCCCGCCATCACCAGCCTCGGCGCCCTCTTCGAGGAGGTCCGCACGGGCCTCGGCATGAGCGGCACCGTCGCCGGACTGATCACCTCCGTCCCCGCCCTCTGCTTCGCCGTCTTCGGCGTCACCGCGCCCCGGCTCTCCCGCCGCTTCGGCCCGGCCGCCGTCGTCTGCGCGGGCATGGCCGCCGTCGCCACCGGGCTGCTGATCCGGCCGCTCACGCACAACGCCGCCGGCTTCCTCGCCGCCAGCGCCCTGTCCCTGGCGGGCATAGCCCTGACCAACGTGCTGCTCCCGGTCATCGTCAAGCGCTGGTTCCCGGACCGCGTGGGCACCATGACCGGCCTGTACTCCATGGCCCTGGCCCTGGGCACCTCGCTCGCCGCCGCCGTCACCGTGCCCATGACCTCCGCCCTCGGCGGCAGCTGGCGCACGGGCCTGCTGGTCTGGGCCGTGCTCGCGCTGGTCGCCGTACTGCCCTGGCTGCCCGCGGCGGCCGCCGCCCGGCGCCAGAAGCGGGGCGCGGACTCCGCGGCCGCCGCGACCGTACGGGCGGACGCCGGCCCGAAGATCGTCCGCAGCCGCACCGCCTGGGCCCTGGCCTGCTACTTCGGCCTACAGGCCACCGGCGCGTACATCACCATGGGCTGGCTCCCGCAGATCTTCCGCGACGCCGGGGTCTCCGCCTCCACCGCGGGCGTCCTGCTCGCCGTCACCATGGTCATGGGCGTCCCGCTCGCCTTCGTCATCCCCAACCTGGCCGGACGGATGAAGAACCAGGGGGCCATCGCCGTCACCCTCGGCGTCTTCGGCCTCATCGGATACACCGGCCTCCACTTCGCCCCCGCCGCCGGAGCCTGGGCCTGGGCTCTCCTGCTCGGCGTCTCCAACTGCGCCTTCCCCCTCGTCATCACCATGATCGGGCTGCGCGCCAAGTCCCCGGCCGGCGTGGTCAAGCTGTCCGCCTTCGCCCAGAGCGCCGGCTACCTCATCTCCATCCCCGGGCCGCTCCTCGTCGGCGCCCTCTACCAGCACAGCGGCGGCTGGGACCTCCCGCTCACCGTCATGGCGGCCCTGCTGGTCCCGCAGGTCGCGCTGGGCGTCCTGGCCGGCCGGGACCGCACGATCGAGGACGAATGCGGCATGCGAGACTGAGCGGCATGTCGCCCGTACTCGAACCGAACCCGCAGAACAGCCACAAGAAGCTCGGCCTGGTGCTGGGCGCGATGCTGGTCGTGACCGTGGTCATCTCCGTCATCGCGACCGTCGTCTCCCCCTGACACGGCCCTCGGGGGTAGGGGTAACCCCCCAACCCCTAGGGGGCCAGGGTCAGGGTCGACTGGGGTGTGTCCCGGATGGGCACCGCGCCTTGGAATCCATAGATTCGAAGAGAGCGAGCCAGTCCCACCCCGCGTACCCACGGAGGCGGCCATGTCGGCCCCCACACATACCCCCGGTCCCCGAATCCACGGCGCCAGCACCCGGCTGCACTGGTGGGCGCTGGCCCTTCCCGCGCTCGCATTCGGCCTCCTCCTGCTGCTCCTCGCCGGCTCCGGCCAAGCGCATGCCGCCACCGGCGAGGCCTCCGCGATCCTCCAGGTCACCGAGCAGATCCTGCGCGTCGTCGGCTGACCGGGTCCCTGCGGCGGAGCCCGCGGCCGACCACTGCCGAGCCCCCAACACCCTGCGCCCCACGGCCCGATTCATGGGAAGCTGGGAGCCATGAGCGCCGACACAACCCGCAGGATCGTCCTCCTCCGGCACGCCAAGGCCGACTGGCCCGAGGTGCCCGACCACGAACGCCCTCTGGCGGAACGGGGCCGCAAGGACGCACCGGCCGCCGGGTTGAAGCTGTCCGAAACCGGCATCGCCTTCGACCTGGCCCTCTGCTCCACCGCCGCCCGCACCCGTGAGACGTGGAAGCTCGCCGTCCAGGAGATGCCGCACCGGCCGAAGACCCACTACGAGGAGCGTCTGTACGACGCCTCGCCGGGCGAGCTCATCGCCCTCCTGAACGAGACGT
Source organism: Streptomyces sp. NPDC051109 (assembly GCF_044455885.1). Lineage (NCBI taxonomy): Bacteria > Bacillati > Actinomycetota > Actinomycetes > Kitasatosporales > Streptomycetaceae > Streptomyces > Streptomyces sp. NPDC051109. The sequence continues at coordinate 132,613 of NZ_JBITFF010000019.1, forward strand.
CCGACGAGGTCAAGGACCTCCTCGTCATCGGCCACAACCCGGGCATGCACGCCCTCGCCGACGCCCTCTCCGGGCGGGCGGAGGGCGACGCCCTGGCCCGGATGGGCCGCACCGGCTTCCCGACCGCCGCCCTGGCCGTCGTCTCCTTCACCGGCTCCTGGAAATCCCTGGAGCACGGGGTGGGCACGCTGCTGGACTACTGGACGCCCAAGGACCACTGAGCGGGCCCACGAGCGCCGCGACGCAGGTTCGAGTACGAGCACGCATGAGCACGAGGACGGGCCCCGGCGGATCGACCGCGCCGGGGCCCGTCCTCGTCCGTGCGCGCCTCAGGTCAGGCCGGCGGCCTCGACCTCTTCCCGGGTGATCCCGAGCAGGTACAGCACCGCGTCCAGGAACGGCACGTTCACCGCCGTGTGCGCGGCCTCGCGGACCACCGGCTTGGCGTTGAACGCCACGCCCAGCCCGGCCGCGTTCAGCATGTCCAGGTCGTTGGCGCCGTCACCGATGGCCACCGTCTGGGACAGCGGTACCCCGGCCTCCGAGGCGAAGCGGCGCAGCAGCCGCGCCTTGCCGGCCCGGTCCACGATCTCGCCGGTGACCCGGCCGGTCAGCCGCCCGTCGACGATCTCCAGGGTGTTGGCCGAGGCGAAGTCCAGGCCCAGCCGCTCCTGCAGATCGTCCGTCACCTGGGTGAACCCGCCGGAGACCACACCCACCTGGTAGCCGAGCTGCTTGAGGGTGCGGATCAGGGTCCGGGCGCCCGGCGTCAGCCGCACCTCGGAGCGGACCTTGTCCACGACCGAGGCGTCCAGCCCGGCCAGCAGCTTCACCCGGGCGTGCAGCGACTGCTCGAAGTCCAGCTCCCCGCGCATGGCCCGCTCGGTCACCTCGGCGACCTCGGCCTCGCAGCCGGCGTGCGCGGCGAACAGTTCGATGACCTCGTCCTGGATCAGGGTCGAGTCCACGTCCATGACGACCAGGCGCTGCGCCCTGCGGTGCAGCCCGGCCGAGACCACGGCCACGTCGACGCCGATGTGGGAGGCGGAGGTGGCCAGCTCGGTGCGCAGCGGCTCGGTCTCCACACCGGAGACGGCGAACTCGACGGCCGTCACCGGGTACTTGGCGAGCCGGAAGATGCGGTCGATGTTGCCGCCGGTCGCGGTGATCCGGGAGGCGATGGCTGCCGTGGACTCGGCGGTCAGCGGATGCCCGAGCACGGTGACATGGGAACGGCCGCTGCCGCGCGGCCGGTTGTCACCGGTACCGGAGAGGATCTCGGCCTGCAGTTTCAGCGAGTCGGCCCAGCTGTGGACGGTGGCCCGCAGCTCGCCCTCGCCGCTGTCGGCGGGCTTGGTGACGAGGGCGCACAGGACGATGCGGCCACGGGTGACGACCTGCTCGATGTCGACGACGTCGACGGAGTAGGCGGCGAGGGTGTCGAACAGCCCGGCGGTGATCCCGGGACGGTCCTTGCCGAAGATCTTGACGAGGAGGGTGGGGACGTCGGAGGTCTGCGAAGCGCTCATGGTGCCCTCACCGTATCTTCCCGTCCTGCCCGCTTGGACCCCCGTCCCACCTGCCGGAACCATTTTCCGGCGCAACGCCCTTCGGCGCCGCCGATCGCAGCCGCCCGGGGGACGGCGGGAGGGTGCCTGAGGGGTGAACACGGGCCGACGGGGAGGTGAAGGAAGCCTTCGGGGCGGCGCCGTGGCCGAGCGTGTTCGATTCGACACGCCCGCTCCCGGCCCGGCGCCTCAGCCCGGCGGCCCCAGCGGCGGCGGCGGGGGAGGGGGCGGCGGCGGGGTGAACGGCGGACGGTGGCGCGGCGCCGGCCGGCCTGCGGGCCTGCGGGGAAGCCGGGTGACCGTGACGTCCCAGGAGCCGTCCGGCTCCGCGCAGGGCTCAGGCTCCGGCGGGGAGTACGGGTACGGCCGCCCCGGCGGAGGCCGGTAAGGGGCCGCCGGCGCGCCGGGGACCGGCCCTGCCGCCCCGCGGGGCCGGGCCGCGTGCACCGGCACCGGCTGCGGCGGACGGCGGCGCCCGGCCAGCAGGGCCCCCGCCCCGCCCGCGAACGCGCCCCAGGCCGCCCCGAGCGCCGGTGCGTACAGCACGTCGCCCCGCAGATCCAGCCCGGCACCGACCGCATCGACGCCGAGCACCGACAGCGAGGCGTCCACCGACACCGCCGTCAGCAGCGCCAGCACCGCCAGCGCCGCCCCGGTCACGGCCGACAGCCGCACCGCGCACACCGCGATCCCGCGCCCCGGAGTCCGTACGGCGGCCAGCACACCGGCGCAGAGCAGCAGCAGCCCCGCCCCCGCGACCAGCAGCCAGACCCGCCCGTCGTACTCCGCGAGCCGGGACACCGTCACCGGCTCCCGGGCCGACGCCCCCAGGAGATCGTCCAGCGGATCCGGGAGCAGCCGGCCCAGTGTGCCCGTGGCCCGGCCGTCGAACGGTACGAGGAGCCCCAGCAGCACCCCCGCCCAGGCCCCGTTCGGCGCCCCCAGCAGTGCGGCGCCCAGCACCCGCCCCGGATGCTCGTCGCCCGCCGCCGCCCACACCGCGGCCGCCAGCCCCGCCGCCACCGCCACCAGCAGGGCCGTCACCAGCGCCGACACCGCCGGCCGCAGCCGGGCGAAGGCCGCGGGCCCGCGCCGCGACGCGAGCAGCGCCACCGCCAGTACGCACAGCACCCACACCGCCGCGCCCAGCAGCGTCGGCCCGCTCTCCACCGAGAACCCCACCCGGGTCCGGGTGTCGATCAGGTCGCCCACGCGGTCCGGGAGCAGCCCGCCGATGTCCCCGATCCCCGGGACCGCCAGCTCCGACGGCGTCCTCGGCAACTGCGGCCCGTCCAGGGTGACCACCTCGTGCCCGGCCCGGGCGAGACCGCCCGCCGCGGCGACGAGCAGCGCCGCCACCGCGGCCGCCCGGGCGGCGAGTTCACCCCGGGGCGCCCCGCTGCGGATCGAGCGCAGGAAGATCCGGGCCAGGACCAGCGCCCCGGCCAGCCCCACCCCCAGCGGCATGACGTCCAGCGAGGACGGGGCGCCCGGCCCGGTGATCCCGAGGACGGACACGTCCCCCGACGGGGTGACCGTGCCGCCGATCGCCAGAACGACCACGGCGGCGGTCATCGCCCCGAGCGAGCCTCCCGCGGCGTCGGCGCCCAGCAGGCGGAGCCCGAGGGCGGCGACCGCGGCCATGGCGACGAGGGCCCAGCCGGTGGCGGCGATGCCCGTCAGGACCACGTCTCCCCAACGAATGCGGCGCATGCGTACCCCCGGTGCGTGTCGAGCGTGCGTGCCGAGCGGGACGGGGTCAGCCAGGGCGAGAAGTCCCGTATCTCACTCTCCGGGTGACTTTCGCCCCCGTCAACGGGCAGGCGTAGACGCCCTGGCAAGGCCCCGATTCCACATGTGGCCGCAGGCCTGAAATAGTTCCCCCGGATGTTCGCCATCCCTAGACTCCCTGACGTCGGACTCCCTGGCGTCAGGGGGATTCTCGGGGGACTTAAGTGGGGCTGGAGTGCCGGAACTCGTACTGGAATTGAATGGAAGGACCTGGACGCTCGATCCGTCCAGGTCGTACTCGTTGGGGCGCGACCCCCAGGGAGACGTGGTCATCGACGACGCCCGGGTGTCGTGGCGCCATGCCACCATCGCCTGGAACGGCCGGGGTTGGGGCATTGAGGACCACGGCAGCACCAACGGCACCTACGTGCACGGCGCGAGGGTCCAGCAGGCCGAGCTCGTGCCCGGCACGCCGGTGCACCTGGGCAACGCCACCGACGGGCCGCGGCTGAATCTGAGCGCCGCAGCCGCCGCCGCGCCGCAGCAGGCCGTACCGCAGCAGGCCGCTCCGGCCTACCAGGCCCCGGCGCCCGCCTACCAGGCCCCGGCCCAGCAGGCCGCACCGGCGTACCAGGCGCAGGCCCACCAGCCGCAGCAGCAGGCCTGGCAGCAGCAGCCGCAGCAGGCGGCCGCCCACCAGCCGCACCACCAGCCGCAGCAGCCGCATGTCCCGCAGCAGCAGGGTGCGGCCCCCGCCTACGGCGGTGACCGCAGCCCGACCACGTTCCACCAGATCGCCGTCGGCCGCGTCATGCGGATCGGCCGTGCGCTGGAGAACGAACTGGTCGTATCGGACCTCCAGGTCTCCCGCCTCCACGCGGAGTTCCGCTCCACGGGCGGCCGCTTCGAGATCCACGACCTCGGCAGCCACAACGGCACCTACGTCAACGGCCAGCCGCTGCCCAAGTCCGGCACCGCGCTGCTCGGCCCGAACGACATCGTCGGCGTCGGCCACTCGACGTTCCGGATCGTCGGCGACCGGCTTGAGGAGTTCGTCGACACCGGTGACGTCTCCTTCTCGGCCCGCCACCTCACGGTCACGGTCGACGGCGGCAAGCAGATCCTCAAGGACGTCACCTTCGGCGTCCCGGAGAAGTCGCTCATCGGCGTCATCGGCCCCTCCGGCTCCGGAAAGTCGACGCTCCTCAAGGCGCTGACCGGCTACCGGCCCGCCAACGAGGGCGACGTCCTCTACGACAACCGCAACCTGTACAAGCAGTTCGCGGAGCTCCGCCAGCGCATCGGCCTGGTCCCGCAGGACGACATCCTGCACAAGGAGCTGAAGGTCAGCACGGCCCTCAAGTACGCGGCCAAGCTCCGCTTCCCCGGCGACACCGCCGAGGCCGAGCGCGCCGCCCGCATCGACGAGGTCCTGCGCGAGCTCAAGCTCGACATCCACAAGGACAAGAAGATCACCTCGCTCTCCGGTGGTCAGCGCAAGCGCGTGTCCGTGGCCCTGGAGCTCCTCACCAAGCCGTCGCTGATCTTCCTCGACGAGCCCACCTCCGGCCTCGACCCGGGCATGGACCGCGACGTCATGCAGCTGCTGCGCGGCCTCGCCGACGACGGCCGCACGGTCCTCGTCGTCACGCACTCCGTGGCCGAGCTGTCGCTGTGCGACAAGCTGCTGGTCATGGCCCCGGGCGGTTCGGTCGCCTACTTCGGTCCGCCGGACGAGGCGCTGAACTTCTTCGGCTACAGCACGTGGGCCGACGTCTTCTCGGCGTTCGAGAACTACCGCGACTACGACTGGGCCGGCCGCTGGAAGGGCTCGCAGCACTACCAGCTGTACGCCGCCGACCTCGACGCGGTCGCCCCCCAGCAGGTCGCCATGCCGCCGATGCAGCAGATGATGCCGCCGAAGGCACAGGGCTGGGGCGACCAGCTGTGGACCCTGATCCGCCGCTACGTCTCGGTGATCGCGTCCGACAAGGGCTTCATGGCCCTGATGCTGATCCTGCCCGCGGTCCTGGGTGTGGTCTCGACGGTCATCCCCGCGACCTTCGGCCTCGCGCCGCCGAAGCCGCCGTCCCGATTCAACGGCGACGCCGGCACGATCATGCTGATCCTCTGCGTGGGCATGTGCTTCTCGGGTGCCGCGAACTCGGTCCGTGAGCTGATCAAGGAACGGGTCATCTACGAGCGCGAGCGCGCCACCGGTCTGTCCCGGTCGGCGTACCTCATGTCGAAGGTGATCGTCCTCGGCTTCATCACGGCCATCCAGGGCGCGGTCATCTGCGCCATCGGCTTCATCCCGCGCGACCTGCCCACCGAGGGCCTGCTCATGCCGCCGGCCGTCGAGCTCTGCCTGTCGGTCACCGCGCTCGGCTTCACGTCGATGATGTTCGGCCTGGTGATCTCCTCGCTGGTGAAGACCGCCGAGAAGACCATGCCGCTGCTGGTCATGTTCGCGATCGTCCAGGTCGTCTTCACCGGCATCCTCTTCCAGGTGTACGACTCGCCGGGCCTGGAGCAGTTCGCCTGGCTGATGCCCTCGCGCTGGGCGGTCGCCGCCGCGGGCACCACCCTCGACCTCGGCAAGCTCATGCCGCCGTGGGACCAGCAGAACCCGACCAACACCGACCCGCTGTGGGAGCACTCCGTCGCGCAGTGGGGCGTGAACATCACGATCCTGCTGCTCATCGGTGTGGCCTGCGGGTTCGCGGTGCAGAAGCTGCTGCGCCGCCACGAGCCCGAGGTCATGCGCAACTAGTCGTACCGCTCCGCGAACACCCCGCACCAACGCCTCAGGGCGGCACCCGGACACCGGGTGCCGCCCTGAGGCGCATGGGGGTTGCTCCGCCCGCCAGCGGCCCTTAGTAGGCGCTGTTGACGTTGTCGATCGAGCCGTAGCGGTCGGCGGCGTAGTTGGCCGCGGCGACGATGTTGGCGACCGGGTGGTACTGGTCCAGCGGGGTGCCGGGGACGTGGTACGCGAGGAAGGTCGGCTTGATGACCTGGAGCAGGCCCTTCGAGGGGATGCCGTTCTGGGCGTTGATGTCCCAGTTGTTGATCGCCCGCGGGTTGCCGCTCGACTCGCGCATGATGTTCTTGTACAGGCCGTTGTAGGTGCCCGGAATCTTGTGCGCCTTCATGATCGCAAGCGACTCCTTGATCCAGCCGTCAAGGTTGTTCGCGTAGACCGGCTTGCGGACGGTGGAACGGCTGGCAGCCGCCTTCGCCTCGCGGTCCTTCTTCGCCTTGGCCTCGGCCTTCGCCTTCGCCTCGGCGTCGGCCTTCGCCTTCGCGGTCGCGGCGGCCTTGGCCTTGATCGCGGCCTCGACCTTCGCGGCGTCCGTGGCCAGCTTGGTCTGGGCGCTGAGGTGCTGCACGGTCTTGGCCTGGACACCCTCGACGGCCTGGCTCCACGCCACGGGGGCGGCGGTCACGGTCGTACCGGCGTCGGCGGTGCCGGCGGGGACGACGGTGGCGGCCAGGGCGGCGGCGCCGATGGTGGCGAACGCGGCGAAGGACATCTTGTGCGCCTTCGTCATACGACGACTGTGGCCGGGGGTGCTGGTCTTGGACATGCGTAGCAACCTCTTCGAATAGCGGGAGCCGCAGGAAAGCGCCGCTCGGATCCGGGATCCGCGGCGCTGTGCGACGGGAGCAATTCTTAGCGGCGGCAAAATCGCCTGGCAAAGGTGTGACGTACGATCCCGCTTAGTGGATCAGGGGGCGCCGACGAGCCCGGAATTCCGGGCCGGGCGCTAGGTACGGCAGCGCTGACGCGGTCTTTATGCGTCCACTAGGCGCCTTCGTAAGTGACCTGGGTCCTATGCGCGGGCTCACATCGCCCACGTAACAGTCTCACCAAGCGTTGCGACAGCAACGCAATCCGTAACGGAATTCTCCACCCTGAGGACCACGGGCCCGCCGCCGCCCTCATCCCCAGGGCAGAGACGGCCCCCGCGCCCCCCTCCGAAAGGAGGAGGACACACCGCCCCCAGTCCTAGGGCCCGGGCCCGATCCCGCAGGTCAGAGCCGCGAGTACGGTGAGCCCATGACTGGTAGTCCCGTCTTCGGCGGCCCCCGCGGCGGCCTCGCCGCCGTGAGCACCGCGCTCCTCGCCATGAGCCGCCGACTGGAGGTCCGCGACGTCCTGCGCACGATCGTCGTCTCCGCCCGACAGCTGCTGGACGCCGAGTACGCGGCCCTGGGCGTCCCGGACGACCACGGCGGCTTCGCCCAGTTCGTCGTGGACGGAATCAGCGAGGAGCAGTGGCGCCGCATCGGCCCGCTGCCCCGCCAGCACGGCATCCTGGCCGCGATGCTCCACCAGGACGGCCCCGAGCGGCTGGCCGACGTGCGCAAGGACCCCCGCTTCGAGGGCTGGCCCCCCGCCCACCCCGAGATGTCCGACTTCCTCGGCCAGCCCGTCCGCGACGGCGAGGAGACCCTCGGCGCCCTCTTCCTCGCCAACAAGAAGAGCCCCGGAGGCTTCACCGAGGAGGACGAGGAGCTCCTCGCCCTCCTCGCCCAGCACGCGGCGATCGCCCTCACCAACGCCCGCCTCTACGAGCGCAGCCGCGAGCTCACGATCGCCGAGGAGCGCTCCCGCCTCGCCCACGAGCTGCACGACGCCGTCGCCCAGAAGCTCTTCTCGCTCCGCCTGACCGCCCAGGCGGCCGCCGCCCTCGTCGACCGCGACCCGGCCCGCGCCAAGGGCGAGCTCCAGCAGGTCGCCGCCCTCGCCGCGGAGGCCGCCGACGAGCTGCGCTCCGCCGTGACCGAGCTGCGCCCGGCCGGGCTCGACGAGGACGGCCTCGTCGCCACCCTCCGCGACCAGGTCCACGTACTCGACCGCGCCCACACCGCGCACGTCACCTTCACCTGTGACGGCGTACGGGCCCTCCCCGCGACCCAGGAGGAGGCGCTGCTCCGGGTCGCCCAGGAGGCCCTCCACAACGCCCTGCGGCACTCGGGCGGCGACCGCGTCGAGGTCACCCTCGCCCGCCGGGCCGCGGGGGCCGTGCTGACCGTCACGGACGACGGAAGAGGCTTCTCCCCTTCCTCGATCCGCGCGGCCGGACGCCACCTGGGCCTGGTCTCCATGCGGGACCGGGCGAGCGGCGTCGGCGGCAGCCTCACCGTGCATTCGGAGCCCGGTACGGGCACCACGATCGAGATGGAGGTCCCCGGTGGCTGACACGCCCATCCGCGTCCTGCTGGTGGACGACCACCAGGTGGTCCGCCGCGGCCTGCGCACGTTCCTGGAGGTACAGGAGGACATCGAGGTGGTCGGGGAGGCCGCCGACGGGGAGGAGGGCGTGGCCCGCGCCGAGGAGCTGCGGCCCGACGTGATCCTGATGGACGTCAAGATGCCGGGCACCGACGGCATCGAGGCCCTGCGCAGGCTGCGCGCCCTGGCGAACCCGGCGCGGGTGCTGATCGTCACCAGCTTCACCGAGCAGCGGACGGTGGTCCCGGCCCTGCGGGGCGGCGCCGCCGGATACGTCTACAAGGACATCGACCCCGACGCGCTGGCCGGAGCCATCCGCTCCGTCCACGCCGGCCACGTGCTGCTCCAGCCGGAGGTGGCGGAGGCGCTGCTCTCCCAGGAGGGACCGCCGTCGTCGAGCCGGGGAGGCTCGCTGACCGAGCGGGAACAGGAAGTGCTATCGCTGATCGCGGACGGCCGCTCCAACCGGGAGATCGCCCGCGCGCTGGTCCTGTCGGAGAAGACGGTCAAGACGCACGTGTCGAACATCCTGATGAAGCTGGACCTCGCGGACCGCACCCAGGCCGCGTTGTGGGCGGTCAGGCACGGCATCGCGGACTGAACCCGGCCGGAAGGCACCGTCCGGCTCCGATCTCGGATTCATACGGTCGGGTGTATGTAGCCCACATGGCGTATCCCGTTCGTCGGATGACCGTTCTACATGACGTGTCGCGGCGGCTGGCCGCGGCAGACGTACTGGAGGACGAACAACGTGAAGAACATCAAGAAGGCCACTGCCATCTCCGTGATCGCGGGCGGCCTCCTTGCCGCGGGCGCCGGCGTCTCCTCGGCGCACGGCGGTGCGTCGGCCGACGGCCAGGCCGTGGGCTCGCCCGGCGTCGTCTCCGGAAACCAGGTCCAGGTCCCCGTCGACGTCCCCGTGAACGTGGTCGGCAACACGGTCACGGTGATCGGCCTGCTGAACGCCGCCTGGGGCAACACGGGCGTCAACGCCTGACCCGCGCCCACGCACCGGCCCCGCTTCCCCCACCTCTCCCCGGGAAGCGGGGCCGCAGTGCGTCCCGGACACGGGACACCCCTGGACGTCTAGCCCCGCTCGCGCTCCTCGACCGCCGAGTTGTACGCGGCGACCAGCGCGCGCCGCGCCACCCGCTCCACCGGCCGCAAGGCCTCGGCCCGCGCCGCCATCTCCGAGGCGGCCACCGCGCCGCCCGGCCCGTGCTCGTACGCCAGCGACACCAGCAGGTCCACCCGCTGCGCCAGCGCCAGCACCCGTACCGCCCGCGCCGGATACCCCGGCGCCAGCACCTCCCGCCCGGCGTCCGCCCGTGCCCGGTACGCCGACAGCGCGGCCTCCGCCACCGGCCCCGACCCCGCCACGTCCAGCCGGGTCAGCGCCCCCGTCGCCTCGCGCAGCGCCTCCGCAAGCTCCCGCTCCGCCTCACCGAGCGACGGCACGTCCGCCGGCGGGGCCTCCCGTACGGGCAGGCAGTGCCACGTCACCGAGACGTGCACGTCCCCCTGCGGCCCGGCCTCGGCCACCTCCGGCACCAGACCCAGCGCCGCGCCCACCGCGACGACCGCCTCCTCCGCCTCCAGCGCCCGCGCGTTGAACTCGGCCGGCCCGCTCAGCCCCAGCGGATGGCCCGGCGCCGGCAGCGCCACCCGCAGCCCGGTCACTCCCAGCGCCCGCATGCGGCCGAGCGCCAGCGTCAGACCCACCGGACCCGATTCGCCCGGCAGCCCCTCCACCCGGTGCACGGCGTCCTCGCCCACGATCGACAACACGGCCTCGTCGGGCGAGGCCAAACCGGCCAGCAGTGCGTTCCCCCAGGCGGCCAACCGCCCTGAACGTGGTTCGAAAAGCATTCCCCCACTTTACGGATCGGCCCGGATCGGCCCCCGCGGCCAACCTGGCGCCCGGACCCCTCGCCGAGTGGCGTAGGTTTTCCCCTGGGGCTGCGCCTACCGGTGCACAGACGAAACCGAGACTGCAAGGGGAGACAACACGCTCATGAGCGATGTTCTGGAGCTGGTGGACGTATCCGTGGTCCGCGAGGGCCGGGCTCTGGTGGACCAGGTCTCCTGGTCGGTGAAGGAGGGGGAGCGCTGGGTGATCCTCGGCCCCAACGGCGCCGGCAAGACCACGCTGCTGAACCTCGCCTCCAGCTACCTCTTCCCCACCAAGGGCGCCGCCACCATCCTCGGCAGCACCCTCGGCAAGCCCGGCAGCGACGTCTTCGAGCTGCGCCCGCGCATCGGTGTCGCCGGGATCGCCCTGGCCGACAAGCTCCCCAAGCGCCAGACCGTCCTGCAGACCGTCCTCACCGCCGCGTACGGCATGACGGCTACCTGGCAGGAGGAGTACGAGGAGATCGACGAGCAGCGCGCCCGCGCCTTCCTCGACCGCCTCGGCATGACGGAGTACCTCGACCGGAAGTTCGGCACCCTCTCCGAGGGCGAGCGCAAGCGCACCCTGATCGCCCGCGCCCTGATGACCGACCCCGAGCTGCTCCTCCTCGACGAGCCCGCCGCCGGCCTCGACCTCGGCGGCCGCGAGGACCTCGTGCGCCGCCTCGGCCGCCTCGCCCGCGACCCGCTCGCGCCGTCCATGGCGATGGTCACGCACCACGTCGAGGAGATCGCCCCCGGCTTCACCCACGTCCTGATGATCCGGCAGGGCAAGGTCGTCACCGCGGGCCCGATCGACCTCGAACTGACCTCGCGCAACCTCTCGCTGTGCTTCGGCCTCCCCCTGGTCGTCGAGCGCAACGACAGCGACCGCTGGACCGCCCAGGGCCTCCCGCTGCGCTAGCAGGGCCACCGGTTCGGGCGGCGCCGGTACGTGCACCGCCCGTACCGGCACCGCCCGTACGGGCCGGCCCGCACTGTCGGTCCGCGCGCCGTCGCACCCTGTCCCGACCGTGCCTGCCCGACCTACCATGACCATGTGAACTTCGACGCGTGGCTGTGGTGGCTCATCGGCGCGGTCGGACTGGGCATTCCGCTCGTCCTGACGGCGATGCCCGAGTTCGGCATGTTCGCCGTCGGCGCGCTCGCCGCCGCGGTCACGGCGGCGTTCGGCGGGGGAGTGGTCGCCCAGGTCCTGGTCTTCGTGATCGTGTCTGTGGCGCTCGTCGCCGTCGTCCGCTCGATCGCCAACCACCACCGTGAGCAGCGGCCCCAACACCGCTCCGGAATCGACGCGTTGAAGGGAAGAAGCGCGCTCGTCCTCGAACGCGTCGACGGCAGCGGAGGCCGGATCAAACTCGCCGGCGAGATCTGGTCCGCCCGCACCCTCGACGCGGACAGCAGCTTCGAACCCGGCCAGTCGGTGGACGTCGTGGAGATCGACGGAGCCACCGCGGTCGTGATGTGAGCTTGTCGAGCTTGAGCTAAGGAGCCGACCCGCGGCCCCGGGGTCTGCGAGACTCCGATCAACGGGGCAGCACGGACAGCCGGAAGGGCACGGGGAACCGCATGTCATCGATCATCATCGTCCTGATCATTCTGGTGGTTCTGGTCTTCATCGCACTGGTCAAGACGATCCAGGTGATCCCGCAGGCCAGCGCCGCCATCGTCGAACGCTTCGGCCGCTACACGCGCACCCTCAACGCGGGCCTCAACATCGTCGTCCCGTTCATCGACTCCATCCGCAACCGCATCGACCTGCGCGAGCAGGTCGTGCCGTTCCCGCCGCAGCCGGTCATCACGCAGGACAACCTCGTCGTCAACATCGACACCGTCATCTACTACCAGGTGACCGACGCCCGGGCGGCGACGTACGAGGTCGCCAGCTACATCCAGGCCATCGAGCAGCTCACCGTCACCACCCTGCGCAACATCATCGGCGGCATGGACCTGGAGCGGACCCTGACCTCCCGCGAGGAGATCAACGCCGCCCTGCGCGGAGTCCTCGACGAGGCCACCGGCAAGTGGGGCATCCGCGTCAACCGCGTCGAGCTCAAGGCGATCGAGCCGCCGACCTCCATCCAGGACTCGATGGAGAAGCAGATGCGCGCCGACCGGGACAAGCGCGCCGCGATCCTCCAGGCCGAAGGTGTCCGGCAGTCCGAGATCCTGCGCGCCGAGGGCGAGAAGCAGTCCTCCATCCTGCGCGCCGAGGGTGAGGCCAAGGCCGCCGCACTGAAGGCCGAGGGCGAGGCCCAGGCCATCCGCACGGTCTTCGAGTCCATCCACGCAGGAGACGCCGACCAGAAGCTCCTCGCCTACCAGTACCTCCAGATGCTCCCGAAGATCGCCGAAGGCGACGCCAACAAGCTCTGGATCGTGCCCAGCGAGATCGGAGACGCCCTCAAGGGCCTCTCGGGAGCCATGGGCAACTTCGGCCCCATGGGCGGAGGTTCGGGATTCAACCCGCAGAACACCGGCAAGGACGGCGGCCATGGCGCCGGCGCGGCCGACAAGGCCGCCGCCGAGCGCCGCGAACAGCCCCCCATCGACTGACCTGCCCGTCCCCTCCTGCATGATCAGTGAGGCCCCTCGACCTTCATGGCGGGGAGGCGACTCACTCATGCAAAGGGGATGGCTCAGTCCATGTCTCTGCTCTCGATGTCCCCCTGGGAATCACTCGCGGTGTTCGCGGCCGGCATCGGCGCCGGCACGATCAACACCATCGTCGGCTCCGGCACCCTCATCACGTTCCCGGTGCTGCTCGCCACCGGACTGCCGCCCGTCACCGCCAACGTGTCCAACACCCTCGGCCTGGTGCCCGGTTCCATCAGCGGAGCCATCGGCTACCGCAAGGAGCTCCAGGGCCAGCGCGGCCGCATCCTCCGGCTCGGCGCCGTCTCCCTCGTCGGGGGACTCGCGGGCGCCATCCTGCTGCTCACCCTGCCGTCGGACTCCTTCGACACGATCGTGCCCGTCCTCATCGGACTCGCCCTCGTGCTCGTCGTCCTCCAGCCCCGCCTCGCCGCGGCCCTGCGCAGGCGCCAGGAAGCCGCCGGCACCGAACCCGGGCACCCCGACGGCGGCCCCGCCCTGCTCACCGGAATGCTCTTCGCCAGCGCGTACGGGGGCTACTTCGGCGCCGCGCAGGGCGTGCTCTACGTCGGCTTGATGGGCCTGTCCTTCCACGAGGACCTCCAGCGCATCAACGCCGTCAAGAACGTCCTCGCCGGCCTCGTCAACGGCATCGCGGCCGTCTTCTTCCTCTTCGTCGCCGAGTTCGACTGGACGGCCGTGGTCCTGATCGCCGTCGGCTCCACCCTCGGCGGCCAGATCGGCGCCAAGGTCGGCCGCCGCCTCTCACCGACCGTGCTCCGGGGAGTCATCGTCGTGGTCGGCGTGCTCGCCATCGTCCAGCTGCTGCTGCGCTGAGCGACGTACGGGAAGTACGTCACCCAGCGCACCTGCGGTCATCCAGCCGTACCGGCCTCGCCGCCCGTACTAGGCGGAACGCTCCAGCCACTCGGGCAGCGCCTCACGGCCCCCCACCCCCAGGGCCAGCAGCATGGCATCCGCCGGAGACGGCACGAAGGGCTTCCGGAGGAGCGGCATCCCCGCCTCCTCCGGAGTCCGGGCCGCCTTGCGGTGATTGTCCTCGGCGCAGGACGCCACCGTGTTCAACCACGTGTCCCCACCGCCCTGGGCCCGCGGCAGCACGTGGTCCACGGTCGTCGCGCGCTTCCCGCAGTACGCGCACCGGTGCTGGTCCCGGACCAGCACCCCCCTCCGCGACCAGGGAGCATGTCTTCGGAACGGCACCCGTACGTACCGGCACAGCCTGATCACCCGCGGCAGCGGAAGATCCAGGGAGGCACCGCGCACACGCAGTTCCGGGTGCGACTGCTCGACCACGGCCTTGTCCTGGAGCACCAGGACCACAGCCCGGTTCAGCGTCACCGTCGACAGCGGCTCGAAGCTCGCATTCAGCACCAGCGTGTCCCGCATCTCGCCCACCTCCCGTGTGCAGGCCCGCGACCACACTGGCGGCAGGGCCCGCGACCACTCTGGCCGCGCGCGCCACGCGGGACAACGCAATAAAAATGCCCGGTCCTGGTCGTCTTTAGACCAGGACCGGGCAAACGCACGGCGAACGATCAGCTCGCGGGGCCCTCGTACTCACCGATCAGCTGAGCCCGCCCCAACGAATGGAACCGCAGGTTGAATCCGACGACCGCCGGCGAGACGTCCGCACCGGGACCCAGCTTCTCCTGGTCCACCGCGTAGACGGTGAACACGTACCGGTGCCGCTCCCCGGCCGGCGGAGCCGCCCCGCCGAAGTCCTTCGTGCCGTAGTCGTTGCGCACGTGCACGGCCCCCGCGGGCAGCCCCTCGAACTTCCCGCTGCCCGCCCCTGCCGGCAGCTCGGTGACCGAAGCGGGCAGATCGAAGAGCACCCAGTGCCAGAACCCGCTGCCCGTCGGGGCGTCCGGGTCGAAGCACGTCACGGCGAAGCTCTTCGTCCCCTCCGGGAACCCCTCCCACCGCAGGTGCGGAGAGACGTTCCCGCCCTTCAGCACCTGGGCGTCGCCCAGCTCCCCACCGGGATCGAGGTCCGCGCTCTCCACCGAGAACTCGTGCACCTGCGGGTGGAAATCGTGCGGAAGGGGCGCCCTCTTCTGCTCGGCCACTGCTGAACCTCCTGATCGCGAACCAGTACCGGTTGACGGGCCGAGCCTAGAACCAGTTGCGCTGCGAACCCACGGACGCGATCCACTGGTTGAGGTACGCCGCCCAATCGGTCCCCTGGTACGACTGCAGACCCACCTGGAAGCAGCGGTACGTGTCACTGCCCTCGGAGAACAGCCCCGACTTCTTGTCCATCTCCAGCACGACGTCCATCTCGCGGCCGTCCGAGACGAAGGTCAGCTCGACCTGGTTCAGCCCGCGGTACTGCGCCGGGGGCAGGAACTCGATCTCCTGGTAGAACGGCAGGGTCTGGCGGGTCCCGCGGATGTGCCCGCGCTCCATGTCCGCACTGCGGAAGCTGAAGCCGAGCTGGCGGAAGGCGTCCAGGATCGCCTGCTGCGCCGGCACCGGGTGCACGTTGATCGGGTCGAGGTCGCCGGCGTCCACCGCGCGCGCGATCTCCAGCTCGGTGCTGACCCCGATGTTCATCCCGTGCAGGTGCTGGCCCCCGAAGTGGGTGATCGGCGTCTCCCAGGGGATCTCCAGCCCGAACGGCACCACGTGCAGGGCGCCCGCCTGCACCTGGAAGGCACCGCCGAGGCGCTGCTTGGTGAAGACGACGTCCTGCTTGTACTCCTGGTCGCCGCCCTCCACCTCGACCCGCGCCTGGAGGCCGACGGACAGGCCCTCGATCTGCTGCTCCACGGAACCGCCCTGGATGCGGACCTCGCCCTGGACGATCCCGCCCGGCACGACGTTCGGCTCGGTGATGATCGTGTCCACCGAAGCACCGCCGGCACCCAGCGCCGCGAACAGCTTCTTGAACCCCATGCTCTGACTCCCCTTGAAGGCTCGTGCGACTACCGCTTACGAGTACACCCTGACAAACGCGGAACCTTCGGCCCCGGTTGCAGATCTGCACGTTGTACTACGCTCGACCGGATGAGCGCGCGCCCCGACCGTACGCCCCTGGCCCGGTCCTTCTTCGACCGGCCGGTCCTCACCGTGGCCCCGGACCTCCTCGGCCGGATCCTGGTCCGCCGTACACCCGAAGGCCCCGTGGAGCTCCGCATCACGGAGGTGGAGGCGTATGAGGGGGAGGCCGACCCGGGCTCCCACGCCTACCGGGGGCGCACCCCGCGCAACGCATCGATGTTCGGTCCGCCCGGACACGCGTACGTCTACTTCATCTACGGCATGTGGTTCAGCCTGAACCTGGTGTGCGGTCCGCCCGGCCACGCGAGCGGGGTGCTGCTGCGCGCGGGCGAGATCACCGTGGGCGCCGACCTGGCCCGCAAACGTCGACTTTCCGCCAGAAGCGACCGGGAACTGGCCAAAGGCCCGGCCCGCCTGGCCACCGCCCTGGCGGTCGACCGTTCCCTGGACGGCGCCGACCTCTGCGCCGGCCCCGATTCCCCCTTGACCCTGCTTTCCGGCACCGCGACCTCGTCCGACCTGGTGAGCAACGGGCCGCGCACGGGAGTCGGCGGCGCGGGCGCGGATCATCCGTACCGCTACTGGATCACGCACGACCCGACGGTGAGCCCTTATCGCGCCCATGCGCCACGCCGCCGTTCAACTTGACTCCACCTTGGCGGAGGCCTAACGTAGCCCGAGCCGCTTGAACGGGGCACTGCCATCAGCAGACCCCCGGGGCGGCCAACCCACTACCTACGACGTTCCCCTGGCGGGGTCGATTTCGGCATGCCCGAATTCGAATCCAGTGGCTCGATTATGAGCCGCAAGGGATAAGCGCTAAAGTGGTGGAGCGCCGAAAGGCAAAGGCCCCCAACGGCCGCCGAATTCAAATCCGAGTCGGAAACGACGAAGAAATGATCTGGTAGAGTTGGAAACGAAGAACGAAGCCCGGAGGAAACCCCCAGTGAGTCACTGAGGGTGAGTACAAAGGAAGCGTCCGTTCCTTGAGAACTCAACAGCGTGCCAAAAATCAACGCCAGAAGTTGATACCCCGTCCACTTCGGTGGAT